>JAEZYZ010000062.1 GCA_023418705.1 Pseudomonadota bacterium | reverse complement strand
GCCCTACGTTGCGCCGCCGCCAGCCGAGCCAGCGCCGCTCCCCGCGCCGCCGCCCCCGGCCGCCTACGGGAGCGAGCCCTCCACGGTGGACCGAAGGCCGCAGCCATCCAGCCCACCCATCGATCTCAACCTCTGGATCTATCTCGAGGGCACGCACATCTGGCAGACCGATCCGGGTTTCGACCTCTTGTCGAAAGACGATCTGACCAGCAGGTGGGGACCCGCGCTCGGCGTCGATCTCTTCGAGCCAGCGCCCGGGCTGTTCGTGTCCGCCGAGCTCGGGTGGAACGGCGAAGAAGCCAGCTCCCGCGGGCTGTTCGGGGGCGACCTGCACGAGGTCGAGCTGTCAGCCCACCACTTCTTCGGCGGCGCTCATTTGCGCTACAGCGTGCTCCCCTGGCTGATGCCGCACGTCAGGGTCACGGCAGGGGCGTCGAGGACGAGCCTCGAGCTCGCAACTCGGAGCGACGCGCGCCTGGAGGATGCATCGTGGTCACCGTTCGGCGGCCTCGGCGCCGGGACGTTTCTGGCCATCCCCGTTGGCAAGACCCGACTGGGCCCGATCAACATCGGCGTCGTCGCGGAGGGCGGCTACCTGCTCGCCTCGGCGCTCGATTTCGATCTCGAGACGACCGGATCGCCGGTCGGTCAGGCGCGGATCAGCGATTTCGGCGACCTCTCCCGCTCGGGTCCCTACTTGCGCACGAGCGCGTTCCTCCACTTCTGAGCTCACCGCGCGCGCCGCCCGGTTCGGTCGGCGGCCCACCGATTGACGCGCTGGGGCCCGATGCCCAGAAGCACGCTATGCGCGTCCACTTCCTGAACTGCATCTCGACCTGTCCTCTCGGGGGCGCGTTGATGGACGGACACGGCAAGGGGCTGCGCGGTCGGTTGACCTGCACGTGTCTGCTGGTCGAGGGGCCCTCGAGCTTGATCCTCATCGACACCGGCTTCGGACTGCGTGACGTCGCGGCGCCGCGCGCTCGGCTGAGCCCCTTCTTCTTGAAGCTGCTCGAGCCCGAGTTTCGCGAGGAGATGACGGCGATCCGACAGATCGAACGGCTGGGGTTTCATCCGGACGATGTCCGAGACGTCGTGCTCACGCATCTGGATTTCGACCACGCTGGGGGCCTGGACGACTTCCCCCGAGCGCGGGTGCACCTGCTGCGGGCCGAGCGCGATCACGCGCTCGAACAGAAGACCTGGCTCGATCGCCAGCGCTTCCGGCCCGAGCAGTGGTCAACGCAGCCGAACTGGCGCGTGCACGACCCGGGCGACGGCGAAGGCTGGTACGGCTTTCGCTGCGTCCGAGACCTCGAAGGCCTGCCCCCGGAGATCCTCCTCATCCCCTTGCGGGGCCACACCTTCGGCCACGCAGGCGTCGCCGTCCGAACCGACGCACGCTGGTTGCTCGACGCCGGAGACGCTTATTTCTACCACGCCGAAATGGATCTGCAGAACCCACGCTGCACGCCCGGGCTCGTCTTGTACCAAACCATGATGGAAAAGGACCGCAGCGCGCGCCTCGACAATCAGGCGCGGCTGCGGGAGCTCCGGCGCGCCGCGAGCGGCGAGGTCGAGATCTTCTGCTCCCACGACGTGCGGGAGTTCGAGCGCCACGCCGGGCGCTCGAGCCACGACCCGCCCGAGCGCGCGGTCACCGCAGCGCCGAGCTGGTCTTCCCCCGGCGCCGAAGCGTGAGCCACGTCGACGAGTCTGGCTCGGAGATGGGTCACAGGAAGGGCGGACGATCTCCGATCCGCGCCCATCGCCGCACCCTGCCGCCTCAGCGGTCGATCGAAACTGCGCCAGGTGCTCGCGGATCCTGCTTGAAGTAGCCCACCAGAAGCTCGAACAGCTCGGGGTCGTTCTGGGCGAGCTGCTCCGGCTGCTCGAAGAAGACTTCGACGGCGACGGCGAAGAGCTCGGCGCGGTTGGTGCCGGCGTACGGGTCGAGGGTGCCGCCCCCCTCGCGCAGCTCCGCCAGGCGCCGCGCCATCACCTCCACCCAAGGCGCGGCGGCGACCCAGTCGATGTCGGCCGGGACGCCGTCGGCGTGCCCGTCGGCCATGTCCATGACGTGCGCCAGCTCGTGCAGCGCGACGTTGTGGCCGTCGTCGGGCCGCCTGAACCCGAACCTCAAGTCGCGCCGCGAGATCACGATCGGTCCCTGCATGTGCACGACGCCGATCAGATCCGGATCTTGGTGCATATCGTACTCTTCGCTGAAGGCCTGCGGGTAGACCACGATGTCCCGGAGGTCGGTCCACTCCCACTCCGGCAGCCCGAAGCCGAGCATGGCGGCCGACGCCGCGATCAAGAGCTTCGCCTCGTCCCCCACCCGCGCCCCGCGGATCCCGTAGATCCGCTGCTCCGCCAAGAAGATGCGCACGTCGTCCTCGAAGCGACGCCGGCCTTCGGGGTCGAGGCGACGGTAGTACGGCAGCCGCTCGGAGAGCACCGCGCGCCAGCGCTCGGGAAACGGGCTGCGAACAAGCGCTCGCCGGCGCCGGAACCGGCGCGTCGCCCCCCAGAAGTAGCCCGCGCCCACGACCACGCCGAGCAACGCGAGCGCGGGTCGTCCGATCGCCGCCAGGCACAGGGCGAGCACGACCGCGAGGATGACTCCCAAAGTGGCATGCCAAGCGATAACGCGACGGGGCCAGACCAGCACGGTCGGCAATCTACCTCATCCCCTCGGCACCGCGCGTCCCCGCCGCACCATGGGGGCCGGTTCGGCACCTGGCGCCTGGCTTCGGCGACCTTCCGAGCGAGGCGGCCTGGAAGCAGGCCTCGCCGCTGGGCTCCAGCGGTATCCGAGCGCCCTTCGCCATCGCAGCCCTCCGCCAAGTCGGGCGGGCTGCGACGCTCCCCACAGAGGCAACGGACGCCCGGCTGCTATCGGTGTGCGGAAAACGAGGCCTTCATCTTCGCCACGGCCTGATCGATGGTGAAGCTGGCCGCCTTTTGCCGGGGGGGGAACTCCTCGAACGTCTTCAGAAACTCTGACACCAGCTCCTGAGCCGCCATGATGATGTATTCCTTCGAGATATACCAGTCCCAGTAGGTATTGGCGGTGGTGTCAGCCCGCTCGAACGGATCCGTCCGCAGGTTGAAGAGCTTGGGGAGCCTCAGGGGGGTGAACGGTTCCGCCCACAGCTGCAGCGTGCCCTGACAACGCTGCTCGACGAACACCATCTTCCAGTTGTCGAAGCGCACAGCGAGCACGTCGCCGTCGTCGCTGATGTAAAAGAACACGTTGCGCGGGCCCTTCTCTTCCTCACCGCTCAGGTAGGGCAAGAAGTTATAGCCGTCGATGTGGACCTTGAAGGTCTTACCTGCCGCTTCGTGGCCCTTCTTCAGCTTCTCCGCGATGTTGGGTTCCCCCGCGGCCGCGAGGAAGGTCGGAATCCAGTCGTGGTGCTGAACGATCTCGTTCGACACCTGTCCGGGGCGGATCACGCGCGGCCAACGCAGCAACGATGGCACCCGGAAAGCCCCCTCCCAGTTGGTGTCCTTCTCGCTACGGAACGGTGTCATGGCACCGTCCGGCCAAGAGTTCATGTGCGGGCCGTTGTCGGTGCTGTAAAGGACGATGGTGTCGTCAGCGACCTCGAGCTCGTCCAGCAGGCGCAGCATGCGCCCCACGTTTCGATCGTGGTCGATCATGGTGTCGTGATAGGGCGACTGCCAGCGCCCTGCCTGGCCAATGCTCTCGGCCTTCGTGTGCGTCCGCAGATGCATGTGCGTGGTATTGAGCCAACAGAACCACGGTTTGCCGTCCCGGTGCTGGCGTTGAATCCAATCGCCGGCGGCGCTGACGAAATCATCGTCGCAGGTCTTCATCCGCTCGCGCGTGAGGGGCCCGGTGTCCTCGATCTTCTGCTTTCCGACTCGTCCCCAGCGTGGTTGCTCGGTCGGATCGTCGTGGTCGGTCGCCCAGCAGTGCAGCACGCCTCGCGGGCTGAACCTCTCCCGGAAACGCGGAAACTCCTTGGGGTCTGGGTAGTCCGGATCCTCCGGATCCTGTTCGGCATTGAGATGATAGAGGTTTCCGAAGAACTCATCGAAACCGTGAACCGTCGGCAGGTACTCGTTCCGATCGCCGAAGTGGTTCTTGCCGAACTGCCCGGTGGCGTAGCCGAGCGGCTTGAGGAGCTCGGCGATCGTGGGATCCTGCGCCTGGATCCCCACCGGGGCACCGGGCATGCCGACCTTGCTCAACCCGCTGCGCAGCACGCTCTGACCCAGGGCAAACGCGGCGCGACCCGCCGTGCAGCTCTGCTCGCCATAGGCGTCGGTGAAGCGCATGCCCTCGGCTCCGATACGGTCGATGTTGGGCGTGCGATACCCCATCATACCGCCGCTATAGCAGGACAGATTCCACATGCCGATGTCATCGCCGAAGATGACCAGGATGTTGGGCTTGTGATTGTTTCGTGGCTTCGCCATCGTCTTCCTCCTCATGTTCACCCCCGATTCGAACCGGGGGCGCTCCGTTCAATGGGCCTTGCAGCCGTCTCCTCGATACCGGGAAGCAGACGTCGTGCCCGCCGCACGAGCCGGCTCGCCGAAAGGGAGTGGCGGACAATACGTGCGTGGCAGCCCCCGGGCATGGTGGTCCCGCGCCGTAGAGTAGAGCCATCCCGCACCGGGGTCCCAGCGCCGACCGAGCTCCGCCTGGCGCGCGCATTGCCGTCCCCGTGCCATGCGCGTCTCTCCACTACGCCAGGTTGCGTGTCTGGTGTTCGGTCGCCGCATGGCCTTTTTCCCAACCGAATCAGCCTCGGCCACGCTGTCCGCGTACGGGTCAGCGGCCACCAAGCCGTCGGGGATTCCGCTGATCGGAACCGGCTCGTGCCGTATCGGAACCGCCTCGTCCAACGCCCCACCGCAGCGTCGCGCCCCGTCGGTCAATCCCTCGGTGAGGCGATAGTGGATCTCAAAACACAACGTTGCTTGAGGGCTTGGCGACCACCCCGACTCGCGCAAGGTACCAACCATGCCGTGGCAGCAAGCGCCTTGGCAGCCGTTGTGGGGGCGACGTTCGGCACGCTGCTGGCCTCGGATCAGGCGGCCGAGACATCACTTTGGCTACGAGCCTGGATCACTGACCGGAGCGGCGCCCGAAACGCTCTCAGCACCATGCTCGGTATCCAGGTCACGCTGGTGACCATTGCTTTGTCGACCACGACCCTCGTCTACCAGAGCGTCGCAACCCAGTACACCCCACGGCTGCTCGTGCTGGCCTCTCCGACAGCGCCCCTTTACCGGGAGATCTCACTGTTCGTTCTGAACAGCTCCTACACCCTGGCCGGCATACACCGCCTTGGTTTGTCCGCCGCCGGAATGGAGCCGCGGCCGGTAGTCCTGGGGGGCCTGCTACTCGTCATCGTGGCGCTGACCTCGGTACTCGTTACGATCGCCAAGACCTTTCGTCACCTTCAGGTGGAAGAGATCCTGCGCGGCGCACGAGACGAGACGTTGATCTCGGCGCGCCGACTCGCGCGTGCGCGGAGCTCCCTCCCGTCACCGGTGCGCCCTCCCCCGTCTAGCGCGTCGGAACGTATGACGATACTCGCTCCGAAGAGCGGGTACGTGGTCGGTTTCGACCTCGCGCGCTTGAAGCGGTACGCGCACCGCTTCGGGTTGCGAGTGCGAATCGACCAAACGTTTGGCGGATTCGTCGCTTGTGGCGACAGGGTCGGCTGGTTCGCTGCCGCTACGGACGCTCGCCGCGAACACGTCGCCGAGGCGCTCGGCGCGAGCGTGCTCATCGCTGGGCGAAGAAACTCGTTCCTCGACGTTGGTTTTGGCCTGCGCGTGCTCGCCGACATTGCTGATCGCGCTCTGTCGGCGGCCATCAACGACCCGACGACCGCGCGACAGACGCTGCACCAGATACGCACCGTCCTCCTAGAGCTGGTCAGGATGCCGCCGGGAGACGTCCTTCTCTTCGACCATGGACCGGCGCAGGTCTCGATCGCCTTGCCGCGGTTTCAGGACTATTTGGCCACCGCGCTCGATGGCCCTATCCACTACGGATCTGGCGACGCGAACGTGGTCGCTGAGATCCTCGACCTGGCCCGGGAGCTCGGAGAAGCCACGGACTGTCTGGACCGGCGCGCGGCAGCCCGCTCGGTAGCGGAACGAGCGCTAGCCGCGGCCACGCACCGGCGCGAGATCGAGCCGGCGCGCCTCGCGAGCCTCAAGGAAGCGGCGCGCGCGGTCGCGCTAGCGCTGAAGGAGGAGCCCCCGGCGGCAGAGTGTTGCCCGAGCAGCGATCCCCCGGTCTGCTGATCGGACCTTTCCCCGAGTACCGGTACGTCTCCTTGCACCGCGGGTGCCTTGGGCCGGTCGCTCCTCGCATTGTCGAGAGCGTAGCCCAGGCTCGCTCAACGATCGCTCCAGCGGACGTCGCCCGTCAGGATGAGGGACGACGCTTCCACGGACCGGTGCTGACCCGGACGTTGACATCCGCGCTTCCGGGCTTAGTTCGCCAACGAATGGACGCCATGTGGAAGCGGCGCAGTTGCGTGTTGCGCCTCGGTAGAGGTGGACGTCTAGCCTGGACGCTCAAAGTGTCCGCGGTCGTGTTGGCGACGGTATTGTTCTGCACGCCGGCGCGTGCTCAGGGGCAGCCCAGGACGGCGCCCGAGGCGTCGGAAGCTCCAGACCTCGCCTCCGACATCATCGATCCCACGGCGGAGCTATTTCAGCTCAACCTCTTCTACGAGTGGATCGGCGATCATCACGACGCTCGCGCGGCCGGATACTTGGATGATGACGCACACGCCGTGATCTTCCGCCCGGTGTTTCCGATCCGACTGTGGGGACAGGTCAATGTCCTCAGAGTGTCCACCTCCTACGACCTGGACACGGTGATGAACACGTCGGGCCTCGACGGCACCGAGGCCTTCGATCTACTGGTGTTTGAACAGGCATGGGGGCGCTGGGCCGTCGGTCCGGTCGTGAGGTTCGCCCCGAGACCTGATCCCGCGGCGGGCGAGACAGAGGAGGAGGAGGACTCGTTCCAGGTCGGCCCTGCGCTTGCCGCCGTTGTCCTGGCAGGCTCGTGGACTTTTGGAGCGTTCAATCAGAACTTCTTCGCAGAGGAGACGCAGCGTTCTCAGCTGCAGCCGATCATCGGATACGGAATCTCTCCATGGCTCAGCGTGTCCAATGGCGATATGCAGATCGTCTGGGACTACGGACAAGGCAGCTTGTCGAGTCTGCCGTTGAGCGTTCAGGCCAACCTCGTCCACCCGCTGTTCGGTCAGGCCATCCGCTGGTCCGTCAACCCACAGTACAATCTGATCCGCGACCAAGGTTTGAGATCGTGGAGCGTGGTGTTCGGCTCCACGCTGCTTGCTTCACCCAACTGACGCCAGCGCTCCGGAAGAATGATGTCGTTACTTGGCGGCGCGCTGGGTTGGCCGGGCCTCTCGGAGCAAATCCCGCTCGGGCGAATTGGTGATCTCCCGGCGCACCCGGGATTCCAAAAAAGGAGTCAACCCGGCGCACAGCGGCCAGTCCGAACACCAGGCCCAAAAGTGTAAGTATCGCCATGCGGAAACCCAGGCCGAAGTACATCGCCTCGAGCTCGCTTCCCCCGATCAGGACGAAGGGTCGCTTGTAGCGCCGCATCAGCCTGGCACCGCGAACGCCAACATAGGGATAAACGCGATAAGCCGCGTTCGTCGATCGAGTAGGTCCACCCTGAAAAGGTGCAGGCGTTCACGAACGCCCGTGATCTGCTCGATCTTGTTGTCCACGGCGGCGACGCCCTCGATCCGGTGCGCCAGGTCGACGGCGCGCTCACGTGCAGCCACCGTCTCCGCATGCCCCCGCAAGTGCACTACGCCGCTCCGGACACTCATCTCGATCTGGCGAAGCTCGTTCACCTCCGCAACGATGGCCCTCAGTCGCTGCTCGATCAGCCTGTCTTGGGGAGGGCCCCAGCAACGGTCGGCCGTCGGGCTTGCAGCGCGCGAACCGGCTTTGATCTTGCAGCTAGCTCTCGGAGGATGTCGGTCGCATCTGAACAGGACTTTCGCGAACGCTCGTTCGAAGGCGCCCAACTGCAGGGCGCCTCCTTCGAGGGAGCGGATCTACGCGGAGCGAACCTTGCCAACGCCGACCTCCGCGGCGCCGACCTTTCGCGCGTCCGCTGCGGCATGAGCCGGAGGTGGGCTGCCATCGTGGCGGGCGGGTCTCTCTTGTTGTCGGTCGCGGTCGGCGCGCTCTCGGGATGGGGCGGCCATCTATTGGCCGCGTTCGTGGCGAGCGACAGCCCTCGTCGCCGTCTAATGGGCATCTTCGTCAGCCTGGTCGTGCTCTTGTTCGTGGGCGTGGGGCTGACCAGGGGCCTGCGCCGCGCGGTCCTCTCCGTGCTTCCAGGGTCGACCGCGCTCGCCGTCGTGGTCGGGCTGGTGGCGGTCCTGAGCGGGATGGGGCACGGTACCGGAGCGCTGTTGGTTCTGGCGTTCGTCGCGCTCGCCGTCGCCGTCGTGGTCCTGAGCGTGTTTGCTCGGGTGGTAGCGGGCAGCTTGGGGAATCTCTTCTTCTTCGTGGTGGCCCTGTCCGGTGCGTTGACCGGGCGTTTCCTGGGCGGCGGCGTCGCGGCCCTGATCGTGGCGATCGGAGCCATGCTGATCGCGCGCAAAAGTGCCGGGCGACAAGCGGAGTTTCCGCTGATAACGCGGCTCAATGCAGCCATCGCCAGTCACGGCGGGACCCGTCTGCGCGACGCCAACCTGGAGGGCGCCACCTTCGAACGAGCTCGACTGTTCGCCTGCGATTTTCGCGGTGCGAGCATGACCGGCGCGCGCTTCGACGACGCCGAGGTTCGCCTCTGCCGCTTCGACACCCCGATACCCGCCGCCGTGAGCTCCCGACGCCGCCCCGGGACGACACCCACGGGACAACCAGCGCCTCGGTCTGCTGGCGGCCCGCAATCCCTGCCAGCGCAGGCCCTCTCCGCGCTCAAACGCCGGCTGCTCGACGGATCGCCGCGCGGACGCCCACCGGGGTGAGCCTTCGTGCGCGCAGTCCTTCCGGCGCGCGGGCCCGTGTCGGGTGCCAGCCCGGCGCGTATCTAGATTGACGGGCACTCCTCGTCGCCCTGTTCCGCCGCCCCCGGGGTGTTCAGCCCCAAAAAACGGCACCACGATCGAGTCTGCCGAGCCGGAGCGCCGCCGATGAAGAATCGTTTCCTCGTCGTACTCGTCTCGATCGTTGCTTGTGTGAGCCTCGTCGCGTGCTCGCGCTCCGAGGAGGCCGAGCTGCTCGCTGCACCGAAGGCGCTCGATCCGCTGCCCTCCTGGCGTGCTGGAGAGGCGAAGTCGGCGATCCTCCAGTTCGTGGAGAAGACGACGACGGAAGGGGCGCCGGACTTCGTTCCTGTCGCCGAGCGCATCGCCGTGTTCGACAACGATGGTACGCTGTGGCCAGAGAATCCCGTTCCGGTCGAGGTGGCTTTCGCGCTCGACACCGCCAAATCCATGCTGGCGGAGCGACCCGAGCTCGAGCAGCATCCTGCCTACAAGGCGCTGCGCGACGGCGACGTCGAAGCGTTGGCCGATCACCACTACCGGCTCCTGCTCGAGTTGGTCCTGGCGACGCACGCGGGACGAACCACGGAGGCGTTCGAGAAGTCGGTCGTCCGCTGGATCGCCACGGCCAGGCACCCGCGCTTCGACCGGCCGTACTCGAGCTGCACCTACCGGCCGATGCAGGAGGTCCTGAGGCTGCTCAGATCCAAGGGGTACAGGACGTACATCGTCTCGGGAGGGGGACAGGATTTCATGCGCGCGTTGTCGCTGAAGGTGTACGGCATTCCCCCCGAGCAGGTCATCGGTTCGGTCTTGAAGACGAAATACGAGCTCAAGAACGACCGGCCAACGCTCACCATTCTGCCCGAGGTTGCCCTGGTCGACGACAAGGGGGGCAAACCCGTCGCGATTCATCACTTCATCGGGAGAACGCCGGTCATGGCTTTCGGCAACTCCGACGGCGACCACGCGATGCTGCAGTTGACGACCATCGGCCGCAAACCGAGCTTTGGATTGATCGTCCACCATACCGACGCCGAGCGCGAATACGCGTACGACGTTGAACCCAAGAGCTCCGGCAAGCTGGACGAGGCGTTGGAGGCGGCCTCGAGGCGCGGTTGGCTCGTCGTAGACATGAAGAAAGACTGGATCGAAGTGTGGTCGCCCACCGAGTAGACGCTGCCCTTGTCGAAGTTGCAACGCGTCGCTTCGGGCGAAACGGCAAATGCTCGATCGCCCGACCGATCACGGAGTGAGTTGAATGTCCATTTCGAACACCTCTACGCTGGCCTCAGCATCCCCCCCCTCACCGCGCTCGGGCCCGTCGCGGGTCGAACGGTTGCTGCCGATCGTCGGATGGGTGCGGCACTATCAACGCGCCGACTTGCGCTTCGATGTCCTGGCCGGCCTCACGCTGGCGGCGTTTGCAGTTCCCGAGAGTCTGGCGTACGCGAGCCTGGCGGGGCTCGAGCCCCAGGTCGGCCTCTACGCGGGCGTGGCAGCGATGATGACCTACGCCGTGTTCGGAAGCTCCCGGCTGCTGGGCGTGGGCGTGACGTCGGCCTTGGCGATCATGACGGCCGGCACGATTGGTGGGCTTGCTGGCGGCGACGCAGGCAAGGCCGCGACGCTAGCGGCCTTGGCCACTCTGGTAGCCGGCGCCGCGGCCATCATCGGGTGGCTGCTCCGGCTGGGTTTCCTGGCCAACCTGGTGTCACGCAGCGTGCTGACTGGGTTCTCCGCCGGCGCGGGCCTCTACATCGGATCGACGCAGCTCGCCAAATTGTTCGGGGTCGAGGCAGGCGAGGGAGAGTTCTTCAGCCGTGTGATCGACTTCGCGCGCCAGGTCGGCCACACCCACCCCCTGACGCTTGGCGTCGGTTCGGTGGCTCTCGCCCTGCTCTTGGCGGGCAAGCGACTCGCCCCTCGGCTGCCGATGCCGCTCATCGTGGTGGCGTTGGCGCTCGCGCTGGCACCGGTGCTCAAGCTCGGCAATCGCGGCGTCGAGGTCGTGGGCTCCATCCCTCCCGGGCTACCGAAGCCATCCCTTCCGCTCGATGCCCTCGACACCTGGGGGGCGCTCGTGCCGCTGGGGCTGTCGCTGTTCTTGTTGTCCTACGTGGAGGGGGTCTCGGCGGCGCGCAGCCTAGCCGCGAAGCACGGCGGGCGGGTCGACCCGAACCAGGAGATGCTGGCCAACGGCGCAGGCAATGCCATGGCGGGCCTGTTTCAGGGCATGCCGGTGGGCGGCAGTCTCACTCGCTCTTCCGTCAGCGTTGAGTCGGGCGCACGCACCCAGTTGTCGGGCGCGGTTGGCGGTGTGGTGATGCTCGTGGTGGTGGCGTTCTTCACCGGGGTGTTCGCGAACCTGCCCGAGGCGGTTTTGGCCGCCGTCGTGCTGGTCGCGGTGGTCGAGCTGGTCGACCTGCGCGCGTTGAAGCAAATCTTCGCTCGCAGCAGGCGTGAGTTCACGATCGCCGCCCTCACCGGCTTGAGTGTGCTGCTGGTCGGGATGCTTGGGGGCATCTTGACGGGGGTCGTGCTGTCGCTGCTCGATCTGCTCGAGCGGGCGACCTTCCCTCACGTTGCAGAGCTGAGGCGCATTCCGGGCACCGAGGCCTACGCCGACCGAGAGGGTCACCCTGACTACGAGGCGGAAGAGGGGGTGCTGGTGCTGCGGATCGACGCGAGCCTGGTGTTCGCCAACGCCCACACGGTCAAGGAGGACGTGCTGGAGCGGATCCGCCGGAGCACCACGCCGATCCGGCTGCTGGTGCTGGATCTGGAGGCGTCCCCAATGATGGACCTCTCGGGCGCCGACATGATCGACAAACTGAGCCAGGCGCTCGAAGCTCAAAAGGTCAAGCTGAAGGTCGTTGGCGCCAACGCCTCCGAACGGCGCCTTTTGCGCAGCCTGCCCTCCGGACGGTTCGCGGACCTCGAGCCCGGCGCGAGCATCGGGCGCGTGATGCCCGATCGAGACCCTGACGCCACGACGGCGCCATGAGCTGGCTGTACACCGCCCCAATTCCGCTGCTCGCGGCCTTGACGGTCGCGGCGTTGCTGGTGGCGCTTCCATCTCCCTCGGCGCGGTCGGGTTCGAGCCTCCGCGCACCTCTCAGCGCTGCCGCACCACGCCACGCTCCCGAACGGCCCCGCGCTCTCGAACGGCGTAGTAGCCAACCCAGAAAAGGACGATCAGGATGGCGCCAACGCCGAAGGAAGCAAGGAGCCAACCCCGCACCATACGGTCGATGCGATCGACGACATCGTGCTCTCCACCGGGTGCCATGACCCTGAGCTCTTCGACGACGCTCTCCGTTCGCCTTGCTATGGAGTCTAGCTGCTCTAGCACGTCACGAAGCCCACCGACGGTCTCGCTTGGCGAGGAGGACTCGGGCATCAGCTTGCGGACGGCCTCGGAGAGCTCCCGTGCTTCACGCGCCGCCTGGGTGGCCCGCTCCATCAACGTCGCAAGGTCCTGAACCACCGGTCCTATTTCGTCTGCCTTTGGCAGCAAGTCCTGCACCGGCCCCAGGGCTCTTCCGGTATCCCTGAGCACCTCCTGAGAGCCGACACGCGCCTGAAGGCGCACGAGGAAGGGCATACGATTGGCCAGGAACACGGCACGCTCGCCCAGGAGCACAGCGTGGTCCGCTGCCGCGGAGGCCTGTTTGATGCTCGCGAACAGTCCTCTCGCCCGCTTTGCGTGTTCTTCGCTAATCTCTCCGGCGACACCCGAGAACTGAAGGAATCGAACATCCTCGACCCGAGTGCGTTCCGGGTTCCGCTCACGCCAATCGCTGATGGCGTCGGCGAGATGCTGCTGCTGCGAGGCACTCAGGAGGCCACCTGATATCTCCCAGATGGACTCTTCCAAGTGTGCCATCGCACTCGCGAGGGGTCGGCCGTCCACCCCGTAGACGTCAGGAACCCAATGGTGAATGACCGTTTCGCGGGACAGCGTCACGAAAACGATCATGTCGAGCAAGCTGAGCTCTGGCTGCGCTCCTGTCGCGATGTCCGTGGAGGATGAGACGTAGAGCAGCACCTGGTGCATCGCCGCTTGCCGGACCTCGGCACGGTCCGAGCGCAGAAGGGGGTCCATGGCTTCGGATATTCGTGAAACGAAATCGTCGGAGAAGCGCTGGACGTCTCGTTGTAACGCCGCTTGGGAGGTCTTGGTCTTTACCCCAGGCGTTGCTAGAGTGACTCCTTCTCCCTCCGGAGCGCCCGACGCATTTCGACCGGGAAGCCACGATCCCACGGCGCACGCCGCGGTCGCCCAGCACGTTGCGAGTATCAGAAGCCATGCCGGGAGCAGCGAAGCCAACCGCCTACGGCAGCGCGCTGCCCCGACCTCGCCTGGATCGGTTGTCCGACACGATGGCGGGCTTTCTCCTGCGAGCGCGGAGTTCGCTTCGGCCATGGTCCCTCCGGGCTCAACCCTGGGCCCAACGATTGCGATTTCTTGACATTGCTGGCCTGTTCCCCGTCGAAGCAGGCGCGTACTGCGCCTGAACGGGAGAGTGCTCCCATAGTAACGTCCCTCACGGCGCGCGGAAGTGAGCTTGTCGCGTACTGCGTTGACATGTCATCTGCTAGGTCCGGACCCAACGATGGCTGTACGCAACGCACCCAGTGTTCGCCCGACGAGAGGTTGCGCAGTCCCTCTCTCGATGGTCTTGCAGCGGACCCCTCCAACTTGGCCGAGCGGTTGGATCCCTGGAGGATCATAGTCGGCGTCTTTGGCGCTCTCGTCCTGTTGGGACTCTACATGACGATCTGCCGGCGTATCAGTCATCCACGCGCCTAAAAATGCGGTTGGCTCACGCCCCATGCGCGGTATCGGTCACTCATTGTAGCAGCGGAGTTCTTGCTCCGCTGAATCTACCTCATCCGCTCAGCGCCGCGCGCCCCCGCCGCACCACGCGGCCCACGAGCTCGCGCCCGGTGTCGAGCTGGTTGGTCAGGTACATCATGGAGCGTTCGAGCAACGGCGGCTCGGCCAGGAGCCCCGCGGCCTCCGCCTTTCGCTCGGCGCTCCGCCAGTCGTACTCGACGCGCTCGAAATGCACGAGCGCGCGCGCCTGGTCCCAGACGGCGAACGCCGCGCGCTGGTCGTTTTCACGGGGCTGCCCGATGGTGCCGGGGTTGATCAGGTACCAGGCATCGGGGCGGAGCTCGACGGTGCCCTCGGGGGCTCCGAGGCGCTGCCGCATGCCCGCGCTGTCTCGCTCCCAGACCACGGGGCGGTGCGTGTGGCCGAAGAAGCAGATGCGAGCTTCTTCGGGATCGACGCAGAGCCGCTCGAAGCTCGCGGCGACGCGTTCGGGGCGCGTGAGGTGATAGCGCGTGTTCGGCTCCGGGTGCAGCGCGGCGTGCACCGCGCAGCTCTCGTCGGTCAGGCGCACGAAGACGGGCAGCTCCTTCAGGTACGCGAGGGTCTCGTGCGAGGCGTGCCGGCGCGTCCATAGGATGACGCGCCGGCCCCTTTGTCCGAACTGCACCGGCTCAAACAAGCCCGCGGCCGCCTGATCGTGGTTGCCGGCGATGCACGTTACCCCCTGGGCGCGCAGTCGCGCCACGCAAGCGTCCGGGTCGGCGTTGTACCCCACCAGATCCCCCAAACAGACGACCCGGTCGACATCCAGCTCCCGGATGCGGCCCAGCGCGGCCTCGAGCGCTTCGAGGTTCGCGTGCACGTCGGAGATGAATGCGATGCGCATGGGCTCAGCGACCCGCCGACCCGAGCAGCCGACTGCCGAGCGCCTTGCCGTACTGGAGCACCGAGGCCGCCCACGGCACCGGGTCGTCCCAAGCGAACACGTCGTAGACCTTTTCGCTGCGGAGCGATCCGAGGTAGTCGCCGATCGAGACGCCGCCGTTGGGGCGGTAGTCGCGGATGAACGAGCGGAAGTCATTGCCGAACGACAGCCAGCGCACGCCGGTGCGGTAGCCGGTTTGGGGCTCGACGGGCTGCCCGCTCAAGTCGGCGTGGGCGGCGAGCGGCAGGTTGATGCCGGAGCGCGCGCCCAAATAGTGCCACAGGTTATAGCGCGGGTTCAGCTCCAGCACGTAGAACCGATCGTCACGCGGATCGCGCTTCATGTCGATCTTGACCGGGCCCGAGAAGCCGAGCCTGTCCACGATGTCGAGGCCGAGCGCGACGACACGCGGGTCTTCGATGAGCTCGAGGTAGGTGCTGACGCCGGCCTGCATGGGGTAGGTCCGGATCTTCTTGCCAACGTAGTGGCCCAACGAGCGCCCCTTCGCGTCGATGTAGGCGTGGAAGCTATAGATGAGATCCTCGCCGCCCGGGATGAACTGTTGGACGACGAAGTCGTTCGTGTGCCCCAGCACTTCTTCGTACAGCCTGCGAAACTCCTCGGGGGTGTCCGCGCGCAGCGCCTTCTGGGGACCGCCCGCGCGCCGCATGGCGTACCAGCCGATGTGGCAGTTCGGCTTGATCACGCAGGGCAGCGGCACCCGCTCGAGGATCTGGTCGGCGCTGGTCGCCTCCCGCGAGTTCGCGGTGGCGGGCACCGGGATGCCGGCGCGCGGAGCCAGCTCGGCAAACTGGCTCTTGTCGACCAGCGCCTCGATCAGGTCCGGAGCCGGCATCTGAAAGCGAAACCAGCGCCCGAGCCGCTGCCGGTGGCGCGAGATGACGAGCAGCTGCGCGTCATTGCCGTAGTAGAGCACCGGCTTGTCCGGGTAGTCGCGACCGATCCGCTCGAGATCGTCGAGCACGCGATCGACCTCCGCGAACGGGGCGATGATGCGGCTCTTGGCGCAGTGCCGCGACTTGAGCGTGACCTCCTCGGGATCGGACGCCGCCACCTCCACCGGCACGTCGGTGCCGGCGAAACAGCGGAGCATGTTGAGATCGCCGAGCAGCACCGCGGGCGTCTTGCCCCCCCGGCGGTCGCCGCCCATCGAAGAATGACCGTTGTGTTCCATGTTCGTTCACTCCACCGTGACGGATTTGGCCAGGTTGCGCGGCTGATCGACGTCGCACCCCCGCAGGGCCGCGACGTAGTAGGCGAAGAGCTGCAGCGGCACGACGTACAAGATCGGCGCCAGGTATTGGCTCACCGCCGGCAGCTCCACCAGGTGCGCGGCGATGTCCTTCAGCCCCGGATCGCCCTCGCGAACGAAGCCGATGATCTGCCCATCGCGCGCGGCCGCTTCTTGCAAGTTGCTCAACGTGCGATCATGGTGGAGGTCGTCCGGCATCAGGGCGATCACCGGCAGCGAGGCGTCGATGAGCGCGATGGGGCCGTGTTTCATCTCGCCCGCCGGGTACCCTTCGGCGTGGATGTACGAGATCTCCTTGATCTTGAGGGCGCCCTCGAGTGCGATCGGATACATCGGCCCGCGACCGAGATAGAGCGCGCTGGTCGCGCCGTGATAGCGCTGCGCCAGGCCTTGGATCTGCGGCTCGAGGCAGCGCAGGCGCTCGAGCTGGCTCGGCAGCTCTCGCAGGCCGAGCACGAGCTCCGCCTTCAGCTCCCGCGAGAGCGTGCCCTTGACCTCCCCGAGGTGCAGCGCGACGAGCGTCAGAACCGCGAGCTGGGTGGTGAACGCCTTGGTCGACGCGACGCCGATCTCCGGCCCCGCGTGCGTCAGCAGCGTCGCGTCGGCCTGCCGGGTCGCCTGCGAGCCTTGGACGTTGCAAATAGCGAGCGTCTTGGCGCCACGGGCCGCCGCTTCCTTCATGGCCGCCAGGGTGTCGGCCGTCTCGCCGCTCTGGGTGATGGCGATGGCCAGCGTGTTCGGGCGCACCACCGGCGAGCGGTAGCGGTACTCCGAGGCGTAGTCCACGTCGACTGAGATCCCGGCGATCTGCTCGATCAAGAACTTGCCGACCAAACCTGCGTGCAGCGACGTGCCGCACGCCAGGATGACGACGCGATCGATCGCGGCGAGCTGTTCGGCGGCGAACGGCAGGTCGAGCTCGATCGGATCGTTCGGGTCGCCCGGGAGGCGATCGAGCAGGGTATTGGCCAGCGCCTGCGGCTGCTCGAAGATCTCCTTCTGCATGTAGTGCTTGTGCGTGCCGAGCTCGGCGTCCCCCGCCTTCCAGTTCACCCGCTGGGCCGTGCGGTCCAGCGCGTTGCCGTCGAGGTCGAAGACCCGGACGCGATCCCGGCGAACCTCCGCGAGGTCGCCGTCCTCCAGGAACACGAAGTCGCGGGTGTGGCTGAGCAACGCGGTGACGTCGGAGGCGATGAACGTCTCCCCGTGTCCGACGCCGACGACGAGCGGCGGCCCCGAGCGTGCGACCAGCACACGCCCCGGATCGTCCGCGTGCACGCAAGCGATGGCGTAGATGCCGCGCAGGCGCCGAACGGCGTCGCGAAACGCCCGCGCGAAGTCGAGCCCCTGTCTCATCAAAAGCGAGACCAGCGCGGGGAAGCACTCTGTGTCCGTCTCGCTGCTCGGCGTCCAGCCGCTATTTTGCAGCTCCGCCCGGAGCTCCAGGAAGTTTTCGAAGATGCCGTTGTGCACCGCCACCACCTTGCCGTCCTGGCTGCGGTGCGGGTGCGCGTTCTGCTCCGTCGGTCGTCCGTGCGTCGCCCAGCGCGTGTGGCCGATACCGAGGGGCGTCTGGTCGCTCGTGTCGAGCTTCTGGGCCAGGTTGTTCAGCTTGCCCGAGGCCCGTGTGATGCGCACAGGACCGTCCGAGGGCACCAGCGCGATCCCGGCGCTGTCGTAGCCGCGATACTCCAGCCGGCGCAGGCACTCCAACAGCACCGGCGACGCCGGCTTTTCTCCGATGTATCCAACGATTCCGCACATAAGCAAATCTCCCGTCCGTGAGGACCGACGACGATGCGCAAGCGATTCAGCAACGCACATGCCAACGCGCCGTCGACACCCCCGGGCCGGATGGATCGGGTTTTTTTCCGGACCGCGCCCGAGCGGGCCGTTGCGAGACACGCCACCGCGCCGACGCGATGTGGCGGCGTGGCACGCACGGCGCCCCAGGCGTTCGCAGCGGTTGCACGGAGCCGCAAAGCTTGCATCCGCTGCGGCCCCGTTTTTGGTGGGGTTGGCCGCGGTCCCCTGGATTCCCGAGCAGGTCCCCGGCGTGTTCGTGAGCGGCACGTGCATTGCTGGTTCGAGCCGCGTGTCCCGACGAGATCTTTGCCACCTGCTTGACGTCACCGGCGCGCTGGAACCCATCCTCCGAGCACGCTCAAAATCGCGCTCCCCTTGGCTTACGGTGCTGACCTACCACCGCATCGCCGACGACCCCGAGGGGCAGCCCTTCGACCCTGGCGTCATCGATGCGTCGCCCGCCGACTTCGACCTCCAGATCCGAACGCTGAAGCAGTACTTCACCGTGATCGGCATCGAGGAGCTGCTCGAGCATAGAAACGGCGGCCGGCTGCCAGAGAACCCAGCGATCGTCACCTTCGACGACGGCTACCGAACGTGCCACGACGTGGCCCTGCCCGTGTTGCAGAAACACGGCGTGAAGGCCACCTTCTTCATCGCGACCAGCTACGTCACCCGCCGCAAGCTGTTTTGGTGGGACCGCATCAGCTACGCGGTCCGCAACGCGCGGCACGAGCACGTCGAGCTACGGTATCCATTCACGATCACGCTCGACATCGCACGCGAGCCAGAGCGGACGCTGCGCTACCTTCTGAATCTGGTGAAGTCGTTTCACAGCCTAGACCTGGAACGTTTCGTCGAAGAGCTGACCGCCGCGTCCGGCGCTCCCTGGGACCCGGACATCGAGCGGCACTTCGCCGACCAGCTCGTGATGAGCTGGGACCAGGTCCGCGCCCTGCGCCACGCCGGCATGGAGATCCATTCTCACACCCGCACGCACCGCATCCTCCAAACCATCGACGCCTCGGATCTCGCGTCGGAGCTCGGCGGCGCCCGCGAGGATCTCGAAGACCAGTTGAACGAGAGGGTGAGCAGCGTGTCCTACCCGGTAGGTCGCCCCATCACCCAGTTCCCCCACATCCGCGATGCCGTCGCCGACGCCGGCTACGAGCTCGGCTTCTCGAACTGTAGCGGCCTCACGCGGGTGCGGGGCGGCTACGATCCGCTCGACCTGCGCCGCATCTCGATGGAATACCATCTCCCAATGTCATACTTCCGCGGCATGCTCGCGTTGCCGTCGCTCGCGGACGCGGCCTGACGAACAATCTGTGATGCGCCGGATTGACGGGCGCGCTTCCTTCCTGGATAATCCCCGGTTGGGCTGGGGATTGTTCGAGCAAGTCACACGGGAGCGCTAACTATGATCAGTCGACGGCAAGTGATCTCCGGCCTTGCGGCCGCCACGGTGGTTGGTTTCAATCCGGTGACGGGGCGCTGGGTCTCCGAAGCCGCGGCTGCCCACGGCCACTCCTCCGTCCCCCGGCTGGACGGGGAGCTCATCTTCGACCCGGCCGTGCTCGCCGCCTACTCGAGCGACGTGGGCAACACCGTTCATGAGACCCCGCTCGCCCTGCTGCGCCCCGGCTCGGTCGAAGACATCGTCAAGATGGTGCGCTTCGCCAAGAAGTTTCGCATCAAGGTCTCCGCCCGCGGTCAGGGTCACACGACGTACGGCCAGTCGCTGGTGCGCGGCGGGCTCATGATCGAGATGGCCCCCCTCGGCCAGATCCACAAGATCGGCCACCGCTCCGCCGAGGTCGATGCTGGCCTGCGCTGGAATAGCCTGCTCGAAGAGACGCTGCAGCACGGCCTCATGCCGCCAGTACTAACTGGCTATCTCGGTCTCTCCATCGGCGGCACGCTGTCCGTCGGCGGAGTCTCATCGGGCAACCGGCGCGGAGTCCAGGTCGATCACGTGCGCCGCCTGGAGGTCGTCACCGGAAAAGGGGACCTGGTCGAGTGCTCCGTGCATCGCCACCGCGATCTCTTCGAAGCGGCGCTCGCGGGTCTCGGTCAATGCGGGATCATCACCCGCGCCGAGGTCGACCTGGTGCCAGCGCCGGAGCAGGCGCGCACCTACCTGCTGCACTACGTCGACAACGCCACGTTCTTCCGCGATCTGCGCAAGCTGCTCGCACGCGGCGAGTTCGACGACCTGTTTACCCTCTGGTTTCCAGATGGGGCAGGTGGGTGGCTTTATCAGCTCAACGCCGTCAAGTTTCACGGCCCAGGCGCGACACCCCACGACAACCACCTGCTGCGCGGTCTCAACTTCGATGCTTCATTGTTGAGCATCCAAGATCAACCGTTCCTCCAGTATGCCCTCACCGTCGACGTTGCGATCGATTTCTTTAGAAGTATCGGGCTGTGGGACAATGTTAGGCACCCCTGGTTCGATGTCTTTCTGCCGGAGAAGGCGGTCGAACGGTATGTCGGCGAGGTGATACCTTCTTTGCAGCCAGATGACGTCGGCATGACGGGGTTCCTCCTTTTGTTTGCCTTCAAGCGGCACGGACACGCCCGTCCGCTGTTCCGAGTTCCCCGAGGTGAATGGGTCTTCCTGTTCGACATCCTCACCTCCGCACCGGCCCCCGGTCCCGATCCAGCCTTCGAGGCCCGCATGCTCAAGCGCAACCGTCGTCTGTACGAAAAGGCGCGGAGCGTGGGCGGTTACCGGTACCCGATCGGCTCGACGCCGTTCTCGAAGGTCGACTGGATCCGCCACTACGGCGAGACGTTCCCCTGGTTCGTTCGACAGAAGCGTCGCTACGATCCCGCCTGCATCCTGACGCCTGGTCCGGACATCTTTTAGAGCGGTCGTCACGCGCGTCGCCGCGCCCGGTCCCGGCGTGCACCGCGCCGGCCATGAGCGGTGGCAGCACGGCGTGGTACGGACTGCAGCATTGGCCCCTGGGCCAATGAGGCGGCCTCGTACTTTTGCGTCTTAAGAATCCTCGAGTGCGGCCGTTGAGGCGCAAGGCGCGATCGGGCGCTCCTAAACCAGGCATCGCACAAGGTATGTCACCCGAGGTGCTTTCATGACGTCGCCTCCCTCGACAAAACGCTCCGGCTCCGCGCCATTGCGGGACGCCGCGCTGCTACGTCTCACCGCCCTCTGCGAAGCTATCGACCACAGCGACACCACGCTGATCCAGGCGCAGGACGTCTTCGACCTGCTGAGTGATCCGTGGGGCCTCTGGCCAACCGGCGGAGAACCCATGTGGGCGAACGACATCTGCGACGACGGCAGCCCCTTCGAGTTCTCGATCGCCTTCGATGACGGCCGCCCAGAGCTACGAATGCTCTTGGAGCCGCAGATCATGCCCATTACCCCGACGTCGAGCTGGGAAGCCGGGCTTCGTCTCATTCAGCGTCTCCGCAATCATCGTGGGGTGGACGTCGATCGCTTCGACGCCGTTCGAGATCTCTTCGCACCGAAGTCCAACGAGCCGGTTCGATTCCTATTCTGGGTCGCTGCCGTGCTGCGCGATCCGAAGCCCTTGTTCAAAGTGTATTTGAACCCCCAAGTGCACGGTCGAGAGCGCGCTCCGGAGCTGCTGCACGAGGCCATGCGCCGCCTGGGCATCGAGGGGGCGCATCCTTTCATAAAGGACTCCACGAGCTATTTCGCGCTCGATCTGGAAACCACGGAGTCGGCGCGGGTCAAGCTCTACGTTCCTGGGCAGGACGATATCGACCACCTTCGAGCGATCGCGCCTGCGTCGTCGACGCGCTCGCTCGAACAGGCTCTCGCCTCGGCCGATCACCTGATGGGGCCGCGCCGTGCGGCCGCTTCACGTCCAATCCTGAGCTGCTTCTCGTTTCGCAAGGGCTCGAAGGCGCCAGAGCTCACGGTTCACGTTCCGATCCGGTGCCACGTCCGAAGCGACGACGAGGCGCTCCAGCGCATCTCCGGCCTGCTCGACGACATGAACGCGGAGCGTCTGAGGCGAGCGGTCGCGGCGATCAGCACCCGCAGCCTGTCGCAAGACCGCGGCCTCATCACGTATGGCTCGGTTCGTGCGAAGGGGGTCGGGACGCGCCTCACCGTCTATTTGGCCCCACAGCTCTACGACACCAGTGCTGAAACAAGCCCTCCAAGCCGACCAGCGTCGGGCAAGTACCGCCGTCGAGGTCCCTGACCCGCAAGAGGAGATCCAGATGAAACGTGTCTTCGATCACATTCAGGACAAATCCCGAGAGTTTACCCAGCGACCGCTCTTCGTCTACCTGAAAGACGAGAGCTTGTCCCCTCGCGATCGGCTCCAGTTCATCCCGCACATCGCGCACTTCGTGATGACGTTCGCCGACCTGTATCACTTCTTCCTGACGACCGATGAACCTAAGGACGAGTATGAGGTGCTGGCGAACACACACCTCTCGGAGGAGGGCAGCCACTGGAAGTGGTACTTGAAGGACCTCACCGAGCTCGACCTGGATCCGTCGCTCCGGCTCACCGATACCCTCCGCTTCATCTGGGGCGACTCGACGATCAACACGCGCCGCCTGGCCTACGAGATCTGCAAGATGACCGCCGGGATGGACTCGCTGGAAAAGCTCGTCATGATCCAGGCGATCGAAGCAACCGGCCGCGTTGGACTCGAGGCGTCGGTTCCCACCGGGAACAAGGTCAAGCTGGACAACGGACGCTCGCTCATCTACTTCGGTGGGCATCACCTCGACACGGAGCGGCAGCACACCGTCGAACAGGACGACGTTCACAGCTCCCTGCTGCGAGTGGCGCTCGACGATGCGAAGTGCCAGCGGCTCTGCGCGATCGTCGACGACGTTTTCGCCCGCTTCCAGGGCTTCGTCGACGAAACCTTCGAGCTAGCGGTCTCGAAGAAAGGGTTCCCGGCTGACCGACCCGGCAAGGTCGCGGGTCCTGCAGCCGCGGCGCCGCCTGCCGAGTAGAGCGCCGCTCCGTCTGCCAGACCGAAATTCCGGTGAATCGGCGACCCCTCTTGGGTGAGGGCCCCGACGCATCGAGATTCCCGCTGCGCGCTCACGGCCCGGTGCGCTGGATGGTCTCCTTTCGCGACAAACGGTTTGCGCTGCAATCCGTTTGTCGCTCTAGTCACCCGAGTGGAGCGCTCGACCAGTGCGGGCTTGTCCACCGTGCGACCCCATGGTGATGGCCAGTGCGCGTAGGTGGCCCGCTGTAGGGCGTTCGCCCATCGGAAACGCTGCGGCAGCCGGCATCACGACCGTTGTCAGCGCATTTGACTGTATCATGGGCGCCCTTCTAGGGTATCAATGCCAAGCTGGTCCGCGAAGGGCGCGGGCGGCGCGCAAATCAGGGAAAATGTCGTGAGCTTCCGCAATAGTGCCAACGAAGGTAAGCGTCTTGTCACGCGAAGTGTCGGTGACGTTCTCATTCTCGTACAAAACAACGACTCTCCAACCGATCTCGAGTGGCAAGAGTGCCTCCGAATGCTGAAGGAAATCCGCGAACAGCACCGGCGCGTCCGCGTCCTGGTGGTCACCGAGGGCGGGGGTCCGGACGGCAGGCAACGCAAGAAGCTCGAGCAGGCTCTCTCCGGGGGGCCCGTCCCCGTCGCCGTCGTCTCCGACAGCCTCAAGATGCGCTTCATCTCGGCGGGCGTCGCGCTGTTCAACCAGGGACATCGGGCCTTTCAGAGCTCGGAAGTGGAGGCGGCCTACGAGCACCTCGGCCTGACACGCAGCGAGCGTCGGCAGGTCGAAGAGGCCATCAACCAAACCTGGCCGCTGATCGACACCAAGAAGCCGAGCTGGCGCTGAGCGAGCACCCACGGGGCGCGCGCGGTCTGCCCGACGGGCGTGCTTCGTGCAGGCGGAGGCCTCCCTTCACGGCAGCGCGAAGACCTTCGCGATGATGAACGGCGGCGCCGCCAGATCCTCGCTGATGGCGGCGTTCGTGAGGGTCAGGCGATGCTGCTGGTTCGAGACGACCGCGAGCGGGCTCACGCCGAGCACGGGCGGCAAGAACGCTAGCGACGACGGGAAGTTGAAGAGATCCGGGTGGTCCGCGACGACTTGCCGCCTACCTGTGGCTACGTCGATACGGATGATGCGCAGCTGTAGGGAATCTGCGGCATAGAGCCAGCGGTCCCAAGGTGAGAACGGGTTGAAGGTGAGCCCGAGCAGCTGCTCGACGGGCACATCTGCAGGCTTGGCGGCGACCAGGCGGATGTCCGCCGCCCGCTCGTGCGGCGCCCGCGTGTCCGCCAGCGCGGCGAGGGGGACGGCGTACAACCCCTCGGCGCAGGGCGAATAGAAGTACAGCAGGCCCGCGCGCTCGGCCAAGCCGAGCGGCGAGGCGCCCGGCAGGGTGGCGCCGGAGAACAGAAACGGCACCCCGCCAACATCGATCATCGGCATCTCCGGGCAAACGGCGAGCTCGGGAATTTGGTCCTCCGGCTCGAGGCTCGCCGGCACGATCCCGGGCTCGATGTCGCCGTCGGGGGTCGCTATCCACAGGCCGCCCAGGACCGCATCGGAGAGCACGTAGCGACCGTCGGCGAGCTTCACGAAGTCCTCGGCGAAGCCGATGAAGGCCGACGAGAAGCTGATGGTCTTCACCAGGGAGGCCGCGAGCCCAGCGCCGGCGCCACACCCGTACTCGTACTCGTAGATCGTGGGGTTCGCCGGAACGAACGGATCCGGGCTCGGTAGGCCCCCGGCGTCCAGGACCGCGACGCGGTTCGGACCGATCGCGTGGACGATGAACGGCAGCAGAAACCCGTCCGGCGGCGGCGGCAGCTCGCCGATGCGCGCGGAGGTGAAGCGATCGAGCGCCACGACCCGTCCTCCGAGCGGATCGCCGACGAACACGACCTTCTTTCCACCCGCGACCCCGGCCGGCAACAGATCCAGGCGGGCATAATCATAGCTGATTGAGCGGGAGCCGATCTCGATGAGCTCCGCGGAGGCGGCCCGGAGCTCTTCGGACGCCGCTCCCTCCACCTGCGGATCTGCTCCGCATCCGGTCAGGGCGAGGGCGAGGACGAGAAGATGACGACGATTCATGAGGATCCTCCGGGTGCACGTCAGCGCAACGCCTTGGATGGCTGCGTTGCGTTGGACTCGAACAGCAACCGCAACCGCTCCACGGTCGCGGGCAAGGCGGGCGACACGCGGCAACGCTCGCTCATCCAGTCGACGGCGGACGGCACGCTCGCGAACACCGAGACCGGCGCTTTGCGTCCGGAGAAGATGAGCGACATGCCCGAGAGCACGCTGCGGCCCACCGCCGCTCGGAACCCCGAGCCTTCGACGACGCAAGCGACGCAGCTCAGATCCCCGTCGTGGGCGGCGACCATGTCGATCGACGCCCGCCGCAGCTGGTCGTCCGGCGGTCTGCACGTGGACTCGATGATGCAGAGGAACGCCGCGTCGCCTCCTCGATGGTTGCGCACCACTTGCGCGAGACCGGTGGCCTGCTCGCGAAACCGGTGCTCGACTACGTCCTTGCGCCAGATCACGACGCAGATGGCGCCAACTTCAGCGACGATGACCCCATCGTCGCCGTACAGCACATGGGATGTTTTCATGATTGGGGGTCGCTCCGAAGCGGTTCGATCAGCAACAAGTACGCCAGACGTGCGTCGAGGCAACAATCCTGCATCGGGTCGCGACGACGCGAGGCGACCTACGCAGATTCTACGTCGACTCTACGCTCATGAAGCAGGCTTTGCGCGCTTCGACACGTGCCCAGCCCTCAGGTCATGATCGCTGTCATACCTGGGGATCCAAGTGACCCAAGACGCCTAAACTTCGACCCGGGAGCGGTCGAAGGGGTCTGCATGTTGAACGGAAGCCCCTCCGCCGGCGCCCCGAAAGGCGCGGCCGAACCCCCCCGGCGCACACCCAAGATCGACTCGAGCGCTCGTCGCCTCGATCCGGCTCCTTTCGTGGATCCGATCGAGCAGAGCGTGCTCGAAGCGGAGCAGGCTGGCGTCATCCGGCAGAGCATTTCGACATCTCCATATACGGGAAGGCATGTGGAGATCGGCGCGCAGCGGCTGCTGAACTTCGGCGGCTGCAGCTATCTCGGCCTCGAGCTCCGGCCCGAGCTGAAAGCCGCCGTCAGCGACGCCGTGCGGCGCTACGGCACCCAGTTCTCGTTCTCCCGCGCCTACTTGACGTCCTCGCTCTACCCGGAGCTGGAGAGCGAGCTAGAGCACATCACCGACAGGCCCGTCGTCGTCTCAGCCTCGACGACGCTCGGGCACATCGCGGCCCTGCCGGTGCTGGTCGAGCCCGGTGATGCCGTCGTCATCGATCAGTTCGCCCACGCGAGCCTGCACACGGCGGCGGGCCTGCTTCACCAGGCCCACGTGCTGCCGGTCCGGCACAGCAAGATCTCGGCCCTGTCTGCCAAGCTCGTCGAACTCTCCCGCTCGCACCGGCGGATCTGGTACGTGCTCGACGGGCTGTATTCGATGCATGGAGATTTCGCTCCCTTCGAGGAGCTCTCGGCCTTGCTGGAGCAGCACCCTCAGCTCTACCTGTATGTCGATGACGCGCACGCGACCTCCTGGTGCGGCGTGCACGGTCGCGGTCGAGCCCTCGAGCAGCTCGCCGACACGAGCCGAGCCGTCGTGGCCCTGTCGCTGAACAAGTGCTTCTCGGCGGCGGGAGGGGCGCTCGTGTTCCCCGACGCACGGCTCCGCGATCGGGTCCGCCGCTGCGGCGGCCCGATGTTGTTCTCGGGCCCCATCCAACCGCCGATGCTCGCCGCCGCCCTGGCCTCAGCGAAGCTGCACCAGACCCCGGAGCTCCCTCTGCTTCAGCGGCGCCTCGCCGACCGCATCGATCGGGTGCTCGAGCTCGCGCGCGAGCTTCACGTCCCCCTGACGACCTGGGCCCGCACGCCCATCTTCTTCGTGCGCTGCGGGCGCTCCCAGCTCGCGTTCCGTGTCGTCCAGGCGTTGCGAGAGCGGCATCTTTACGTGTGCCCCAGCGTGTTCCCGGCCGTACCACGCAACCACGCAGGCCTACGCTTCACCGTCTCGCTGCACAACGCAATGGAGGATATCGAGCAGCTGATGGGAGAAGTCGCCGCGCAGGTGAGAGAGCACGGGCTGGCGCGACCCTCGGCCGCCGCTGAGTGATCACACCGGCATTGCCTGCTCGCGCCGCCTCGCGCGCCACTCCCGATTACGGGCCCGATGGTCGACAAGTCCCTCCTCGCTCTGCTGGTAGCTGGTAACGACGTCGAGCCTCCCGCCGGCACTGCCGGACGGCCGCCTCCGAGCACATCCCCGAGCAGTCCTTCCGTCGGTCGCGATGGTGCGCTTGCTCTTCGGCTTCGCGATCGCGGCCCGGGCGCCGAGCACGGCGCCCGTCAACGCCATCGCCGTGCTGACGACCTTGAACGCTTTGCGACCGGCGTCGTAATCGCTGCCGTCCGACAGCGCCGCTCGGGCGAAGTCGTCACCGAAGTTGGCGACGTATTTCCCAGACGACGCGCGAGCTGATGGAGAGGCACGTCCGTCAGACCGGGGTCAAGAAAGGGCATCTGATCGAGCAAGTGCTCCTGCACCACTTGCAGGCGCTCGACGAGATACCGGCCGAGTACATCATCCACCCGCGCATCGTCGTCTCTCGAAAGACCGGCGAAACGATGCTCCGCAATGCCGAGGCTACCGAGCCGACACCCGCGTTGCGCGAACTGATGCGTGATGGAGATTAGGGCGCTCCGCCCGAACGACGATCGCTCGGCCTTCCAATCTGGCGACGAAGCGCTCGACCGCTTCTTCCATCGGTACGCTGGCCAGAATCAGTTTCGGCATTACCTCGGCGTCACCTACGTCGCCGTGGACGGCGATCCCGTCCTTGGCTTCGCCACCGTGGCACCTCGTCACCTCGAAATCGAGGATTTGGCTCAGTTCGACCTTCTTGAGGGCCAGTCGGGGGCGCGTCCGCTTCCCACGCCGATGTGGCCTCCGATCCAGGCCATCAAGCGAGCCAAGGAAATCGGGCATTGAGCGGCCGTGCGCCCGCAAACGCCACTTGCCCGCGACCCGGGATCCTAGACACCGACGAGCCGACTCTAGATCTAGATGGTCTCATTTTCCGCGACAAACGGCTTGCTCCGCAAACCGTTTGTCGCTCTAGGCGAAGCTCACCTCACCAAGACCCGCCCGAGCACCCGCTCCGCGATCACCCTCCCGATGTTCAACGACGCCGTCGCCGCCGGGGACGGCGCGTTGCACAGGTTGAGGATCCGCTCATCCTCGTCGAACAGGAAGTCGTCGACGAGGGTGCCGTCGGGGGCGAGGGCCTGGGCGCGGATGCCGGCGGGCGCCGGTTCGAGGTGCTCGGGACGGACGGCGGGCACGAGGCGCTGCAAAGCGCGGGCGAACACACGCTTGCTGTAAGATCGCCCGAGCTCGAAGAGCCCGGTCTTCCAATGATGCCGCGCGAAGCGCCGAAAGCCGGCGTCCCGCGCCAGCTCGAGCAGGTCCTGGCGATCGATCTGGCGCCGCGCGTACGCTTGGCGGCCCAGGGCGAGCACCGCGTTTGGCCCGCACTCGACGCTGCCGTCGATCCGGCGCGTCAGGTGAACACCCAAGAACGGAAACGCCGGGTCGGGCACGGGGTAGATCAGATGGCGGACGAGCGACGACGCCTCCCGACGCAGCCGGTAGTACTCACCGCGAAAGGGAACAATGCGGGCGGGCGGCTCGCGGCCGGTGAGGCGCGCGACGCGATCGGCGTAAACACCAGCGCAGTTGACGAGGTAGCCCGCTTCGAAACGGCCGGCTGAAGTGGTCAACGTGGCGTGGCCTCCCCTCACCTCGAGGCCTTCCACCTTGGCGCCAAGGCGCACGCCGCAACCGGGCCGCTCGGCGATGCGCTCCGCCAGCCGCCGCGCCACTCTCGCAAAGTCGACCACGCCCGCCTCCGGCACGTGCAGCGCCTGCAGGCCCGCGGCGTGGGGTTCGAGCCGCCGCAGGGCGTCGGCACCGATGAGCTCCACGGCGACGCCGTTGGCTCGCCCGCGGCGCGCGAGCTCCGCCAGACGCGGCAGCTCCGATTCGGCGGTGGCCACGATGACCTTGCCGGAGAGCTCGAACGGGATGCCCTCTGCGCGGCAGAAGTCCTCCATCCGCTGCTTGCCTTCACGACAGTTGCGCGCCTTGAGTGAACCGGGCGCGTAGTAGACACCGGAGTGGAGGACACCGGAGTTGCGCCCGGTCTGGTGCCGAGCAACCGCGGGCTCCTTCTCCACCACGAGCACCGATAGCGCTGGCTCGCGCCGCAGCAGCTGAAAGGCTGTCGCGAGCCCCACGATGCCCGCGCCGATGACGGCCACGTCCGCGTGTTCAGCGCTCACGGTGACGCATGGTGGCACATTCGCTAGGTTTGTTCATGGCCGTGAGGCGGAAAGCAGGACAGTCCGCCGCTGGCCACGTCAACGCTGGTCTCCGAGGGTCAACACCCACAGCGGCGTCTCGCCATCGAAGGTCACCGCGACACCAGCCGCCTGGTACTCAGACCCGATGAGGTTCTCGCGGTGCGAAGGACTTGCGAGCCTGGCGGTCACTACCGCCTTCGGTTCGAGGTGACCCCGGGCGAGGTTCTCCCCCCCGGCGCAGCCGCGGTAGCCGGCGGCTCGAGCGCGATCGACGACGTTCGCCTCCTCCGGGCTGTGATGCCCGAAGTAGCCTCGCCCGACCATATCGGTGGCGTGCCGTCCCGCGGCCAGAGTCAGCCGCTCATCGTATTCGAGATCCACCAACCCTTCGGGGGGCTGGCTGCCGTCGCAGGACGGCGGTGAGCGGCGCAGCTCGTTGATGTACGCGACGAGCTCGCGCGCGAGGTCGAGATTGGCAGGGGCAACCGGCGGCGGATACGCTACGAGCGGCTCGTCGCCCTGAAGGGAACAAGCCGAAAGGCAGCGGTCATGCACACCCGTTCGACAATAGCAGCCCGAGTAGCAAAGTCGGGTCCCCGCGCACTGCTGTTCAGAGTTCGAGCAGGTGGCTGGATCGGTTCCGATCCCACGGGAACCACATCCGGTGAGTGCGATCAGCAAGAGCAAGCACGTCTTCATGGAAAGCGAGCAACCATAAACCGCCGCTTGCGCCGGACGCACGCCCCCACCCCGAGAATACTGAGAACAACCGGTAGATACCTCGTCGTCGAGACACGTCGATATCCGATCATGCAGGCAGGGCTCTCGCTCAAGGCATGCCCGGGCTCCGCGTCCCTTTCGCCACCGGAATCGCCTTCCGAACCGGACGCACTCCCGGCCCTTCCGGCGCCGTCGTGTGAGCCGAGACTTCCAGCCACTCCACTCGTCTCGTTTCCCGAACCGCCAGGCTGGAGCACCCCACCGGCGCCCGCTGCACCCATTTCTCCACCACTACCGTCGCCATCTCCGGCCCGTGGTGTTCGTGAGGCGAGGCACACGATGTCGCTGTCGCACTGGGGCCCTTGTGGAGATCGACCCATCGGAGAACGGGGTGGTTAGAGATTTCCGCGAGATGCACCTGGTGAGCGGCGGGGATGATACGCTGTGGCTGGTGACACAGACGAACGTCTACACCCGCGTGCTCAAGGTCGTGCCGGGTTGCGTCTACCCCATGGAGCCTTCCCCTGCGGAATAGATCGGGCCCGCGCACTGAGCGGCAAGGGCGGGAGCGCGGGGGCGGTCAGCCCGCGGAGGGGGTTGACCCATCGCAGGCCTTGAATGCGAGCAAAGTCGCCATCGTTCGAGTGCACCTCCCCGTTACACTCGATGGCGTGTGCTGCGAGCTGCACGTCGGCAGTTGGTTTGCGCCGGCACCGAGCTCTGAGAGCAGGCCGAACGCTACCTCTGAATAGCGAGCGCCTGGCGCCAGGAAAGTGACATTCGGTTGCTCGAGCCACCTGCGAACACGAGCGATGGCGTCATCGACAGGCAATGGGTGCGTGAACACTCGACGGTGGGTGCTGATGCGCACGAACCCAAACAAGCAGGGCGCTGGGATGCCAACCTGTGGCTACTCCGCCGCGAGATCCGCCGCGGCGTCTCGGGCCGGTTTGCGTAGCAGCACGTGGATGCCGACGGTGGAAAGCTCACTGGCCGAGTATTTCTGGAACCGCGCTGCGAGCGGCTTGCCCCTGAGCGCGGGCAGCGCGCGCGCGTCTTCACGGCGCCGGAGGTGCAGGCACTCGACGCCGCTGTCTGCGAGCTGCTCGAGGTACCAGGGGTAGCGTTCGCGGTTGACGTATTTGATGGGATTGTTGCCGAAGCTCTCCCAAAACCAATCGGGGTATCTCAAAAAATTGATGGCGCTCACGCTGGGGTCGACGGAGGCGTACTCGTCGTGCAGGTTGACGCGGTGGATGGCGATGCCTCCCGGACGCAGCACGCGCGTGAGCTCGCGGAGCACCGCTGGCAAGACCTTCGGGGGGATGTGTTGCAAGGTCAGGTTCGAGATGACGAGATCCTGGGACGCGGACGCGACGGGCAGGCGGGTGGTGTCGGCCGGCGCGGTGTACTGGATCCCGAGCGGCGCGAGCACCTCGCGCGGGCGCTGTCCGTCCGCGGCGGCCCCGTGGCGAAGGATGGGCAAGCTCAATCCGTGGGCCGACAGCGCGCTCGGCAGCTCTTTCTGGACAGCGTCCCAGACGTTTCGGCCGCGCTCGGCGCTCAGGTGCCTGGCGATGTCGAAGGTCGACACCTCTGCCCCGAGCGCCGCGAACAGGCAAGGGAGGGTCGGCAACCAGCCGGTGCCGATCTCGAGCACGCGGCGCTGTTCGATGCCACCCAGCTGTTCCGCCGCTGGCGCGATGAAGTGCTCGACCATCGCGCCGACCACCCGAGGCGCGTCGAAGCGCCGGATTTCGCCGTGGCGCTCCTGAAAGGCGAGATTCACACGCCGTCCATAGGGCACGCGCCCGAGCACGCCCTGAAGCGCGGCCTTGAGCTGCCACTTCATGTCGCAGGCGCGAGGCAAGCCGCGTTCCACGATCTGTGATCGCGGCCTCGCCCGCCAAGGCCTGCGTCACTTCCCGAGGCAAGCACGGGGGTTGCGGCTTCGACCGCACCGCCGCCTGCCTGAGCTGTCGCGAGGCGAGGCGCCACGCAGTGGCGCCAGGGCACGCCCACGACCGCGTGGTCCCGGGTCGTCGCGACCTCCCGCCAGGAGGCACACCGCTTGCTTGGGCCCATCCCACCGGTTGTCCGGAACCCTAAGGAGGCAAGGTGAACATCGTCTATCACTTCCGTGTCCGCGGGATCGGCGCGGAAGCGGTGCATATCGCGGGGATCGCCGGCGGATGGGCGCAGCTCGGCCACGACGTGCAGTTCGTGTCGCCCTCCGGCATCGACCCATTGCGAGCGCCAGCGCCAGTGCCAGCGGCAACGACCACCCCCCAGCACGCGAGCCCAGCGTGGGTTCGACTGCTGCACGGACTCGCCGATCACGCGCCGCAGCTGGCTTTCGAAGCGCTCGAGATCGCTTACAACGCGGTCGCCGTGCCACGGCTGCTGCGCGCGCTAACGCGCTGGCAGCCTGAGCTTTTGTACGAGCGCCACGCGTTCTTCAATGTCGCCGGCTCGATCGCGGCCAGCCGGCGCAAGATCCCGCACGTGGTGGAGGTGAACGAGCTCTCGGGCTACGAGCGCGCCCGGGACCAGAAGCTGGTCGGCCTGGCGCAGCGCGCCGAGCGCTTCGTGTTTCAGCGCGCTCGGCTCGTGGTGTGCGTGTCCGATTTTCTGACGGAGCGGGTGCGCGAGCTGACGGAGGGTCGGGTGCCGGCCATCACGATCCCCAACGCCGTGGGTCGGGAGTGGCTCGAGGCAAAGATCCCGGAGCCGGAGCTCGCAGCGCTCCGGCAGCGCGTCGGGCTCGGGGACGAGCCGGTCGTCGGCTTCGTCGGCGCGTTGATCGAATGGCACAACTTCCCGCTCCTGCTCCAGGCGTTCCAGCAGGCACGCGCGCGGGTCCCGCGGGCCGTCCTGTTGATCGTCGGTGACGGTCGCGAGCGCAGGACCATCGAGGCCCACGCCGAGCGCCTCGGCGTCCGCCAGGCGCTGCGCTTCACCGGGCGCGTCAGCCACCCGGAGGTGCGCCGCCTGATCGAGCTGTGCCAGGTGACCGTGATCCCGCAATCGAACGCCTTCCGATCGCCGATCAAAATGTTCGAGTACATGGCGGCCAGCAAACCCGTCGTGGCGCCTGGGACCGAGCCCATCCTCGACGTGCTCGAGCACGGCCGCACGGGGTTGATCTTCGACGCGAGCGGACGCGGGCTGGGTGAGGCCATCACGGCCGCTCTCACCGACGAAGCCTTGGCGCGAAGGCTGGGACGCGCCGCGCGTGCAGAGGTCGAGGCCCGCTATACGTGGGAAGCCCATAGTCGGCGCATCCTCGAAGAGAGCGGCCTCTCAAAGGAGCGCCGCGGGGTACGGCACGCCGCCGCCGAGTGACGCCGCTTCGGCGCCGCGGCCTCCGGTGTTTCCGCCCTGGCTCAAAGCCTCCGGCGTCGTGGCAAGCGCTTAAATTTCGCCGCCGAGCGTCGTATGCTGGTCGGAATCGCTGCGCGCCCTCGCCAGGTCGTTCGGCGCTCCCGTGAACCCGCGCCATCCGCTTCGGAGGCTTTCCGCATGCCCGCCGCCCCCGACGAACAGCCCGGCCCAGAGCTCGAAGACGGCTCGGCCGATCGCCCCTCCGACATCAGCGAGCTCTTGCGCGCGGAGGAGCCAGCGCCGGTGGCCGAGGTCCTCGTCGAACGGGTCGCCGCCCGCCTGAAGGCGATCGGCAACGGCGAAACCTTGAACCAGGTGCTGCAGATCGGGGAGACGATCTTTCGCGAGCTCTACCAAGGACGCCGGACACGCCCCAGGCAGGGGCAGAGCACGGCCTCCTTGCGGCAACTGGCAGCGCACCCCGACGTGGGCGTCAAGCTCACCACCCTGTGGCGAGCGCTCTCGGTCTATGAGATGTCGTTGCGCTTCCCCCAGCTCTTCGAGCGCACCGAGCTCGGGGTCAGCCATTTTCGAGCCGTGGCGGGGCTCGCGCTGGAAGAGCAGCGGGCGCTGTTGCAGCGCGCCGCCGAGGAGCGTTGGACCAAACGCCGCCTCGAGCTCGAGGTGGCGCGCCGCCCGCGGGATCGGCGAAGAGGGCGGCGCCCGCTGCCGAAGCCGCTGAAGTGGGCGCGCGAGCTCGAGCGTTTGCTCGAAACAGCACCCGAACGTTGCGACGCCCTCGACCCCTACGCGGCCGAGGAGCTCTGCCGGGTGCTCACGCGCGTCGCCAGCCGCTGCGCCGAGTTGGAGCGCCAGCTCGGCGCGGGCGGACCCGGCAAGGGCCCGCCCGCAGGCTGAGCGCGCGGGCGGGGTTGGCCCACGCATGACCGCTCACCAGTCGACGGCGTCGAGATAGATGGACCGGCTGCGGATCCGATTCGCCGAGATCTCCAGCCCGATCTCGTAGAGCGGTGTCGTCGCCTCGGCCGGCACGGTGAACGAGAGCGTGTTCCATCCGGCGCGCAGCTCGGCTCCGGAGGTCCAGCTGCCCGTCCACGTCCAGCCACCGGCCGCGCCCTGCAGGCCATACGGCTGCACCGAGACCAGAGACACTCCCGCGGGGACGTAGAGCTGGAAGGTGACGCGCGCTCCGGCGGGGACGGCCGGCGCGCTCACCCGCACGCGCTCGGTCCCCGATCCGTTCAGGGAGATGCGCAGCGAACGGGCGCCGTCGAACGCCTGATCGGTCGAGCTTGCGATCGACCGAATGAGACCGCCGGTGGCCGTCCATCCCTGCACGCCGCTCTCGAACGAGTAGTCCACGGTGTTGCCGGACCCACCGCCGGTGCCACCGCTGCCGCCGCTGCCACCGCTGCCGCCGGTGCCCGGGTCGCCGCCTCCCCTGCCGGTCGCGATCGCGACGCCGCCAGCGTTCAGGATGCTCCCCGCGCGGCCCTTCAGGTAGGGCTGCCCGTCGGTGTGCAGATCGTTCGTGTACGAGGATTGACCGGAGGCCCCTGCGCCGAACAAGAGAGCGATGACGCCGGCATCGGCGAACTTGGTCAGGTGCGCCGTCCCGTTGCCGAAGAAGTACTCGACCCGGTTGTCGCGATAGCCTTGCCGCGGTCCGCCGTTGTTCGGTACGTTCAGGTGGCTCGAGTTGCCGAGCGGCAGCTGCCAGAGAACCCAGCGGCGGCTCGCCGTCTCGTTCCAAAGCCGCAACCACTCGGCGTAGCGGTTGAAGCTCTTCGAGTGGATGGACGCGCCATCGCTCGGATCCCACCAGCGATCTTGGCCGTGCTCGAGCCGATAGTAGTCGGCGTCGCGATCGAGCGGATCGCCAACCAACACGTCGTACGTTTCGCCCGTCGGGTTCGGGCCGAGCCCGAGCTTCGAGAGGAACGTGTAGACCTTGCTGACTTCCGGCTCGAGCGGGTCGGTGACATTGAAATGGGCGATGTCTTTCCCACTCGCCCAGGCGGACACGTGGATCCCCAGGATCGCGTTGTTCGCGCCGACGCTCTTGCGGATCTGCAAGAACGCCTGACCCCAACCCGCGGCGCTGTTCGACAAACCGGCGAGCTCGGGCATCCCGGTGTCCGCGACCGCCGCGTAGGCGCCAGGGTTGTCCCCGCTCTGCTGCTGGATGAACGCGTAGCCGTCCGCCTCGAGCAGCACCACCACGGGCTTGCCGAAGTCTTTGACCCGCTGCATCAAGATTTTGAAGTCACCGAAGTACGAGCGCATCGTCCCGGCGTTGCGCGTCTTTTCGTAGAACTGCGCCTCACCGCCGCCGGGTTCACCGTTCATCTGGTAGTACTGAATCGCCGGGATGAACCCCTGCTGGTCGCACTCCCGCAGGTACGACAGCCCCCAGGATCCGTCGCTGTCGCTCCATCCCCAGTTGTTCACCCAGCCTTTGGTGAAGTAGCGGTAGCGCAAATCCCAGCGGACCCCGCTGTCGCGCATCCAGGTGTCCCCGTGGTCGGAGAACAGCCCGACGCCCAGGCGCGCCGGCAGCCCCGCGGGCACGACGCCAGAAGCGGCGGCGCCGGCGAGCGGCGTTTGGGCTCGAGCCAGGGATTCGTCCGAGCCGGCGGGCGCCGAGCAGCCCAGCAGCGCCACCGCCGCCCCGCACAACCACATCAAACAGGATCGTTTCTGCATTCCATCCTCGTCGCTAGAGGTGTTCGCCGCCTGACGCATCGGCGATCGGCCCCGCTCCGAGGTAGGGAGCACGGCCCCGATCGATGACACGCTCGCAGGTGACGTCATGAGTCACGCGTCAGCGCACGAAAACCAATCGTGCCCCTCTTCTAGCTCAATGCGATGATCGGGCAATTGCAAATCACGCCGATCGACAGCGGCTGTCATCGTTCGGAGTGGTCCATCCCTGCGCGGGGCGCCCACTTCGGACTCCGAGCGGCTCTCCCCGTGCGCCATTGGTCGCCGTCGTTGCTGGTTTCCGATGTAGGGCCAGCGCTGTATGATGCCGCCCGTGCACCACAGAAAAGGCATCATCCTGGCCGGCGGCTCCGGCACCCGCCTCTATCCCATCACCCGGGCCATCAGCAAGCAACTGGCAGCCGTCTACGACAAGCCGCTCATCTACTATCCCTTGTCGACCTTGATGCTGGCTGGCATTCGCGACGTCCTGATCATCACGACACCGGAAGACGGACCCCAGTTTCAGCGCTTGCTCGAGGACGGCTCGCAGTGGGGTATTTCGATCCGCTACGCGGAGCAGCCCCGGCCCGAAGGGCTCGCGCAAGCGTTCCTCATCGGCAAGGAATTCATCGGTCGCGATCCGTGCGCGTTGGTCCTCGGCGACAACATCTTCTTCGGCCACGGCCTGCCGGGCAAGCTGCGCTCCGCGAGCGAGCGCACCACCGGCGCCACCATCTTCGGCTACTACGTGCGCGACCCGGAGCGCTACGGGGTGGTGGACCTGGACGAGCACGGAGCGCCGCGCGGCATCGAGGAGAAGCCCCGCAACCCCAAATCGAACTGGGCCGTGATCGGGCTTTACTTCTACGACAACGACGTGGTCTCGATCGCCGGCGAGATCCGCCCGTCGAGCCGGGGCGAGCTCGAGATCACCAGCGTGAACCAGACGTACCTCGATCGGAAACGGCTGCGGGTCGAGCTGCTCGGACGAGGCTTCGCATGGCTGGACACTGGCACGCACGAGTCACTGCTCGACGCCGCCAACTATGTTCGCGTGATCGAACAGCGTCAGGGGCTGAAGATCGCGTGTCCCGAAGAGATCGCCTATCGGATGGGGTTCATCGGCGCCGGCGAGCTCGAGCGGCTCGCCGAGCCGCTGTGCAAAAGCGGCTACGGGGAGTATCTGCTAGGCTTGCTGCGCGATGGCGGCCGCCCCTGAGCCGCCAGGGACGCGAAATCCGAGGCCTTCAGCATGAACATCGAACAGACGTCCCTACCGGGTGTGTTCCTCGTCGAGCCCAAGGTGTTCGGCGATGACCGGGGTTACTTCATGGAGGCGTGGCACGCCCAGCGCTTCGCCGCTGCCGGGATCGACGCCCGCTTCGTTCAGGAGAACGAGAGCCGCTCCCGCCGCGGGGTGCTCCGCGGCCTGCACTACCAGATACAGAAGGCTCAAGGGAAGCTCGTACGGGCGCTGGACGGCGAGGTCTTCGACGTCGCCGTCGACGTGCGCAAGAGCTCCCCGCATTTCGGCAAGTGGTTCGGCTGCGCGCTCTCGGCGCAGAATCGGCGCGCGCTGTACGTCCCCCCAGGCTTCGCGCACGGCTTTTATGTCACGAGCGCCTTCGCCACCATTCTCTATGCGTGCACCGACGTCTACGCCCCGGAGCACGAGCGGTCGATCCGCTGGGATGACCCGGAGATCGGGATCGAGTGGCCGCTCTTGCGGGACGAGCTGCTCTTGAGCTCCAAAGACGCCGCGGCGCCCCTTCTGTCGGGGGCGGAGGTGTATCCGTGAAGGCGTTGATCGTTGGTGCCTCGGGTCAGCTCGGCTCCGAGCTCGCCCGCAGCGCGCCCGCCGGCGTGACGCTTGCGTGTCGAACCGAAGCGGAGCTCGACATCAAAGACCGCGCCGCCGTTTTCCGTGCGGTGACGACCGAGCGGCCGGCGATCCTCTTCAACGCGGCCGCCTACACGGCCGTCGACGCCGCCGAATCGAATCGGGAGGCCGCCTTCGCCGTGAACGCGACGGGCGCCGAGTCGGTCGCGCTCGCCGGTCGCGAAGTTGGGGCGCGGGTGGTGCACGTGTCGACAGACTTCGTGTTCTCGGGTGAAGCGAACCGCCCCTACCGGCCCGATGACACGACCGCGCCGCTCGGGGTCTACGGGCAGAGCAAGCTCGCGGGCGAGCAGCTCGTCTTGGCAGCGACGGCGGGCCGAGCGCTGGTGGTCCGCACCTCTTGGCTTTACTCCTCGCACGGGCATAACTTCGTCAAGACCATGCTGCGCCTGATGCGAGAGCGCGATCAGCTGCGGGTCATCAGCGATCAGGTCGGCACCCCGACCTGGGCCCGGGGTTTGGCGACCGCGCTCTGGAGTCTCGCGCGGGCACCGGACGCAGCGGGTGTCCAGCATTGGTCCGACGCCGGGGTCGCCAGCTGGTACGACTTCGCCGTGGCCATCGCCGAGGAGGCCCTCTCTTTGGGGGTCCTCGAACGCGCGGTGGCGGTCGAGCCCATCCGAACCGAAGACTACCCCACGCCCGCGCGCCGTCCGGCGTACAGCGTGCTCGACAAGACCAGCACCTGGGAAATCCTCGGCGCCAAGTCCCTCCACTGGCGCGCGGGGCTCCGCGGCATGCTCGGGGAGCTTGCCGCCGAATCTGGGCGCTAGCGCCAACCGAGCGACGGCTCGTCACCTAGGGCGACAAACGGTTTGCGGAGCAAGCCGTTTGTCGCGGAAAATGAGACCCTCTAGAGCACCGAGCCGTGAGCAGACGAGAGGGTTTCCCAAAGGATCGGGGCCCTCACCGGGATGGGGGCCCCGATGCTTCGGGATCTCCGCTCTGGCGAACGGATCGGTGCTCTAGCGCCGGCGTTGTTTCACAGGGGAAACGAAATTCGCTCGCGACAGCCGCGAAGAGGCGTTACTGTGGGGGGCGACCGAGAGGCTGTGTGGGGGATGCTCGGAGGTGCTTGATATGAGGACTTGGATCAGTCGTTTCGTGCTTCTGGGGTGCGCCGTCGTCAGCCTGCGCTGCGGGTCCGAAGAACAGGATCCCTTCGGCGAAACCGGGGGAGCGGGGAACGACGCGGGGGCCGCCGGGAGCACTAGCGGGGGAGCCGCGGGATCGGGCAACGCCAGCAGCGGAGGCTCGGCGGGCGCCGGGGCCGCGGCGAGCGGCGGCAGCGCGGGAGACGGCGGCAGCGCGGGAGACGGCGGCAGCGCGGGCACACCAGCGGGAGGCGCCGGTGGCAGCGCGGGCACCGGGAACGGCGGCAGTGGGGGGATGGCGACCGGCGGCGCCGGTGGCAGCGGCGGCCAGGGCGGCGCCGGTGGCGGCGGCGACGGACCTTGCGACGAGAACGACGATCAGTGTCCCGACGGAACGTACTGCAGCGCCGGCGAGTGCGTGCCGGGCTGCAAGACCGGCGGGAGCTGCGCCAGCGGCGTCTGCAGCGAAGACCACGACTGCGATCGCTGCACGGCCGACGCGGAGTGCGCCGAAGGGCGGCTGTGCGGCAGCGGGACATGCCACGCGACCTGTGACGCAGCGGCGGAGGAGCCAGGGTGCCCGGCCGACTTCAGCTGTTGCGGCAGCCGGTGCGTCGACGCCGGGCGCGACATCGATCACTGCGGCGGCTGCGGCGTCGCCTGCGCCGCGACCGAGTTCTGCGCGACCGGCGGCGACACGGTGGGCTGCGCACCCGCGGTGCTGGCCGAGGTCTGCAACAACGCGCGCGCGGTCGCCATCGACAACGGTCTGTCCGGAGACGGGCCGGCCGTGGAAGATCTGATCGCCGTGCTCTCGAACGGGTGTTCGCCCGCGCCCACCACGCGGGTGGTGCCCCAAGAGCAGGCCGACGTCATCAATCCCCAGACCGGGCAGCTCGTGGGGGGCGGCGGGGAGCTGGTCGTCCTGGCGGGGGGCGGCTACGGCAACCCGACCGTCTCGCTGATGGAAAGCAACCGCCTCGCGCCGCTCTATGGCGGCCCTTCGGGAGACGACGCCTACGGGATCTGGCGGAGCTCGGACGACCAGGAGGTCGCGACCATCTTGCTCGACGACCTGGACGACAAAGACCTGCTGCTCTTCGAGGTGTACCGCGACGCCCTGACCGGGACCCTGGGGCTGGTCATCTACGGGCTGACCGCTGAGGGGACGCACGCGGCCGTGTGGCTGTTCGAGCAGGACATCTTGCCGAACCTCGCGACCTACACCGACAGCTGGTACGTCTACGAGTGGGACGACATCAACGACGACGACGCGGCCGACGGCGGCGACACCTTCACGCTGTTGGCGTCCGGTTGACCGGCGTCGGGCCGCGGTCGCCCGTCAGGCGGCGACGCAGATGACCTGAACGTCTTTGGGCAAGGCGCCCGGATATTTGCAATCGGTGACGACGAGCGCGGGCTTGAGCTCCGCGATCTGCGCCGCGACGATCGCCGAGAGATCGCCTTTCTCCCAGCGCGTCACCACGTCCAAGCCGAGCGAGCGGGCCTCGGCGGCCATGGTCTCGAGCGTCTTGCGCACCAGCTCGCTGCGCTGATCTTTGATCTGACGCTTGAGCTGCTCGACCGCGCCCCGACCCATGAACGAGTTGGACGTGAGCGCCTCGGCGAGGCGCTCCGCCTGCTGCTGGTGGCGCACGTTCAGGAGCACCAGTGGGACCTGGCGCTGGCGAGCTTCCGCGACCCCGCGCTCGAACACCGCGGGTTCGAGATCGAGGCCGGAGAAGAGGGCCAACACCGGCGGGGAAGCGACCACTGGCGTCATCCTCACCATGGTAGCAGAGGCCACAGCAGACTGCAGGCGATGGCAAAGACGACCAGGGAGCACAGCGTCATCACCAGCCCGGGCACCAGGACGGTCGGCACGTCGTAGTAGCCCGATGAGAAGGCGATGGTGCTCGGGGGCGTCCCGACGGGCAGCGTGAACGCCAACCCGGCCGGCACCGCGATGGCCACGGTGACCAGCCGCGGATCGAGTCCGTACGCCGGGCTGACCGAGAGGGCGAGCGGCAACAGGACCGCCACGGTCGCGGCATTGCTGATGAACTCGGTCAATACGAAGGCGATCGCGCCGAACGCCACCAGCGCCAGCGTGGGCGAGGCGGGCAGCACCGAGGGCACCGCGTCGGCCACCCATTGAGTGGCCCCGGTCTCGGTCAGAGAGGTCCCCAGCGCGATGGCCCCGCCGTAGAGCAAGAACACGCCCCAGTTGACGCTCTGCTCCACCTCCGCCCAGGTCACCACGTTCACGGCGAACAGAGCCGAGGCGCACAGCAAGGCGAGGGTCGCCAGCCCAACCGAATGCCCGAACAAGATCCACGAGGTGATCGCCAGCGCGGCGATCACCGCGGCCCGCACCTCGTTCTTGCTCCAGCGCCCGGCCTCGCGCACCTGCTCGCGGAGCCGCTCGCGCGCCGCGCTCACGTCCTTGATCTCGGGTTTGAAGCAGAGCTGGAGCAGCACGCCGGCCACCAGCGTCAGCACCAGGGAGACGGGCGCTGCGGCCAAGCTGTACTCGGTGAAAGACAGCGAGTGTCCGGACGTCTCGGTCAGGATGCCGATCGCCAGAGCCGCCCGCGCGCCGCCGAGCAAGGTCGCGATGCCGCCGGTGATGCAGCCCCACGCCATCGACAGGTACAGCAAGATCGCCAGCCGGCTGCTGCGCGGCTGCAGCTCCAACGCCTGGGTGATGGTGGCGACGGTCGGGAACACGATGGCCGCTACGGCGTGCTCCGGCATGAACCAGGACAAAAGCGCGCAGGACACCAGGATGCCGAGCGCGAGCTGCCGCGCCGAGCCCCCGAAGCGCCAGAGCAGGAACAGCGAGACGCGCCGGCTGAGCCCGGTGGTCATCAGCGCCGCCGCCAGCACCAGCGCGCCGAGGATGAAGAACACGGCGGGGTTGCCGAACAGCGCGTAGGCGCGCTGCGAATCCAGGGCGCCGAAGAACGGCAGCGAGGCCAAGATCATCAGACCGGTCACCGCGAGCGGCAGCGCCCCGCTCACCCACAGGATGGCGGCCATCGCGAAGACCCCAAGCGCGATTTGACCCGGCTGGCTCAGCCCCTCCATCGGCGGGGCGACCATGGCAAAGAGCGGCACTGCCAAGGCGACCAGCATCCAGCCGTACCGCCGCCGTTGCCAGAGTCGATGAAACATGAGCTCGACCAGTAAGTGACTCGTGACAGGTCTAAGGGGTCAACGGGTCGTGTAATTCTTCTCCATCCAGCTCCTGTACTCCCCGGACCGCACGCGCTCGACCCAGCTCGGGTTTTCGAGGTACCAGCGGACGGTGTCCCGGAGCCCGGCGGCCAGGTCATGGCGCTGCGTCCAGCCGAGCTCGCGTTTGATCTTGGTGCAGTCGATGGCGTAGCGCTGGTCGTGCCCGGGGCGATCCTTGACGAAGGTGATGAGCTCACGCAGGCGTGCCGCGTCACGCCCCGCGACGTCGGCGACCGCGTCGATCAGCTCGTGCAATAGCGCCAGGTTCGTGCGCTCGCTCTCCCCGCCCACGTTGTACGTCTCACCGGAGCGGCCCGAACGCAGCACGATCCACAGCGCCTCGACGTGGTCGTCGACATAGAGCCAGTCGCGCACGTTGGAGCCGTCGCCGTAGACCGGCAGGGGCTTGCCCTCCAACATGTTGAGCAGCATCAACGGGATGAGCTTCTCGGGGAACTGATAGGGCCCGTAGTTGTTGCTGCAGTTGGAGAGGGTGACGCTCAGGCCGTAGGTGTGCGCGTAGGCCCGCACCAGGTGATCGGACGCGGCCTTGGAGGCCGAGTACGGCGAATTCGGCGAATAGGGCGTCGTCTCGTGAAAGAGGCCTTCGGGCCCGAGCGACCCATACACCTCGTCGGTGGAGACGTGGTGGAAGTGGATCGACGGCCGCGCTCGCACGACCTCCAGGAGTGAGAACGTCCCGACCACGTTCGTCTGGATGAAGACGCCGGGACCGTGGATGCTGCGATCGACGTGGCTCTCTGCGGCGAAGTTGACGATGGCGTCCACCGCGTGTTCGTCACAAATGCGTCCGACGAGCTCTTGATCGCGGATGTCCCCCTGGACGAACGTATAGCGATCCTCGGGGACGGCGCCCGCGACGTTCTCCGGGTTGCCCGCATACGTCAGGGCGTCGAGGTTCACGAGCTTGCCGGTGAAGCCGAGCTCGGTGAACAAGCGACGGACGAACGCAGAGCCGATGAACCCGGAGCCGCCGGTCACCAGCAGCGACGACGGCTGGCGCAGGAGCAGCGTTGGCGCGGGCATGGCGCCCGGGAGGGTAGCGGAAGGCGCTCGCGCGGCAACGAGATTCGGAAGGGCGCGGAGCTTCGCGCCGACGCAAATCGCCCGCTGAACGGGCGCGCGTCCGTGCTATCGGTATCGTTCCCCAAACCCTCACCATCCAGCCATGCGCGAAACCTTGTCACCCGGCGGCCTCGCGGAGCTTTTGCTGACGCTCGAGGCGGCGAGCCTGAGCGCCGAAGTGTTGATCGAGTGCGACCGCATGCGCGCCAGCATCTCGCTGCGCCACGGCGATCTCGTCGACGCCGCCTTCGGGACGTTCCGCGGAGAAAAGGCCCTCTACCGCGTGCTGGCGCTGAATCGTGGCAGCTTCGAGCTCGCACCACCGGACGCTGCCGTCGGCGGCGCGTTCAAGAAGCGGGCGCGGCGCCTGTTCGCGCTGCACGCCACGCGGGTCGAGCCCTGGACGAAGCGCTTGAAGGCGTGCCCGCCGCTCGACGGGGTCCTCGCCCGCAAGAGCGGTCCTGCGTCCCAGAGCCTGTCGGAGAGGCAGCGAGCGCTGCTCGCGGCCTGCGACGGACAGCGCACGCTCTGGCAGGTGCTCGGCGCCACCAACGTCGGCACCGTGGCCGCCCTCCGGGACATCGGAGACCTGCTGGTCCGGGGGCTGCTCGAACGCGGCGGAGGCCGCTCGCTTGGCGAGGCGAACGGCGTCGAAGCCACCGCCCCGAACGGCGCGGCGGCGCGCCCGCCGCCGGTGGAGCGCACGACGACGCTCAAAGACTTCCAACCCGTTTCGTTCTACCGCTCCCCGCAGCGCTCCCGCTACCCAAGGACCCTCACCGGGTTTTCTCCCGTCGAGAGCCCGACCGGCCAGAGCCCGATCGGCCAGAGCCCGACACCGACCTTCGAGAAGCTGACGGCCGCCCCGGTGATCAGCATCTCCGGCTCGAACGGCGCCAGGACGCCCACCGCGGAGCGCCGGCGCCCCCCCGACACGATTCGGGGCTGGCCGGAACCCGAGGGCAGCCTCCCCTCGCAGGCTCCAGCCACCGAGGCAGATTTTTTCCGCCGGATTTCGGAGCCAACGGAACAGACTGCCGCGATCGTCCACGCTCCAGCCGAGGCGGCAACGCCGGTGCTGAGGAACCTCTCTCCGCAGCTCGAAGAGCCGGCGAGCGACGGCTCCCGGCCCAGCGCGCCCCCTCGCAACACGATCGTCGCCCCGAAGAATCCAGAGAAGTACGAGCTTGGAGTGTGTCTGGAGAACGCCGGTGCGTCGGCCGTCTACCTGGCGCGCCAGCGCGCGACGACGAGCGTGCGCCCCCTGGTCGCGATCAAGGTGTTCGCGTCGCCCGACAGCCCGCAGCCGCTCGAGATTTTTCTGAGCCAAGTTCGACAGGTGCCCAGCGGGCTGCACCCGAATCTGGTCGACGTCCTCGACGTGGGGCCGCTGGAAAATCCGTATTTAGCGATGGCTTACGTCGAGGGCGGCACGCTGGGCGACCTCCTGGCTGCCCGCTGGAGCTCCCCCGCCTTGCTGCTGCCGCCGATCATCGAAGCCTTGCGCGGGCTTCACGCCTTGCACGCCTTGGGGAGCCGGCTCAACCAGCCCCTGGTCCACGGCAACATCACTCCCCGCGCCCTCTTGATCGGAACCGACGGCGGCTGCCGTCTGGCAGGCCTCGCCCCCCGCAACGCCCCCGGCGATGACCTGAGCACGCTCGCGGCAGCCTTTCGCTCACCCGAGCAGCTGCGCGGTTTGCCTCTGGACGCCCGCGCCGACGTGTTCTCGATGGGAGCGGTTTTGTACGCCGCGCTGACGGGCACCCCTCCGTTCGGCGGCAGCGAAGCCGTGGTGGACGTGCTCCACAACCAGCTGCACCGCCCACTGCCTCCGCCGAGCTCAATCGGCAACCGTCCACCCGCTTGCTTCGACGCCCTCTGCGCGAAGGCCTTGGCGCTGAGCCCGGCGGACCGCTTTCCAACGGCGGAGCAGTTCGCCGATGAGCTCGAGCGCATCGGCAGCCGTGAGGGCTGGTTGGCGTCGCGCACCGAAATTTCCGCCTGCGTGTTGGCGGCGGTCGGGAAGAGCCTGCAGCTCAGGGCGCTGGCGCTCCGAGACTCCGAGCGCCCGCCTGCGGCGGCGAGCGGCGCGCTCGGCGCTGGCGTCTCGGACGAGCTCGCGAGCGCGAAAGACCGCCAGAAGACCGCGCGAAGCGTCAAGCGACGAGGGATCATCTACGCCATGCTCGCGGTGGCGACGCTGCTGGCGCTGATCTTGCTCTTGCGGCCCTGGTGACGAGCTTGGGACCAGCTCGGGACTAGCCCGAGCCGGCGCGAGACCCGCGCGGGCGGCACGCTCGGGTTGGATCCATCGGAGAAGGCCTGAAGGCCCGAAGGCCCGCGGCCGGCGACGCCGATCCGATTTCGCGGATCGGGCTTGTCCTTTACGAGACGTTCCCGTAGGTAGCTGAGACAATGGACTCGGGTCTCATGCTCAGCTACGGGTACAAGCTGGTCAACGTGTTTGCCGAACGCCCATTCGCCGGCAAGCGCGTTGCGGTTTTCACCGACGCCACCGGGCTGGCGGATGAACAGATGGCCGCCATCGCCCGGGAGCTCAGCTTGCCTCAGTGCAGCTTCGTTTTTCCGTCTTCGGATCCGCAGGCGCACGCCAAAATCCGGGTGTTCACTCCGACGCGCGAGCTGCCACGGGCGGGCTTGCCGACCATCGCGACCGTCTTCGCCCTCGACCTGCAGCAGAAGGGGAGCCGTCCGCCCGCCGCGCAGCGGCGCATCGTGCTCGAAGAGCGGGACGGCCCGGTTTCCGTGGCCGTGTTCGCCCCCTTGCTGACCGTCAAACAGGACTTGCCCGTCTTCGGCAGGCAATACCCGGAACCCGAAGCCGTGGCCGCGATGCTCTCGCTGCGGCGTGAGCACTTCCTGGATGACGCACCGCTACAAGCCGTCTCCTCGGGTGTTCCGTACCTGATCGTCGCGCTCAAGAACCGCCAGACCTTGGAGAGCATTGCCTTTCGGCGCAGCATCTGGGAGCGGACGCTGCAGCGCTTCGAAGCACCGAACCTGCTCGCCTTCTCCGTACAAACGAGCCGCAAGGACACCCGGCTAAAAATCCGTGTGTTCTCCCCGGAGGACACCGAGGACGAGGAGCCCGCGTCCGAATCCGCCTGCGGCCCGGTCGTGGGCTATGCCGTCAGGCATGGCCTGCTAGACCTCCCCCCGGCGGCGAGCCTCGCGATCGAGCAAGGAACGGAGCTTGGCCGCCCGAGCATCCTGCACGTGAGCCTGGCGCACGCCAATGGTGCTCTGACCGAGCTGCGCGTCGGGGGCCAGTGCCGTGTCGTGGGCGAAGGGGTCGTGCACGTCTGAATCTCGTCGCGCCGTCCCTGCCCTCGCACTTACAAAGTGGGTGAAATCGCCGCGCTCCTCGCTTTGAAAGGGGGGGCTTGGGGTTGGGTTGGGCTTGGGCGCGGGATTGGGGTGGGGTCCACCCCGAACTCGACACGGCAAGGCCGCGGTCCCATCGTGAACGATCCGCTCGGAGGTCGTTTCTTCGCGGGCGCCGAGCGCCCGGGCGCATTTAGCTAGGCCGCGCTGCGGCGCGAAAAAAGGAAGAACAAAGCCCAAGCCGCGGCTTGAACTAGGCCGGCGGAGACCGGCCGACCCCAGGTCGACACGAGACCGGGGAAACAAAAAGGAGCTGAATCCGAGACAATCCCGAGGTGCCGGTGTGAGTCCACTATTTACCCCAGACCCCGATTTCGGTAGATAAGAGTGAGCGACTTCTCGCGCTTTGGTCGAAGTTGCACGAGTGTCAGATGACTGAGCAGCGCGGCATCAAAGACGGCTTCCTGAAAACCTACGCGCCCCTCATCACGATGGGGCAGCGCATCACAGACGCCATTTTCATCGTCGTCGGCCTGTACGCCCTGGTTTGGGGATACGACCAGGGCTGGCGGCTCGAGGACACGGTCGCCAGCTGCGTGGCCGTGATCGCCTTCTACCTGGCGTCCGAGTTGAACGGCCTCTACCGCGCCTGGCGGGGAGATCCGGTGGTCAGTGAGCTGACCCAGGTGGTCCTGACGTGGGTCTGCGTCATTCCAGTCTTGCTGTTTCTGGGGTTCGCGACCAAACAAACGGAGAACTTCTCACGCGTCATCACCGTGGGCTGGTTCCTGCTGACCCCCAACTTGCTGGCCGTCTGGCGGCTGGCGGTCCGCTTCTTTCTGCAGGAGCTGCGCCGGCGCGGCCGCAACTCGCGCACCGTCGCCATCCTGGGCATGACCCGCGCGGCCGAGCGCCTTTGCGAGCACATGGCCGATCCCGCTGTCGGTATGCAGGTAGTCGGGTTCTACGACGATCGTATCGAGTCGCGCCGCCACAAGATGAGCGAGCAATACGCCGAGTTCAAAGGTGGGTTCGACGAGCTGCTCGTCCACATGAAGGACAACCCGGTCGACTACGTCTACATCGCGCTGCCCCTGCGCGCCGAGTCTCGGATCAACGACCTGTTGCAGCGCCTGTCGGACACGACCGCGTCGGTCTTCGTCGTGGGCGATTTTTTCGTGTTCGATCTGTTGCAAGCGCAATGGTCGAGCCTCGGGGACGTTCCCGTGGTCGCGATCCAACACACCCCGTTTCATGGTCTCGGCGGGTGGGTGAAGCGGCTGGAAGACATCGTGCTCGGGACGTTGATCCTGCTGCTGATCAGCCTGCCGATGGTCGTCATCGCCATCCTGATCAAGCTCACGTCGCCGGGGCCGGTATTTTTCGTTCAGCGGCGCTACGGCCTGAACGGCAAAGAAATCCCCGTGCTGAAGTTTCGTACCATGACCGTCTGCGAAGACGGCGACACGGTACGTCAGGCCAAGAAGGGCGACAGCCGCATCACCCCGCTCGGCGCGTTCTTGCGGCGCACCTCGCTCGATGAGCTGCCGCAGTTCTTCAACGTGCTGGCAGGGCAGATGTCGATCGTCGGTCCGCGGCCGCACGCCGTCGCCCACAACGAGCTCTACCGCTCCCAGATCTACCGCTACATGCTGCGCCACAAGGTCAAGCCGGGCATCACCGGCTGGGCGCAGGTGAACGGCTGGCGCGGAGAGACCGAGACGCTCGACAAGATGGAGAAGCGCCTCGAGCACGACCTCTACTACATCCAGAACTGGGACCTCGGACTGGATCTGCGCATCATTTTCTTGACCGTGTTCGGGCGCAAAGTTCGCAGCAACGCGTACTGACACGGCGGCTGCGGTCCAGCCCGCAGTCGCTACCGACCGGTCCTTTGCTGGATCAGGACGCTGAATGGGCGCATACGACGTCGACGACGATCAACTACAGAGTACGGACATCGCCATCGTGGGCATGGCAGCTCGGTTCCCAGGAGCGCCGGACGTGTTCCGCTTCTGGGCGAACCTGCGCGACGGAGTGGAGAGCATCCAGTTCCCGAGCGCCGAGGCGCTGCGCCGCGCCGGCGTGCCCGACGCGCACCTCACCGATCCTCGCTACGTGAGGGCGACGGCGCCGATCGACGGCCTCTCGCTGTTCGATCCCAAGTTTTTCGGCTTCTCTCCGCGCGAAGCCAGCGTGCTGGATCCGCAGCACCGCCATTTCCTGGAGGTGTGCTGGGAGGCGCTCGAGAGCGCCGGCATCCTGCCCGAGGCCGCGGCGATCCCGATCGGCTTGTTCGCCGGCTCTGGCATGAACGCCTACCTGCCCTACCACCTGTTCACCAACCCCGACCTCATGCAGTCGATGGGGTTGTTCCTCGTCCGGCACACCGGCAACGACAAGGACTTTCTGGCCACCCGGGTCTCCTACTGCCTCGATCTGAAGGGGCCGTCCATCAACGTCCAGACCGCCTGCTCGACCTCGCTGGTGGCCGTTCACATGGCCTGCCAGAGCCTGCTCTCCGGAGAATGCGGCGTGGCGCTGGCCGGGGGCGTGACGCTCGAGCTGCCCCACGGCCGCGGCTACTTCTACGAAGAGGGTGAAATCCTCTCGCCCGACGGCCACTGCCGCCCCTTCGAAGAGCGCTCCAAAGGAACCGTGTTCGGATCCGGTGCGGGGGTCGTCGTCCTGAAGCGCCTGGCGGACGCCATCGCCGACGGTGACTACATCCACGCGCTCATCAAGGGCACGTCGGTCAACAACGACGGCAGCCGCAAGATCGGCTACCTGGCACCATCGGTCGATGGTCAGGCGGAGTGCGTGGTCGAAGCGCTCCAGGTGGCGGGGCTAACTGCCCGCGACATTTCCTACGTCGAATGCCACGGCACCGGGACGCCGGTGGGCGATCCCATCGAGCTGACGGCGCTCACGCGCGCCTTCTCCCGCACGAACGACGACCGCGGCTACTGCGGCGTCGGGTCGGTCAAGTCGAACATCGGCCACCTGGACACCGCGGCGGGCGTCGCGAGCTTGATCAAGGTCGCTCAAATGCTGGAGCACGAGCAGCTCGCCCCGACCCTGCATTTCGAGCGACCCAACCCGCAGATCGACTTCGCGGCGAGCCCGTTCTACGTGGTGCACGAGCGGGCGCCGTGGCCGAAGGGCACCGGGCCACGACGCGCCGGCGTCAGCTCGCTCGGCGTCGGCGGCACCAACGCGCACGCCATCCTCGAAGAAGCGCCGCGGCGGCGGTCACCCGCCGCGAGTGACAAGCCGCAGCTTTTGTTGCTCGCGGCGCGCAGCCAGGGGTCCCTCGACGAGTACGCCGCGCGCCTGAGCGCGCACCTCGCCGAGCATCCGGACCTGGTGCTGTCCGAGGTGAGCTCGACCTTGCTCCGCGGCCGGCGCCGCTTCGCTCACCGGCGGGTGCTCGCCGCCAAGAGCTCGTCGGAGGCCGCTGAGCTCTTGGCCCGGCCGGACACGGCGCGCGTCTTCGATGTGCACGCCCCAGGTGAAGCCGCTAGCGTGGTGTTCGTGTTTCCGGGCGGGGGCGCGCAATACCCCAACATGGCCCGCGAGGTCTACGAGAGCGAAGCCGTTTTTCGCGACGCGCTCGACGAATGCTTGAGCGTCCTCGAGCGGCAAGAAAACATCGATCTTCGTCCCCTGCTCTTCGTGGATGGGGACGTATCGGCCGCGGCGCGGGAGCTCGAGCGTCCCTCCCTGGCGCTGCCGGCCCTGTTCTCGATCGAGATCGCCTACGCGCGCCTGCTCGATCACTGGGGAGTGCGCCCGGCGGCCTTGATCGGCCACTCGCTGGGGGAGTACGCCGCGCTCCACCTTTCCGGGGTCCTGGAGCTGGGCGCAGCGCTGGCCGTCGTCTGCTGCCGGGGTCGCCTGTTCGAGAAGGTTCGGCGCGGCGGCATGCTGTCGGTGCCGATGCCGAGTGAACAGCTCGCCCCCTTGCTCGAGGGCGAGCTGTCGATCGCCGCCATCAACGCCCCCGACCTCTGCGTCGTCTCCGGCAGCTCGGAGGCGCTCGAGCGCCTGGAGCGCGATCTGCTCGCCCAGGACGTGCACCCCACGCGCCTGCGCATCGACGTGCCCGCCCACTCGCCGCTGCTCGATCCGATCCTCGATGAGTTCGCGGCGGCGCTGACCGGCGTGACCTTTCACGCGCCGCGCATCCCCTTCGTGTCCAACTTGAGCGGCCGTTTCCCCGAAGCGGCAGAGATCGACGCGCGCTACCTGGTCCGTCACCTGAGAGAGACCGTTCGCTTCGCCGCCGGGGTCGCCGGTGTGCTCGAGCGTCACCCGGACGCGATCTTCGTCGAGGTCGGTCCAGGCCAGACCCTGACCTCCACCCTGCGCGCGAACCAACAGCGCCCGGTGGTCCCGGTCTCTCCGCACGCGAAGGATCGCTCATCGGATGTGACGACCCTGGTCACGAGCGTCGGCCGGATCGCAGCCCACGGTGGGAGCGTCGATTTCGAGCGCTTGCTGAACACCCCGCGGACGATCGTTCCGCTGCCGGCGACGCCCTTCGAGCACGAGCCCTACTGGATCGAGCCGGGCAAGGGCTACTTTGGCGCCGCCGAGGACGCGCCCTCCGCTCGGCGGGAGCCCGACGCCTCCAAATGGTTTTTCCAGCCGAGCTTCTCCGAAGCGGATCGCGGAGCCACGACCTTCGATCCGGCCGAGGTGTGGCTGCTGTTCGCCGACGAAGGGCCGCTCTGCCGGGCGCTCGAGCTCGAGCTGCGCGCGCGCGGTATAAAACCCGCGATCGTGACGCCCGGAGCCACGACCGAGCGGCTCGAACGGGGACGGTATCAGCTGAGGCTCGCCCATCCGGAAGACTACGAGACGCTGCTTCAGCACGTCGTCAGCGACGCCGGAGTCCCCGCCCGGATCGTGCACACGCTCTGCCTGTCCCCCGAGCTGCGATCCCCCGAAGCTCCCCTCGAGCCCGCGCTCGACCGCTGTTTTTATTCGCTCTTGCACCTGGCTCAAGCGCTCGCCCGCGAGAGCCTGCATCCCGACACGCGCCTGCTGGTGGCTTGCTCGGGGGTCTTCGACGACGGCGGCGGCAGCTCGGGCGCCCTGGCGGCGCTGGCGGAGGGCCCGGTGCGGGTCATCCCCAAGGAGCTGCCGGAGGTCAGGGCCGTCCTGTTCGAGGTGCCGGCCCTGCAAGACAGCGAGGCCACCGCGCGCTCCGTCCTGCTCGAGGCCGCGGCGTCGGAGGTTCACGAGGTCACGACCGAACGCGACGGACGGCGCCTCGCCCAGATCTTCACCCACGCCCCGGCTTCGGACGCCGGCGCTCCCCTGCCCCCCGAGCCCATCGTCCTGATCGCTGGCGGCCTCGGCGGCATCGGCAGCACCTTGGCCAAGCACTTCGCGGACACGCTGAACGCTCGCCTGGTCCTTGTCACACGCCATCCGTTTCCGGAGCGAGAACACTGGGCCGAGGTGCTCGAGGAGCTCGGCTCGAGCGATCCGCTCGCCGGCAAGCTCAAGCTGTTGCTCGAGCTCAGCGCAGCGGGCCATGAGGTGGTCGTCGAGAGTGGCGACCTCGCCTCCCGGGCGGAGACCGATGCCCTGCTCGACCGGGTGAAGGCCCGCTTCGGTCGCGTCGACGTCGTCGTGCAGGCGGCCGGCGTCCTCGACGACGCGCCCCTCGCGGTGAAGACGCGCGCCGCGGCCCGCGCTGTCCTCGCCCCGAAGCTCGACGCCAGCCGCCACCTGGTCGAGGCGCTCGCCCAAGATCCGCCCGCGCTGCTGCTGCTCATCTCTTCGACGAGCGCGGTGCTCGGCCCTCCCGGGCAGATCGACTACGCCGCCGCCAACAGCTACCTCAACGCGCTCGGACGGGAGCTCGCCCGGCGCTACTCCGAAGCCGGGACGCGCGTGCTCAGCCTGGGCTTCGGCGTCTGGAAGGAGGTGGGGATGGCGGCGCGCGCGCTCTCGCGCGTCGAGGCGCCCGCCGAAGGTGACGTCGTGGGACACCCGCTGCTAGGCCGCCTGCACCGCGAGCGCATGGACCAGCTCGGGTTTCGGGCTACCTACTCCCCGCGCGCGCTGTGGGTGATGGATCAGCACCGCGTGCGGGGTGGCACGGCCGTGCTGCCCGGCACCGGCTTCGTGGAGATCGTTCGCGCTGCGGGCGCCCGGGCGCTCGGTTTGCCCGACGCCGCCGCGCTCGAGCTCAGCGATCTGCTGTTTGCGCGCCCGCTGTCGATCCCGGACGGCGCCGAGCGGCAGCTGGAGGTGGTGACCGACGTGCGCTCCGAGCCGGCGACGGTGACCGTGACCATCTCGAGCCGTGGGAAGGGCGAGCCGAGCGCGGTCGAGCACGCTCGAGGGAGCCTGCGCGTCGACCAGGCGCCGGCGCCGGCGCCGCTCGATCTCGACGCCATCCGCCGCCGCTGCGGCCACCGAAGCCAGCGTTTCGAGGAGCGCCAGGAGCTGCCTCAGGACCGCCACCTGGCCCTCGGTCGGCACTGGCAGGTGATCCGCGAGATGCACTTCGGGACGGACGAGGCGCTCGCCCTCTTGCGTCTGCCCGAGGAGCTCCGCGGGGAGCAGGCGAACTACGCGCTGCACCCCGGCCTGCTCGACATGGCGTCGGGGTTCGCCTTCTCGCTGGCGGACACGGGCGACGCGGCAGACCTGCTGCGGATCCCCCTCTCGTACGAGCGCTTGACGATCCGCGCCCCGCTGCCCGCCGAGCTGATGAGCCACGTGCGGCTGAGATCGGCGCCCGGGTCCGACGGCGTCGCCGTCTTCGACCTGCAGCTGGCGGACCTCGACGGGAAGGTCGTCGCCACCATCGACGGCTATGTGACCAAGAGCATGCCCGCCCGCGCGCTCACCGCCCCAGCTGCCCCCGCCACGGCCCCCTCGCCGCTCGAGCGCTGGTTCGAGGAGGGGCTCACCCTGGAAGAGGGCCTCCGGGTCGTCGATCGCGTGCTGCGAAGCGGCTGGCGCGGCGAAGTCGTCGCCACGCCCGTTCCGCTCGAGACCCTCGCCGCCGATCTGAAGCCAGCGCGCGTCGAGGCGCGCCCCAGCGCCCCGACGGCGGAAGCGCAGCGGGAGGATGCCCCGCGCGACGAGATCGAGCGGAGCCTGGCGGAGATGTGGTGCGCCTTGCTCGGCGTCTCCAGCGTCGGCATTCACGACAACTTCTTCGAGCTCGGCGGGCATTCCCTGATCGCGGTGAGGCTATTTTCGCGGATCAAGAAGACGCACGGGGTCGATCTCTCGCTCGCCGTGCTCTTCCAGGCGCCGACCATCGAGCAGTGCGCCGACATCCTGCGCGAGCGGCTCGGCAAGACCCTCGAGGTCCCGAAGAACGGCCGCGCCGCGCCGGAGCGCCCGAACGGGCGTCCCGCAGCCCACGACGGCTTCAACCCCCTGGTCTTGATCCAAAAGGGCAGCCCGGAACGACCGCCGTTCATCTGCGTCCACGGCGCGGGCGGCAACGTGTTGAACTTCTACGACCTGGCGCGGCGGCTCCCCTCGAATCAGGCGTTTTACGGGCTGCAGGCGCTGGGCGTGAACGGGGAGACGCCCCTTCAGACCATCGAGGACATGGGCCGTTTGTACGTCGAGCAGCTATCGCAAATCGACCACTCGGGACCGTACGTGCTCGGCGGCTATTCCGGGGGCGGGGTGGTGGCGCTCGAGATGGCCCACCAGCTGATCGCCCAGGGCAAGCAGGTGCGGCTCGTCGTGCTGTTCGACACGTTCGAGCCCTCGACCCGCCCGCGCAAGCCCGCCCTCGCCGATCGGATCACCAAGCTGCTCCAGGGCGGCACCGCGTACCTGTCCGAGCGCAGCCGGGCCAAGTGGTCCCGTCACCTGAACGAGCTGTCCGCCGAGCTCAAGCTCCGCTTCTACCTCAGCCAGCAGCAGCCGCTGCCGCTGGAGCTCCGAGAGCTGCAGCTGACGCGCAGCTTCTACGAAGCCTCGGCGCGCTACCGCGCGCGCCGCTACGAAGGTCGCGTGATCCTGTTCCGCGCCGACCGCGTCGCGGAGGTGTTTCAACATGTCGGGCCGACCCTCGGTTGGGACGGCCTCTTGCCGGGGCTCGAGATCGTCGAGGTCCCCGGCACCCACGATAGCCTGATCCTGGAGCCAAACGTGAGCGTGCTGACGGCGCACCTGAAGCGCGCTCTCGAAGAGGCGCCCGGACCCTTGCCGCCCGTATCGAGGTCATCCCATGCAGAGCCCGCTTGAAGCCTGGTTCGTCGGTGAAGCCACGCTGCTGATTCAGGCGGTCGAGATCTGGCAGCACGCCGGACAGCGGATCCGCGGCATCGCCAGCCGCGAACCCACCGTCGTCGAGTGGGCTCGCGAGCAACGGCTGCGGGTCATCGATCCCGGCGAGCTGACGAGCGCGGCCGCGGCGGAGCCCTTCGATGTGCTGTTCTCGGTGGTCAACTTCCGCATCCTGCCGGCGGAGCTGCTCGAGCGGGCGCGGCGCTTCGCGGTGAACTTCCACGACGGGCCGCTGCCCCGGTATGCCGGCCTCAACGCCCCGGTCTGGGCGCTGCTCAACGGCGAGCCGACGCACGCCGTGACCTGGCACGAGATGACGGCGCAGGCGGACGCCGGGCGCATTTTCATCCAGCGGTCGTTCGAGGTCGCCGCGGACGAGACCGCGTTCAGCCTCAACGCCAAATGCTTCACGGCCGGGATCGAGAGCTTCCGGGACCTCACCGAGGCCATCGTCTCCGGCACGCTGGAGCCGAAGGCTCAGGACCCTTCGCAGCGCACCTATTTCGGGGCCTCCGAGCGACCGCCGGCCGCCGGCGTGCTCTGCTTCGACGAAGCGGCCGACGCGATCGTCCGCGTCGTGCGCGCGCTCGACTTTGGCACGTATCCAAACCCCGTCGGGTGCGCCAAGCTGCTCACCCCCAGCGGCGTCCTGCTCGTGTCCCGAGCCCATCCCGAAGCTTCGACGGGGACGCCGGGGACCGTCCTCCAGGTGGACGGCGACGCGCTGGTGGTCGCCAGCTCGACCACCGGCGTTCGGCTCTCCGGGCTGCGCCTGACCGACGGGCAGCCGCTCACGGCCGAGGCGTTGCGCGCCGCCGGCATCGAGGTGGGCAGCAAGCTCCCGCTCGTCGACGCGGAGCTCAAAGCGCGCTTCGAAGCGGCCGCCAAGGCCGCCGCCCGGCACGAGCCGCGCTTTGCCGCGATCTTGCGGGCGCCGAACAATCCGTCGCTCGACCTCAACCCAGACCCGGCCGCCCCCGAACGTTCGATCGAGGTGCCCCTTGCGCCGGGCGTACCGGCGTCCCACGCCGCGGCCTTCGGCCTCGCCTTTTTGGCGCGCTATTGCCAGTGCTTCGAGCTCGACGTCGCCTATGCCGATCCGGCCCTGCGCGACAAGCAAGCCATGGCGCCCCGCTTGCTCGCTGGCGCGTCCCCGCTGCGCCTGAGCCTATCGCCGACCCTCGGCGTCGGAGCCGCCGTCGAGAGCATCGAACGCGAGCGGCTGCGGCTCAGCCAAACCGAGCCGCATCCGGTGGACCTGGCGCTGAGGAGCGGACAAGCCCCGGCGCCGCTCGCTGTCGCGGTGCTCGTCGATGTCGATCCCGAGCCGCCGGACGCGACACGGGATCTCTTGCTCTGCGTGAACACGAAAGCTGGGCGGCTGCGCCTCGTGGCGCGCTGCTCGGAGGCGCGCCTCCGCTCGATCGCCGCGCGCCTCGGGGTCTTCCTCGAGCACGCGCCGACGGCCAATGTCCCGCTCTCGGCTGTGCCACTCGTCAGCGAGGAGGAAGCGGCGCTGCTACGACAGCTCAACCCTCCTGCCGAGCCGCTCGACGGTCCCGCGTGCCTGCACGTGCTGATCGCCGCGCAAGCCGCGCGGACGCCGGATCGACCGGCGGTGACCGCCCGCGGCGTGACCCTGACCTACGCCGAGCTCGACGCCCGCGCCAACGCCTTGGCGCATCGGCTGCAGCAGCGCGGGGTCGGGCCCGACACGCTGGTCGGCGTCTTCATGGATCGGAGCGTGCACCTGCTGGTGAGCCTCCTGGCCATCCACAAGGCAGGCGGCGCGTACGTCCCGCTGGATCCGCGCTACCCCGAGGAGCGCCTCCGGCTGGTGATCGAAGACGCAGCGCTCACGCTCTTGCTGACCGACCGAGCGCACCAAGGCCGGAGCGGTCTGGGTCGCCTGGACAAGATCGTCGTGGACGACGGGAGCGTCGACGACGGTGCAGCGAGCCCGCCCCAGAGCGGCGTCGAAGGCCATCACCTGGCCTACGTCATCTACACGTCGGGCTCCACGGGGCGCCCCAAGGGCGTAATGGTGGAGCACCGCAACGTGGTCAACTTCTTCCGCGGCATGGATGAGGTGCTCCGGCCCGAGAAGCCGGGGACCTGGCTGGCGGTCACGAGCCTGTCCTTCGACATCTCGGTGCTCGAGCTGCTCTGGACGTTGACCCACGGCTTTCACGTGGTCGTCTCCTCGGGCACGGTGTCCGCGGGGGCCAAGAACGCGCGCCGCGTCGACTTCTCGGCGTTCTACTTCTCCGCCGACGAGAACGCCCAAGGCGGCGATCGCTATCGGCTGTTGACCGAAGGGGCGCGCTTCGCCGACGAAAACGGGTTTGTCGCCGTGTGGACGCCAGAGCGGCACTTCCACGCCTTCGGCGGCCTCTATCCGAACCCCGCCGTGACGAACGCGGCGCTGGCGATGATCACCAAGCGCGTGGCGCTGCGGGCCGGCAGCTGTGTCTCGCCGCTGCACTCGCCGATCCGCATCGCGGAGGACTGGGCGCTGGTGGACAACCTGTCGAACGGCCGCGTCGGGATTTCGTTCGCCTCGGGCTGGCAGCCGAATGATTTCTGCATCCGCCCGGAGGGGTTTGCCGACCGCAAAGACGGCATGTTCGAGGCGATCGAGACGGTGCGCCGCCTCTGGCGCGGAGAGCGGTTGCCCTTCCGAAATGGAGAGGGGCGCGAGGTGGTCATCGGCACGCTGCCCCGCCCGGTGCAGAAGGAGCTGCCCGTCTGGGTGACCGCGGCAGGCAGCCCCGAGACGTTCGAGCGAGCGGGGCGCATCGGCGCCAACCTGTTGACCCACTTGCTCGGTCAGTCGTTCGCCGATTTGACCGAGAAGGTTCGGATCTATCGCAAGGCCTGGACCGAAGCGGGTCACCCCGGGCGCGGCACCGTGTCGCTCATGCTCCACACCTTCGTGGGGGAGAGCGACGAGGCGGTGAAGCGCGCGGTCCGCGAGCCCATGAAGCAGTACCTGCGGACCTCCGTCGGCTTGATCAAAGAAGCCGCCTGGTCGTTCCCGGCCTTCAAACACCGGCTCGACGGCGGCTCCTTCACCACCGACAACCTCAGCGCCGAGGAGATGGACGCGCTGCTCGATCATGCCTTCGAGCGGTATTACGCGACCAGCGGGCTGTTCGGCAGCGTGGAATCGGCGCTCGGCATCGTCGACGCCGTGCGGCGATCCGACGTCGACGAAATCGCCTGCCTGATCGACTTCGGGGTCCCCACCGATCAGGTGCTGCAGAACCTGCCGCTTTTGGCGGAGGTGCACGCTCGCTGCAACAGCGACGTGGACGAAGCGGATGCCACGCTGGCGGAGCTCATCGAGCGGCATGGCGTCACCCACCTGCAGTGCACGCCCTCGATGGCCAGCATGTTGGTCGGCGACGACGAGACGCGCGCGCGCTTGGGGGAGCTGCAGACGCTGCTGGTCGGCGGGGAGGCGCTCGGCGGCGCGCTGGCTGCTGACCTGCGGCGAGCGCTCCCAGGCAGGCTCATCAACGTCTACGGTCCGACCGAGACGACGGTGTGGTCGACCTCGCACGAGGTCACCGAGTCCTCGACCGACATCCCGATTGGACGCCCCTTGCACAATCAAGAGGCGTTCGTGGTCGACCGCTGCGGCAACCTGCTGCCCCCCGGCGAAGACGGCGAGCTCTTGATCGCCGGCGACGGCGTGACCCGCGGCTACCTCGGCCGGCCCGAGCTCACGGCGAGCCGGTTCGTCGCCCACCCCTTCCGCCCGGGCGCGCGCGCCTACCGCACGGGAGACGTCGCGACCGTCGATCCAAGCGGCGTTCTACGCTACCGCGGTCGAGCCGACCACCAGGTCAAGATCCGCGGCTACCGGATCGAGCTCGGCGAGATCGAGGCCCTGTTGACCGAGCACCCGGCGGTGCGTCAGGCGGTCGTGCTCGCCCGAGAGGACACGCAAGGCGACAAGCGCCTGGTGGCCTACGTCATCCCCGACGGCGGCGGCGTCGACACGAGCGCGCTCAAGCAACACCTGGCCGAGCGCCTCCCGGACTACATGCTGCCGGCCGCGATCGTGCCGATGACCGCGTTCCCGCAGACGCCCAACAAGAAGCTCGATCGCAACGCCCTGCCGGCACCCGAGCAGCAACAGAAGGCGCCGCTGGCGGAGCGCGAGCGGCCGAGCAGCGAGCACGAGCTGCTCATCGCCGAGATGTGGCGCGAGGTGCTGAAGCTGCCCGCGGTGGGCGTGGACGACAACTTCTTCGATCTCGGCGGCCACTCCCTGCTCACCGTCCAGCTGCTCGGCAAGTTGAAGCCGAAGGTCAGCCGCCCGCTGCAGCTGGTCGACCTGTTCCGGTACCCCACGATCCGGGGTCTGGCGCGCTTTCTGGCCGAAGGCGACGCCGCCTCGACCGGGGCGCTCGACCAAAGCGCCGAGCGCGGCGCCGAGCGACAGCGGCTGCGCCAGGCCATGCTCGATCGCCGCCGGCGGCCGTGAGCGCCTCGCTGAGACAGCGAGGTGCGTCGAGGGTCTCGATCGGAGATCAGCACAGGAAGACCATCAGGGCCTTCGGCCCACCTCGAGTCGGTGAAAAACGGATTTCACGACCGAGACAGCGAGCTGTGTCGACCAGTCTGGCTCGGAGATTGTTTACAGAAAGGTCGGAAGATCGGAAGGGGGACCGAGGTCGTCGGTCCCCGATCGGCGTCGATTCGACCGGCGCGACGTGAATCGCTGTGACGACCCACGCACCCACGCCCGCTTCGGACCTCATCCCCAATCCCAAAATCTTCTGCTCTTCCGCCCTTCCTGTGAAAAATTCAAGGGCGCTCGTGGTGCGTACTTCGGACCTCGTTTTCATAGGAGAGCGGAAGCTCGGAAGGGGGGGCCGACGTCGTCGGTCCGAACTCCCAGAATCTTCCGTCCTTCCGTTCCTTCCTGTGAACGAAAATCAAGCAGCGCTCATCGCGCTGCCGTCGCCAAGGAGACCGTTGCCGTCGACCCGCGCTGACGTCATGATCACGGTCGCCAGCCATGCAGAAGCTCCTCTTGCTCTCGATCATGTTCATGGCGCTGATCATCCCGATCCGGGCAGCGCGCTTCGAACGCCGGCAGGATGGGTTCAAGTTCACGCTCAAGTGGATGACGGCGTACTGCGCCTTCTACCTGTTTGGCCTCTTGTACTTGTACCCGCGGCTGCACTGACGGGCGCCTGGCGACATTCAACGCGCGACGCTCGCCGTGGCGGCGGGCGCGCTGGCGCGGCGGCTGTCGGCGGCCATGCACAACTTGGCCGCCACCGCGTAGCAGATGCCGAACACCGTCAGGCTCGTGTAGCTCTGCAAGCCCATGTCCCCCCAATTTTGCGCCATCAGGGTCATGGCGCCGGCCAGCGTCGTCAGCCCCGCGGCGCGCTCGATCGGATCCAGGCTGCCGTGGTAGCCCCGCGCCCCGAAGTACGCCAAGAGCGGGTAGACCATCCACAGCGCCGTGAACCCGATCAGCCCGCCGAAGCTCCACAGCCAGAGCACGCTGTTGTGCGGGATGTAGCGATAAAGCGCGAAGGCCTGGGAAATGTCGTCGGCCCGGACGGCTTCGATGTACTCGTGACCGAACCCCGTGCCCAAGATCCGGCCCTGCTGGTTCATGGTGAAGATCAGGTTGTAGTTCTCGATGTCGCGGGTGATCGACGAGCTGTCGGTCCCGCTGAGGGCGGAGTTGACCATCGCCGCCGGCGCAAACAGCGGGTTCGTCGAGTGGCCGCCCACCTTCACGTAGACGACCACCAGCGGGGCGAGCGCCAGGGCGATGCGCGCGATCTTTCGCTTGAGGCGGCCTGATTTCATCACCGCGTAGGTCGTCACCACCCCGAAGCCCACGCCGACGAAGGCGAGGCGCCGGTTGTTCATCACGATCGCCATCACGATGAACGGCACGATGCACAGGAACAGGCGCAGGCTCCGCCCGTCGCGCTCTTCGAACAAGCGCGTGGCCAGGATGATGATGCACATCGCGAAGGTCACCGAGTCGGAGTGGGTCGTGGCGTAAAACGGCTTCAACCCCATCGGGGCGCAGACGACGTAGTACACCCACCCGACCAGCAGACCCTTGGTGATGGCCGCCACCACCACGATCGTCCCGAGGGCTCGCAGATCTGCCGGACCGCGCAGCGCGTGCAAGAACGCCAGCGCGCAAAACCCCAGCGTGTACAGGTGCTGAAGCTGGAAAAACGCGGCCTTGCCGTTGCCGCCGCGGATCAGGCCCCAGATCAAGAGCAGCGTCAGCGCGAGCAACCAGAGCTTGACGGCCTTCACCGCCTCCGGCGGCGGCGCGACATACCCCGGCGCCTTGCGGCCGCGCGTCGCCCGGAAGTACAGCACCAGGCACAGCAGCGTGTAGAGCGAAAACGACAGGCCGGGGATCCCCGCCCAGGCCTTGAGGGCGTCGTAGTAGATCTGGCTGGCCGGCGCGAGCACCGACGTCCAGTAGCCGTAGCCGGGCTGCTCCGCGGGCGGCTCCAGCACCAGCGCGAGCAGGAACATCACCCGCGCCGACAGGTGCACGGGCGCCGCCAGGACGTAGCGATACAGCAAAGGTCCCCAGAGGACCGCGAAGATGAGGACGTTGGACCCGACCTGATCGGCGATCCAACACCCGACGAAGATCAGCAGCACGATCAGGATGGACGGCCACAAGAACGCGTCCCGCGGGATGCTCCGTGCGCGTGCCGCTCCCAGCGCCGCCGTGACCGCCGCCATGCCCCGCGCCTACTTCCCTGCGCGTGCCGTCCGGACCCACTCGCGCTGCGACGCACCCAGGCTACGGATGCGCAAGGCCACTTTCCAGATCAGGTAGACGGGAGCCCACAGCAAGGCCGCGACCCCCCGCATCCCCAAGCCGGAGATCGAGATGCCGCGCCCGACATACACGGTCATCGCCGCCGCGGCCGCCGCCCAAGGCGCGATCAGCCACACCGGGCGCGCGAGCAGCGCCACCGACGCCCCCGCCGCGCCGAGGCCGAGCGCGACCCAGCCCGCCAGCGCCGCCAGCGGGAGCACCAGGAGGTCCATCGCCAGGTCGAAGAGCACCGGGTCGCGCGTCTTCAGCGCGCGCACCAGCAAGGGTCCGGCGAGCTGCCGGCGGATGGCGCGCCGCCCGGCCTCCCAGCGCTCTCGCTGCGATCGAGAGTCCCGCTCGCCCGCCACCATGTCGCCGAAGACGGCCGCCTCCTCGGCGTAGTGGACGCGGTAGCCCTCCATACCGATGCGGATGCCGTACTCCAGATCTTCCACGATCGAGAACGCCGTGTGCGGCACTCGCTCCAAGAGCGCTCTGGAGAACGCCATGCCGTTGCCGCGCAGCCCCACCGAGAGCCCGAGCCGCTCCCGCGCCAGCGACCGCACGTCGTGAAACAGCGCCAGGGCGAGCACCATCAGGCGCGTGCGCCAGGAATCCATCGGGTTCTGGACCCGGTAATGCGCCTGCACGGCGTGGGCGCCTCGCTCCAGCCGAGCGGCGACCGCGGTGAGCAAGTTCGGCGAGACGCCCGTGTCCGCGTCGACGACCACGAAGGCATCGAACCGCTGCTCCTCCATCAACCGCTCGAAGGCGAAGTTCAGCGCGTAGCCCTTGCCCCGCTCGGTGGCGTGCTGCCGAACGAGGACCCGGGCGCCGGCCGCCGCGGCGAGCTCGGCCGTCCGATCGCTGCAGTTGTCGGCCACCACCACGATTTCGAACCGGTCCGCGTCGTAGTCGAGCGCCAAGAGGCTCTCGACGGTACGCGTGATGCCGAGCTCCTCGTCGTGTGCCGGCACGACGACGGCGAAGCGGGTCGTTCCCGAGCCGGACGCTTCGGGATTTCTGCGAGCCAGGAGCGCGAGCAGGCACAGGTAGGCCGCGAAGCACACGAGAGGCGCGCTGGCAGCCATCAGCAGGACGTCGAGAGCTAACATCGATGGGTCGGGCTCAGGGTGGCGGGAGACGCGTGCCCCCAAAACAGTAAACGCTAGATCACGCTCGAAGGCGAGGCAAAGCGATCCCCCTGATGCTCGGGTGATGCTCGGGCGCGCTCTCGGGCGGCGCGGAGCCGCCTCCGGATGAGCGCGGGCGGGCCGGTTCCCCGACCCGGCTCGGGAGCTCGAGACCGCCCGAACGATCGGCTCCGGCGCGCCCTCCGGGCGATTGCCCACGCCGCGATTCCATGTTTTCATCCGCCCGATCAGCCACGATGGAATTTCGCATGCGTCACCAGCTTCGACTCCGGCACGGCCTTCTCTTGTTGGTGGCGGGCGCCGCGTTTTTCATGGCGGCTTGCCGCGGCAGCGGCACCTACGTCCGCGCGGAGAGCTATCAGCCCGCGGCGGCGCCCATCCACCCCGAGGTCATCCGCCCTGGAGACGTCGTGAGCGTCCGCGTCTTCGGTCAGGAGCCCATGTCCGTGCGAGCGCGGGTCCGAAGCGACGGGCTCGTGGCCATCCCGCTTCTGGGCGAGCAGCAGCTCGCGGGCAAGCTCCCGTCGGCCGCCGCTCGCGAGCTCGAGCAGCTGCTGAAGCCGTTCGTGGCGGAGCCCCACGTCATCGTCGTGATCGAGGAGTCGACCGTTCAGGTCACCGTGCTCGGGGAAGTGCGAGAGACCGGGCGCTTCGCGCTGCCGCCCCCCGCGCGCCTGATCGACGCCATGGCCGAGGCCGGCGGCTTGACCGAGTTCGCCGACGAGACGGCCGTGTACGTCTTGCGTGACGGACAGCGCATTCGCTTCGACTACGTGGACATTCTGCGCGGAGCGCAGCACGTCCAGCGCTTCAAGCTGCAGTCGGGCGACGTCGTCGTTGCCGAGTAGTCGGCCGCCGGGAGCACCCGATGCTGCCGCTCTTCGCTCCCATCTTGGCGCAGGCGCTGACGCTTGGCGCCGCAGACCGCACGGAGCTGCGCGGGCGTGAATTCGATGGTGAGCTCGACTTCGACGCCCAGACGAGCCCTTCGGTGACCCTGGCGCTCACCACGCCCCGAACCTCGTACTCCCTCACCTACGCGCCGACGATCACGCTGTTCTCGTTCCAGGATCCCGACGCCGAGCTCGTGGTGTTCCACAACCTGACGGCGGCCGCCAACCTCCGCTTCCGCAGGACGACCCTCTCGCTCATGCAGTCGGCGGGCTATGGGCGCCGCAACCTGCGGCTCGACGCGCTGACGCTCTCCGCCCCCGAAGCACCCGCCGAGAGCCCCGATCCCACCACGCCGCCCCCCGATCCGTCGGTCACCCAGACCCGCGCGGTCGACCAGGTGGTGCGCATCGGCTCCTCGAACACTTCCCTCGGCCTCAGCCACGTGCTGTCGCGCCGCTGGGGGCTGTCGGAGTTCGTTGGGTATTCGGTCAGCGGCGGCCTGAACAACGTCTCCCGCGCGGCCTACCCGCTGCAGCGGCAGGGCTACGGCGGCGTCGGGCTCGGCTACGCGCTCAGCCGTAACGACGGCCTGTCGACGCGACTCGACGGGCGCTACTCGGTGACCGAGCCGGACGAGAAGGCCGTCATCGTGAGCCTGGAGGAGGTCTGGTCGCACCGCTTCAGCACGACCTGGACCGGGTCGGTCGGTGCCGGGCTGGCGTGGACCCGGTTCGAGGACGACGATCTCCCCGGCGGCGACACTCAGCTCCTTCCGGCGGGCAGCGCCGGCATGGATTATTCGGTGGCGCGCGAGCTCGATCGGTTCGGCCTGACCTTCAACGTCAGCGTGTCCCCCGTCGTCGATCGAACGACGGGCGGCGTCGACCAGCGGGTGCTGTGGAGCGCCGCGGTGAGCCGCACCCGTGGCTTTTGGACCCTGGTTGGCTCGACCTCCGGGACACGCTCGCTGGGCGGCAACAGCGAGGTCTCGCTCACCAGCTACGGCGCCTCCGTCGGCGCCATCTACCAGATTGCCCCAGAGCTCTCCGTGGACACCGGCCTATCGGTGGTCTGGCAGGACTTCGAGATCGGCGGCGTCCTCGACGACCAAGGGTTCGAGCCGATCTGGGCGGGCTTCGTCGGTCTGACGCTCTCGCCAAGGCCGCTCGATCTCTGACATTTCCCCGCGAAGAAGCCAAATCGATCATTATAGCACCGGGGAGTTGGCTCGGCGTCATAGGACCGCACCCCAAACGTAAGAACGGCGCGGCGCCCTTCGTTTCTTCTGTGCCTGAAACTCGCGCGACGCCCGGATGGGGCAATGGCAATGGCAAGAGCGAGAGGCGAGCTCGCCAAAGCCACCGAAGAGCGTTCTAGACGTGCGGGCGCAAAACTGATACCTGGGACTGTGGTCCTCGATTTCAAAAGCACAAACAAGGGGATGGCCTGATGGGTCTCGGTTCAGTCCGCCGGACGGTATTGGTCACTGGTGCCGCGGGTTTTCTCGGTTCTCACCTGGTCGACAGGTTGCTCGACGAAGGCTTCGAGGTCGTCGGCCTCGACAGCTTGATGACAGGCGATCTGACGAACCTGGCTCGGGCCGCGAGAAACCCGCATTTCCACTTCCAGGCTGGCGACGTGCGCGAGCCGATCCACGTCTACGCGGAGATGGTGTTCAACTTCGCCTGCCCCGCGTCCCCCGTGCACTACCAGCACGACCCCTACGCCACCTTCACGACCAGCGTGCTCGGCGCGCAGCGGCTGATCGAAATGGCGCGCGGGCGGAAATGCACCATCATCCACGCCTCGACCTCGGAGGTGTATGGCGATCCGACCGTGCACCCTCAGCCGGAGTCCTATTGGGGCAACGTGAACCCGATCGGACCGCGCTCTTGCTATGACGAGGGCAAGCGGGGGGCGGAGACGCTCTTGATGGACGCGAAGCGCTCGTGGGGTGTCGACACGCGGATCGTCCGCATCTTCAACACCTACGGCCCACGCATGGCGTTCAACGACGGCAGGGTGGTGTCGAACTTCATCACCCAGGCCCTCAAGCGGGAGCCGCTGACGATCTTCGGAGATGGCAAGCAGTCGCGTTCGTTCTGCTACGTCGACGACCTGCTCGAGGGCTTCATCCGCGTCTCGCGCCTGCCGTCCCTCGATGGCCCCGTGAACATCGGCAACCCCGGTGAGTTCACGATGATCGAGCTTGCCAATATCGTTCGGGAGCTCGTCGGCGCCGATACCCGCATCGAGCACCACCCGCTGCCCACCGACGATCCCAAGCAGCGCCGGCCGGACATCACCCTCGCCAGCGAGCTCATCGGCTTTCAACCGACGATCTCGCTCAAGGAAGGGTTGAAGCGCACCATCGCCGATTTCAAGGAGCGCCTGGCGGTGCTCCAGAGCGGGCAGCTTTAGAGCCGTCCTCTTCGCACGACGCCCCCGCGAAACCTCTCTCCTGACTGAGGAAACCGTGACAGAGACGTTTCTCGCCGCGCCCAGCTCCGAAGGCACGAGCCGGGATTACTGGGTCCAGCGCCTTCGCGGCTTCAGCCAGCCCACGCCGCTGCTCGACGACGCGGCCCCCGGCCGAACGTCGCAGTGCACCGCCCCCACGTCGGTGGATCTGCCGACCTCCGAGCAGGGCGCCGCCCTGCGCTCCGCCGTGCAGTCCCTGGGAATTCAGCCGTCGAGCTTGCTCGAGGGCGCCTGGGCGCTCGTAGCGAGCCGCCACCAGCGAGAGCCCGACGTCTTGTTCGGCAGCGTGTCTCTGGACGCGCCTTCGACGCTGCTGCCGGCGCCCGTGTCCGTCCTGCCGCAGGCGACGGCGGGCGACTGGCTGCGTGCGATCGACGCCGATCGCGCGCAGCGCTCGCAGCAGCGCCCGGATCTGCAAGCGCTGCGGGCCTGGCTCGAGTGGCCCGATAGCGTGCCGATTTGCCAGACGGTGGTGGCGTTCGGCGGAGGCGATGCCACGCCATCGGAGGGCGCCCCCCTGCGCCTCGAGTTGACCCCGGATTTCGAGCAGCTCTGCGCCCGCTTCGACCCCGAGCGGCTGAGCCGCGACGCCGCCGAGCGCGCGCTCCGGCACCTGCGCGCGGCCCTCACCGCGCTTGCGACCAACCCCGACCTGGCGCTCTGCGACGTCGACCTCTCGGAGCCCAAAGACGCCGAGCTCATCGCAGGGTTGAACGCCGCTGAGCTCGACTACCCGTCGGCATGCCTGCACGACCTGATCGAGGCTCAGGTGCGGCGCACCCCGCAAGCGCCCGCGGTGTTCTCCGGCGACCGGTCGCTGAGCTACGCCGAGCTCGACGCTCGCGCGAACCAGCTCGCCCACGTCCTGCTGCGCGAGGGGGTCGGCCGCGAGACGCTGGTGGGGCTGTGCGTCGAGCGGTCGTTCGAGATGATGGTCGCGCTGTTGGCCATCTTGAAGGCGGGCGCCGCCTACGTTCCCCTCGATCCCGACTACCCTGCGGAGCGCCTCGAGTTCATGCTGGAGGACACGGCGGCGCGGCTCGTTTTGGCGCAGAGCCGGACCGCGCCGAAGCTGCCGAGCAGCTTCGCTGGGCGCGTGCTGCTGCTCGACGATCCCGAGCTCACCCAGGGCGCTGCGGAGTCGCCGCCGTCCGTCACGGTGTCTCCCGCGGATCTCGCCTACGTGATCTACACCTCCGGCTCCACCGGTCGCCCCAAGGGGGGAATGATCGAGCATCGCCAGCTGGTCGCTTGCCTCTTCTGGATGCAGCACCACTACCAGCTCAGCCCCGCCGATCGCTTCCTGCAAAAGACGCCCTACAGCTTCGACGCCTCGATCTGCGAGCTGTTCTGGCCACTGTTGGCAGGTGCGCAGATCGTCTTGGCCGAACCGGGCGGCCACAAGAACGTCGAGTACCTGATCGAGACGATCCAGCGTGAACGCATCACGGTGATCGACTTCGTCCCGTCGATGCTGCGCGTCTTTCTGGCGCACCCCGAGGCCACGCGTTGCTCGAGCTTGCGGAGGGTCACCTGCGGCGGCGAGGCGTTGACGCCAGAGCTGATGGAGGCGTTTTTCTCCAAGCTCGGCGCTTCGTTGCACAACCTGTACGGACCCACCGAAGCGACCGTCAACGTCACCTACTGGGACTGCGAGCCCGGGTCGGCGCGGGTCGTCATCGGGAAGCCGGTCGCCAATACTCAGATCCACATCTTGGACGAGCGGCTGCGCCCCCTGCCCGTCGGCGTCCCGGGTGAGCTGTACATCGGCGGCGCTCAGGTCGGGCGCGGCTACCTCAACCGCCCGGAGCTGACGGCGGAGCGGTTCGTCCCCGATCCATTTTCTTCAAAGCCGGGCGCCCGCCTCTACAAGACCGGCGATCTGGCGCGCGTCACGCACGACCAGCAGGTCGAATACCTCGGCCGCATCGACTTCCAGGTCAAGCTGCGCGGCTTCCGCGTCGAGCTCGGCGAGATCGAGGCCGTGCTGCTCACCCATCCGGCCGTGACCCAGGCGGCGGTAGCTTTGCGAAATGACCAAGGCGACGATCGCCTCGTCGCCTACTTGGTCGGCGACGAGGCGGAGCGCCCGACCGGCGGCGAGCTTCGCGGCTGGCTGACACGCAGCTTGCCGGAGTTCATGGTGCCCGCGCACTTCGTCTGGTTGGTCGCCTTGCCGATCAACCCGAGCGGCAAGCTCGATCGCAAGGCGCTGCCAGCGCCGCCGCGCGAGCGGCCGGACACGGGCTCGCCACCGGTGCCGCCGAGTACCGACATCGAGCGCGCGGTGTGCGCGATCTTTGCGGAGGTGCTGGGCTTCGAGCCGATCGGCGCCGAGGACAATTTCTTCGAGCTCGGTGGCAGCTCGCTGCTGGCGATGAAGGTGCTGACCCGCCTGCGTGAGCAATACGGGCTCGACGTCCCGGTAGCCCGCTTTTTCCAGCACCCGTCCGCGCGCGATCTCGACGGCTATCTGGCGCGCCGCAGCGGCGCCGCCGGTGCGCAGCAGCGGACTCGCCAGCGGCGGCGCACCGAAGGCGCCGACGACGTCGCCATCGTAGGGATGGCGGGCCGCTTCCCCGGCGCCAATGACGTCGACGCCTTTTGGTCGCTCGTGAAAAGCGGCGAGGCGGCCCTGCACCGCTTCTCCGACGACGAGCTGGACCCGAGCCTCCCGAAGGACCTGGTGAACGCGCCGAACTACGTCAAGGCGCGCGGCATCGTCGAGGGGTTCGACCAGTTCGACGCAGGTTTTTTCGGCATCACGCCGGGCGAAGCACGGGTCCTGGACCCGCAGCATCGGTTGATGCTCGAGGTGGTCTGGGAGGCTCTCGAGCACGCCGGTTACGCCCCGGAGACCATCGACGGCCTCGTCGGCGTGTACGCGGGCGTCTACAGCAACAGCTACCTGACCTATCACATCTTGTCGCGCCCGGAGTACCAGGGTCCGCTGGACGACATCAGCCTGCTCCTGCAAAACGAGAAGGACTACGTCGCGACGCGGATCGCGCACAAGTTGAACCTTCGGGGTCCCGCCGTCAGTGTGCACACCGCGTGCTCGACCTCGCTGGTCGCTGTGGTCGAGGCCTTTTGGAGCCTTCGAACGGGTCAGTGTGACGTCGCCATCGCGGGCGCAGCCTCCCTGACCTGCCCACCGCGCAGCGGGTATCTGTATCAGGAAGGCGCCATGCTGTCGGCCGACGGCTACACCCGCAGCTTCGACGCCGACGCGACGGGCACCACCTTCAACGACGGGGTCGCCGTCGTCGTCCTCAAACGCTTGGCGGACGCGCAGGCCGACGGCGACACGATCTACGGCGTCATCCGCGGCGCTGCCGCCAACAACGACGGGGGCAACAAGGCCAGCTTCACGGCGCCCAGCGTTGAGGGGCAAGCCACGGTGGTCCGGATGGCCCAAGAGGTCGCCGGGATCGACGCGCGCTCCATCGGGTACGTCGAAGCGCACGGGACGGCGACCCCGCTCGGCGACCCCATCGAGGTCGAGGCCCTGACCGAGGCGTTCCGCGAGACCACCCAGGATCGGCAGTACTGCGCCATCTCGTCGGTCAAGAGCAACATCGGACACATCGTGTCGGCCGCGGGCGCCGCGGGGTTGATCAAGACCGCGCTCTGCCTCCGCGACGGGGTCATCGCCCCGACCGCGCATTTCCGCCGACCGAACCCCAAGATAGGCTTCGAGTCCACCCCGTTCTACGTCGCCGACCGGCTGTCGGAGTGGCCGCGCGGCGACGGGCCCCGGCGCGCCGGGGTGAGCTCCTTTGGCGTGGGCGGGACCAACGCACACGTCGTGCTCGAGGAACCGCCGGCACCGGCGACGACACCCAGCGTTCGTCCGTGTGAGCTGTTGCTGCTGTCAGCCCGCTCCCGCGACGCGCTGAACCAGGCAACGACGAACCTCGCCGAACACCTGCGCGGCGCTGGTGACGTCGCGCTCGCCGATGTGGCCTACACGCTGGCATTGGGCCGGCGCGGCTTTCGTGAGCGGCGCTTCGTCGTCGCGAGCAGCCACGCCGAGGCCATCGCCCAGCTGTCGGAGCCTCAGCGAGCGGCGACGCGCAGCTACGACGGTGGGCGCGCCAACGTGGCGTTCCTCTTCCCGGGGCAGGGCGCGCAGGCACCCAACATGGGGCTCGGCCTGTACACCGTCGATCCGGTGTTCCGAGCGGTGGTCGATGACTGCGCGGAGCGCCTGAAGCCCGATCTCGGACGGGACCTGCGCGAGCTGCTCTTCCCCGCCGACACGCAGACCGACGACGCCGCCGAGGCGCTCCGCAACACGGCGTTCACTCAGCCCGCGCTGTTCGTCGTGGAGTACGCCGTCGCGCAGGTGCTGCTCGGGTGGGGCATTCGACCGTCCGCCATGATCGGGCACAGCATCGGCGAGTTCGTCAGCGCGGTGTTGGCGGGGGTCCTGTCGCTGCCGGACGCCCTGTCGCTGGTGGCGGCCCGCGGGCGTCTGATGCAAGACCTCCCTGGCGGCTCCATGCTGTCCGTGCGGCTGCCGGCCGCAGACCTCGAACGACGGCTGCCAAAAGACCTCGCCATCGCGTCGGACAACGGGCCCTCGCTCTGCGTCGTTGCCGGCTCGACCGAGGCCGTGGCGGAGCTGCAGCGCGCTCTCGAAGCCGAGGGGACGGTGTGCCGTGCTCTTTTGACCTCCCACGCCTTCCATTCGCCCATGATGGACCCGGTGGTCGAGCCCTTCGCGGAGATGGTGGGCAAGGTCCGGCTGTCGGCGCCGCAGGTGCCCTTCGTCTCCACCCTGACCGGGACCTGGATCACCGAGGAGCAGGCCTGCGATCCTCGCTACTGGGCCAAGCACCTGCGCGAGCGCGTCCGCTTCCGAGAGGCGGCGGCGGAGCTCTTGAAGGACGAGCACCGCGTTCTGCTCGAGGTGGGCCCTCGGGCGACCCTGACGGCGCTGGCGCGGCAGCAATCGAAGCTCCGGGACCGCTTGGTGGCGACCCCGACGCTCGGGGACTCGGGCAGCGTCGACGGGGAGTGGAAGGCGCTGCTCGCCGCGCTCGGACAGCTCTGGAGCGCCGGCGTGGAGGTCGACTGGAGCAACCTCTTCGCGGATGAGCGGCGCCGCCGCGTACCGCTGCCGACGTATCCTTTCGAGCGCAAGCGCTACTGGCTCGACCCGCTGCCGAGGTCCGACAGGCCCGCGCAGGCCCTTGACGGCAACCTCCTCCCCCAACCGGCCCCCGCCTCGAACGGCGCCGGGACGGCACTACCGATCGAACCCATCCCAACGTTTCCAATGAGTGTTCCCATGCCCGAATCCGCCCCCGCCGCAGCCGGTCGCAAGGACCGCCTGGTGGCTCAGCTGCGCGAGGTCTTCGAAGACATTTCCGGGCTCGAGATGCGTGACGTTGACGTCCACGCCACGTTCCTCGAGCTCGGGCTGGACTCTTTGTCGCTGACCCAGGTCGCGCAGCAGCTGCAAAAGACTTTCCGCGTCAAGATCACGTTCCGTGAGCTGATGGAAGCGTTCCCGAGTTTGGACAGATTGGGAGACCACATGGACCAACAACTACCGCCGGATCCCCAAGCCCCGCCGGCAGCGACCGCTGCGCCCGCGGCCGCCACGGCGCCCATCACCGCCGCAGCGCCCGTCGCCGTCGCACCGGCGGCGCTCGTCCCAGCGCCCATCGTCGCCGGTCCGGCCGGTGACCTTCAGCGCGTCATCGACCAACAGCTGCTGCTGATGCAGCAGCAGCTGCAGCTCTTGGCGGGGCGGTCTGCCAGCGCGCCCGCGGTTTCGGCCCCTGCCAGCGTTGCCGTCGCCCAACCCCAGGCGCCAGCGCCAGCTCTCCAGCCGGCAGCGCCGGCCGCTGCCGCGGCGCCGGCCGCGCCGAGCAACGGCGTCGACGCCGCTTCGAGCGAGACCGAATACCAAAGGACGTACGACGTCAAGAAGGCGTTCGGCGCCATCGCGCGCATCAACACCAGCGGCACCGACGATCTGACGCCGGGACAGCGCGCGCGCCTGGATGCCTTCATCCAGCGCTACACGGCGCGCACCCGCCGCTCCAAGGAGTACACGCAGGAGCACCGCTCGCGGCTCTCCGATCCCCGAGCGGTCACCGGCTTTCGGCCGCAACTCAAGGAGCTCGTCTATCAGATCGTGATCGAGCGCTCGAAGGGCTCCCACATGTGGGACCTGGATGGCAACGAGTACATCGACACGCTGAGCGGGTTTGGTTGCAACCTGTTCGGCTGGCAGCCGGATTTCGTCAACGAGGCCGTCATCCGGCAGATCGACATCGGCCACGAAATCGGTCCCATGACGCCGCTGGCGGCGGAGGTGGCCGACCTCATCTGTGACATGACGGGGGCCGAGCGCGCCGCGTTCTGCAACACCGGCTCCGAAGCGGTCATGGGCTGCATGCGCATCGCGCGAACGGTCACTGGTCGGGACACGATCGCCATCTTCAATGGCTCGTACCACGGCATCTTCGACGAGGTGATCGTGCGCGGAACCAAGAAGCTCCGGGCGGTCCCCGCGGCGCCGGGCATCCTCCCCTCCACCGCACAGAACGTCCTCGTGCTGGAGTACGGCAGCCCCGAGGCGCTCGAGATCCTACGTGCACGCGGCGACGAGCTCGCCGCCATCATGGTCGAGCCGGTGCAGAGCCGCCGCCCGGACCTCCAGCCTCGCGACTTCCTGCACGAGCTCAGGGGGATCGCGGACCGCTCCGGCGCCGTGTACATCTTCGACGAGGTCATCACCGGTTTCCGCTGCCACCCGGGTGGTGCGCAAGCGTACTTTGGCGTGCAGGCAGACCTCGCCAGCTATGGCAAGGTCATCGGCGGCGGCTACCCGTTCGCCGTGATCGCCGGCAAGCGGCCGTACATGGATGCGCTCGACGGGGGCCACTGGCAGTACGGGGATGACTCGAAGCCCACGGTCGGCGTGACCTACTTCGCCGGGACCTTCTGCCGTCACCCGCTGGCGCTCGCCGCGGCCAAGGCGGCGCTCCTTCACTTGAAGGAGCAAGGGCCCAGGTTGCAGGAGACCCTCAACGCGAAGACCTCCGCGCTCGCCGCCGAGCTGAACGCACACTTCGAAGCCGTGGGCGCTCCGCTAGAAATCCGGCACTTCGCGTCGCTGTGGAAGGTGTTCTGGAAGCAGGAGCAACCCTACGGAGATTTGCTGTTTTATTCGCTGCGCGAGAAGGGCATCCACATCCTCGATCTGTTCCCGTGCTTTTTGACCACCGCGCATTCGGATGCGGACGTCGCTGCCATCGTTCAGGCCTTCAAGGACGCCGTCGCTGAGCTTCAAGCGGCCGAGTTCTTGCCGGGACGTTCGGAGCCGGAGCGGATCCTCTTCGACCCGAAGGCGCCTCCGGTTCCAGGCGCTCGGCTCGGGCGTGACCGCAGCGGCAACCCCGCCTGGTTCGTACCGCACCCGCAGAACCCTTCGAAGTACGTCAAGGTCGACGCGCCTTGAAGGCCCTCTCGAAGCTCTTCAGCCGCAGGCGCTGGGTCTGCGGCGCCCTGCTGACGCTGGGGGCGGCGCCGCTCGGGGTGTGGCTGTTGATGGGGGTTCGCATCTACCTCAAGGAACGTTCCTACCTGCACCCGCCCCGGGGCACGCTGCAGCACGATCGTTCGAGCGTGGGCGTCTCGCGGCTCGAGGACGTCCGCATCCCGGTCGCGAACGGCTCCGAGCTCAGCGGGTGGTTCGCGCCCTCGAACAACGGCGCCGCGGTGATCCTCACGCACGGCTCGATGGGCGATCGCAGCGAGCTCGGCCCCGAAATCCGTATCTTGGCGGACGCCGGCTACGGGGTGCTCGCGTTCGATTGGCCCGGCCACGGTCACAGTGACGGCGTCGTGGAATGGGGCGCCGCCGAGCGCGAGGCGCTCCGGGCCGCCACCGATTGGATCGCACGTCGACCCGACGTCGACGCGGAGCGCATCGGCGTCTTCGGCTTCTCCATGGGCGGCTACATCGTAGCCCAGGTCGCCGCGGTCGACCCCCGGCTGCGCGCCGTCGTGCTGGCCGGGACCCCCGCCGACGTCACCGAACAAACGCGCTGGGAGTATCGGCGGTGGGGGCCATTCAGCGTGCTGCCCGCCCTGTGGTCGCAGCGGCTCCTCGGCTACGAGCCCGACGAGGACAAGGCGGTGCGCGTGGTTTCGAAGCTCGCTCCGCGCCCCGTGCTGGTCATCGGCGGAGCACGCGACGAGGTCGTGCTGCCGAGCATGGTGCAGCGCCTCTACGCGGCTGCCGAAGAGCCGAAGCAGCTGCTCGTTTTTCCGTCGGCCGCCCATGGCGACTACGCTAAAGTGGCCACCGGCGAGTACACCCGCCGCTTGAGAGAGTTTTTCTCCGTACTGGTGGCGCCGGAGTCGCGAGCGGCGACCTCCCGCTGACGCCGCCATCGCCCCGACCGAACGTATCCGACCATGTCGAACCGCATCGAGAAATTGCGCCAACTCCCGGTGGTCAAGAACCTGCTCGAGGAGCGGTATCGCCGTTACTTCCAGTCTGCCACCGAGTGTCATCTGTTCCGCGGGGTCTACGCCTCGTTCGCCGACGCAGCCGCGTCCATCCCCGTCCATCGCCGCAGCGGCTACGACCAGCCGGAGCCCGCGTCGATGTATCAAGACGAGTTGGGGGAGCTCCGGCCTACGGACTACCCGGTGCTCTTCTGGCTGGATCGCTTGCTGCAGGCGACCACCTCCATCGTCGACTTCGGGGGGCACGTCGGGGTCAAGTACTACGCCTTCAGCAAGTATCTTTCGATCCCCGAGAACTACTCGTGGACCGTGTGCGACGTGCCGGCGGTCGCCGCCGCCGGCGCCGAGCTCGCGGCGCGCGAGGGAGCTCCGATAAAGTTCGTCTCGAGTCTCCGCGATGCTGGAGCGCACGACATCTTGTTCTGTTCGGGCTCGTTGCAGTACCTCGAGGCGTCGCTGGCGGAGATGCTGGCGGAGCTCGACGGGCTGCCGCGCCATGTCGTCGTCAACTCGACGCCGATGTCGGACCTTCCCGAGTACTTCACGGTCAACAACATCGGCACCGCGTTCTGCCCCTATAAAATCCAGAACGTCGCGCGCTTCACCGAAGACATGCAGCGGCTGGGGTATGAGGTCGTCGACCGCTGGCAGAACCTCGGCAAGGCGTGCCCGATCCCGTTTTACCCGCAGCACTCGCTGGACCACTACACCGGGTTCTACCTGCGCCGCCCGTGACGCGTGGCCGATCGCGCGCTCGCGCGACCGCTAGAGCACCGATCCGTTTGCCAGAGCGGAGATTCCGAAGCATCGGGGCCCCCATCCGGGTGAGGGCCCCGATGCTTCGGGAAACCCTCTCGTCTGCTCACGGCGCGGTGCTCTGGAGGGTCTCATTTTCTGCGACAAGCGCTTTGCTCTGCAAACCGTTTGTCGCTCTAGCCTGGTCATGTCCTGCTCATCGCGCCGGCGCTGAGCACCCGCCAGCGCCCCGCCAACACCGCGGCGACCGCCGTCAGCCCGGCGCTCAACCCCCACCAGAGCCCGGCCGATCCGAGGCCGAGCTCGAACGCGAGCACGGCGCCCAGCGGCAGCCCGAGCGCATAGTGGCCGACCAGGTTCGCGGCCAACGGCCAGCGCGTGTCCCCGGCGCCACGCAGCGCACCGGACAGCACCGCCTGCACGCCGTCGGAGAGCTGAAACACGGCCGCGATCGCGACGAGCGTCGACGCTGTCGCGATGACCGCGGCATCGTCGGTGATGAGCAACGACAGCGTGCCCGGGGCCAGGTAGAACGTCAGCGCGGTGATCGCCATGAACCCCACGCCGAGCAGCAGGCTCGCCCGAGCCGCAGCGCGAGCGCCGGCCGGCTCTTGTCGTCCAATGGCGTGTCCGACCCGCACGCTCGCGGCAGCACCGATGCCGAGCGGCACCACGTAGGTCGCGCTGGCCAGGGTCATGGCGACCTGATGAGCCGCCAGGGGCACGGGTCCAATCCGCCCGATAAGGACGTTCACCACCACGAACGCCCCGAACTCCCCGAGCAGCGTCAACGCCACCGGAACGCCGATGCGCACCGCGCGCACGGTGAGCCCCCGTCGCCTCTCCGTCGCCTCGATGGGCAGCTCGAAGCGACGCCAGGCCAGGACCAACACGGCGAGCTGCACACCAAGGCTCGCGGTGCTGGCCCACGCGGCGCCCGCGACGCCCATGGGCGGGACCACGGCCAACGCGGGCGCGATCACCTGCCCCCCGAAGACCAGCACGATGCTGAGCGGCAGGTTCACCAGGTTTGCCGCCACGACGCCGACCAGCATGGGTCGCGCTTGTCCGCACGCCTGGAGCGCGCTCCGGAGCCCCACGAACAGCAAGAAGGGCACCACGCCGAGCAGGCGCGGCCCCAAGTAGTCGCGGGTCGCTTCCGCGGTCACCGGATCGACCCCGAGCTGTTCCAGGGCCCAGCCCGCGACCACGACGGCGCCCATCAGTGGCACGCTGATCCCCGCCGCGAGCCACAGCGCGCGCTTCAAGAGCTGGCGAACGACCCCGTGCTCGTCCGCGCCATAGGCCTGGCTCAGCAAGGGATCGAAGCCCAACATCACCCCCATGCCGAGGATGCTCGCGCAAAAGTAGACCGTGTGCCCCAAGCCCGCCGCGCCGAGCTCGGTGGCGCCGAGGCGGCCGACGACGGCCAGATCGACGGCGCCCACCAAGACCTGACCGAAGTTCGCGACGGCCAGCGGCCACCCAAGCCGCCACACGGCGGCCAGCTCGGACGACTTCAATTGCCGCCGAAGGACAGCGACGCCAGCTCGTTGGGAGCAGCGCTCGAAGCGGACGGCGGCTCCGAGGCTTCGGGCCCGGCCGCATTGGCGGTCTCTCGGGCGGCGGCCAGCGCGCGCACGATGATCTCGGCGGTGCGGGGCGCGGACTCTTCCTTGACGATGTCCAGGTGCTGGCAGTCCACTTGCTGGATGTCGAGACGCCCGGTGATGAAGTCACGCCAGCCGTTGCTCTCGTGCGTGCGGTAGCCGATGCCGTCGCCAGCGCTCAAGCGCAGCTGGGCCTGGATCAGCAAGACGTCGCCGGCATAGGTGCCGGGCACGTACTTCATTTCCGCCTCGATCGTCGCCGCCTCGACCTCCTCGTGACGGTATTCGAAGTTGCGGTCCGCACCGAGGCGAGCGCGCAGCTGCCGGCGCGCCCGGGCGATCCGGCGCGACGCCCCCGCGACCACGCGAGCGCGCAGGTACGTCAGCCCCTCGGCCCTCAGCCGCTCGAAATGCGCCGACACCCGCTCCGCTGGCGTCCACGTCGGCAGCGTGGGATTGAACGTGTCGAACAACACCACCAACCCCACCTTCTCGCCCCGAGCCCGCAGCATGCGAGCGACCTCGTAGGCCGCGAGCCCGCCCATCGAGTACCCGCCCAGGTAGTAGGGGCCGGTCGGCTGCACCTCGAGGATGTCCTGAAGGAACTCCGCCGCCATCGCCTGCACGCTCCGGTGCGGCTTGCGCGCCCCGTCGACGCCGCGCAGCTGAAGTCCATAAAATGGCTGATCTTTGCCCATCGCCTGGGCGACGTGCAGCAGGTTCATCGGGTTGCCACCGACGCCCGCGACGCAGAAGAACGGGGGCAGCGTGCCCCGCGGTTGAATGGGCACCACCGTCGTCCAACGCGGCTCGCTCGGCTCGACCCCGCCTTCCCCGGCGGCGGCCAGCCGCTTGGAGAGCTGCCCGACCGTCGGCGCCTCGAACAGGGCCGCCAACGGCAAGCGAACCCCGAAGCTGCGGTGCACGTCGTTGAAGATCCTGACCGCGAGCAGTGAATGCCCGCCGAGATCGAAGAAGTTGTCGTTCAGACCGACCTGAGGGACCCGCAGCACATCGGCCCAGATGCGGCAGAGCTTGCGCTCGGTCTCGGTTTTCGGGGCGACGTAGCCTGCGCTCACCGCAACATCGGCCGGTGCTGGCAGCGCCTTGCGGTCCACCTTTCCGTTTGGCGTCAGCGGGAACGTCTCGAGCCGGATGAACACGGCGGGAACCATGAACTCCGGCAACTTTTCGCGCAGCGCCTCGCGCAACGCCTCCTCCGCCCCCAAATCGGCTGCGGACTGGAGGTAGGCGACCAATCGCTTATCGGCGCCGTCGCCGTGCGCCACGACGACCGCGTCCTTCACGCCGGGCTCCGCGCGGAGGGCGGCCTCGATCTCCCCGAGCTCGATGCGGTACCCCCGGATCTTCACCTGGTGGTCGTTGCGCCCGAGGTAGAGCAGGTTGCCGGCGTTGTCCCAGCGCACCATGTCGCCGGTTCGGTACAGCAGCGCGCCCAGCTCCGGCCGAAAGCGATTCGGCAAGAACCGTTCGGCGGTGAGATCCTGGCGCCCCAGGTATCCCCGGGTCACGCCCTTGCCGCCGATCCATAGCTCGCCGACCGCGCCACGCGGCACGAGCTCGCCCTGTGCGTCGACGATGAAGACGCAGGTGTTCGCCACGGGCCGACCAATCGTGACCGTCTCCCCTCGACGGACACGCGCCATGGTCGAGTAGATCGTCGTCTCGGTGGGGCCGTAGCCGTTGATCACCTCGCCGGGCACCAGCGCCGCGAGCTCATCCGCCAAGTCCTGACCCAGCGCTTCGCCCCCGAGGATCAGCTGACGCAGCCCACCCATGAGCGCTCGCCCTTCGGGCTGGAGCAGCAAGAGGCGCGCCTGCGACGGCGTGCACTGGAAATGCGTCACTTGATAGCGGCTCGCGAGTCGATCCAAAGCAAATCGTGGATCGGCGACCTGCCCCAAGAACATGTCCCCCGCCACCACCACCGTTCGACCGTGGCACAGGCAACCGATGATCTCGAGCACGCTGATGTCGAACGACGTGCTGGTCGCTGCGAGCCAAACGCCGGTCGAGTCCAGATCGATGGCGTCGCGCATCGCCACGAAGAAGTGATGCAGGTTCTTCTGCGCGACCATCACCCCTTTGGGTTTACCGGTCGAACCCGAAGTGTAGATGACGTACGCCAGCTGGTCCGGACCCACCGACACGGTGGGGCGCGTCGTCGACTGGCCGCTCAACTCCTCCGCCTGCTCGTCCAACGACAGGACCTGCGCGCCGACCGCGAGCTTGCCGGCCAGATCCGAAGTGGAAATTAGCACGCGCGCCCCAGCGTCCTCGAGATAATAGGCGATGCGCTCGCGCGGATACGCGGGGTCCAGCGGGAGATAGGCGCCCCCCGCCTTCAGCACACCGAGCAAGGCCGCGACCAGGTCCACGCCGCGGTGCAAACACACGCCCACCAACGCGTCCGGTCCCACACCGCGGGCGGTCAGCGCCCGCGCGATTCGGTTCGAGCGCTCGTCCAACTCGCCGAAGGTGATTTGACGGTCTTCGAAGCACACCGCCACCCGCTGCCGATGTTCATCGACGACGCGCTCGAACAGGACGTGCGCCGGCTCGGGGTCTCGCTGCACGGAGGTGTCGTTCAGCGCGTTCAACAGCTGGTGCCGATCCTCCGCCGCGATGACCGGCACGCGATCGAGCGGCAGGTCCGGCTGGTCGACGACCGCCTGGAGGATGCTGAGCCAGCTTCGCAACCAGACCGCCAGCGTGCCTTCATCGAACAGGTCCGCCGACGCTTCGACCACGGCGAGCGCCCAGGTTCCGTGATCGCGGATCCAGAACGTCACGTCCGTCCCCGTGGAGCCGGAGAACGACGGCACCTGGGTGAGCTCCAGGTCCGCCATGCGGTACTCGCGGTTGCTCGCTTCCTGGTAGCTGAAGATCGCTTGATAAAGCGGGGTCCGGCTGCGGTCGCGCGCGGGTTGCAGCACCTGCACGAGCTTCTCGAACGGCAAATCCTGGTTGGCGAGCGCCTCGATGCTGCGGTCCTTCACGCGGCACAACAGGTCTCGGAAGGTCGTGGCCTCACCCACCTCCGAGCGCAGCACCAGCGTGTTGACGAACATGCCGATCAGCTCTTCACACTCCGGCCGCACGCGGCCGTGGACCGGCACGCCGACGCCGAAGTCCGTTTGGCCGCTGTACTTGGCCAACAGCAGCTGCACCGAGGCCATGGCCACCATGTTCAGCGTCGCCCCGTGAGCCAAACCCAAGCGGCGCAGGCCGGACACCAGCTCGGCGTCCAGGCGATGGATGTGGTTGATGCCTCGATTCGACAGCTCCGCGGGGCGCGGGCGGTCCGTGGGGAGGTTCAGCACGCCCGGCATTCCCTCGAGCCGGCGCTGCCAGTACTCCAGCTGCGCGCTCGTGCGAGGCCCCTCGAGCCACTCTCGGTGCCAGCGCACGAAATCCGCGAAGCGCACCGGTGGACCTGGCGGCAACGGCTCGCCCCGGAGCTTGGCCTCGTAGAGCTGGCGCACCTCTCGAAACAAGATGTCGTGGGACCAGCCGTCGAACACCACGTGGTTGGTGACGAACATGAACCAGTGATCGTCGGGGGCCTTGCGGAAGAGGATGAACCTGATGAGCGGCGGCACCGCCAGATCGAAGGGGCGCGCCATCTCCGCTGCCCGTCGCGAGAGGACGGCCGCGTCTCGCTCCTCGGCGGGCAAGCCGGAGACATCGACCAGCTCGAGCTCCAGATCTTTTTCAGATACCACCTGCATCGGCTCGTCACCCACCAGGCGGATCGAAGAGCGGAGGGCGTCATGACGGCGGCCAACCTCCGCGATGACCCAGCGCAACACGTCGAGGTCGAGCTCCCCGGCGAGACGCACCGTAAACGGAAGGTTCAAAAAGGCGGTGCCAGGGTGCAGCTGGTCCAAAAACCAGAGGCGGTGCTGCGCCGCCGAGAGCGGCGCCGGCGCGCTCGGGTCGTGGGCGACGATCGCCCCGAGCGGCGCTTCGGCGTCCGCCGACCGCACGCTCGTCAGCACCTCGAGCAAGGCTTCCTTCTGATCGCGCAGGCTGCGCTGCAGCTCGGGTGAAAGCGCGCCCTTGGGCGCCTTGATCCGCAGCCGATCCCCCTCCGCCGAGAGCTCGACCCCGAGCTCGGTCAGCGTTCGTAGCAGCTCCAGAACACTCACAGGACGAATTCCTCCTGCTCCGCCTCGGCTTGCGCGGCAGCGCGGCCGCCGCCGCGCACCATCAAGCCCGCCTCCACGAACTCCGCCAGGCGCTCGAGGGTGGGTGCGCCGAACACCACGCGCATCGGCATGTCCACGCTCCACAGATCGCGCACGCGCGCGGCCAGGCGCAGCGCCAACAAGGAGTGCCCGCCGAGCATGAAGAAGTCGTCGTCCAGGCCGACGCGCGTGACGCCGAGCAGCTGTCCCATCTCCTTCGCGAGCTGCCGGGCGACGTCCGTCTCCGGCTCGCGGTGGCCCGCAGAAGCCCCCGCCTGGGGCGCCGGCAGCGCCTTGCGATCGACCTTCCCGTTCGGCGTGAGCGGGAACGCCGAGACGAAGACGATGTGCTGCGGCAACATGTAGGTCGGCAGCGTCCTGCGCAGCTCGTCCCGCAGCTGCTCCTCCGCTGGCTTCGCCGTGGGCGTGAGGCGAACGTACGCCACGATCCGCTGATCGCCGGGACGATCCTCGCGCACGATGACGACCGCCTCCCGCACGCCCGCGCACTCCCCCAGGCGCGCTTCGATTTCGCCGAGCTCGATCCGGTGACCGCGCACCTTCACCTGGAAATCGCTGCGCCCCAGCCACTCGAGCCGGCCGTCGAAGCGGATTCGGGCCAGGTCCCCGGTGTTGTACATTCGGCCGCCGCTGACGAAAGGATCGGCGACGAAGCGCTCCTCGGTCAGCTCGGGACGGTTCCAATACCCGCGTGTCACGCCGGCACCACCGATGTAAAGCTCCCCCGTGGCACCAGGCGCCACCGGCTGCAGGCGGGCGTCGAGCACGTAGACACGGGTGTTGTCGATGGGCCGACCGATGGTGATCGCGCCGCCCTCGACCTTCTCGACCGTGGACCAGACGGTCGTCTCCGTCGGGCCATAGCAGTTCCAGACGCTCGCGGTGCGGCGCACCAGCTCCTCCGCCAGGGGCGCGGGCAACGCCTCACCGCCGGTCAACGCCTTGAGATCTGGCTTTCCTTCCCAGCCGGCCTCGAGCAGCACGCGCCAACCTGCGGGGGTGGCCTGCATCACGGTGGCCCCGGAGGTGGCGATCAGCTCTCCCAGCCGGCGGCCGTCGGTGATGTCCTCCTCCGCCGCGATGACGACGTGCGCCCCGACCGTGAGCGGGAGGAACAACTCCAGCACCGAAATGTCGAACGACGGCGTCGTGACGGCCAAGAGGACGGCGTCGCGCTCGATGCCCGGCGCCTTGGCCATCGAAGCCAAGAAGTTCCTGACGTTCCGATGCTCGACCACCACGCCCTTGGGGCGGCCCGTCGAACCGGACGTGTAGATGACGTAGGCCGGCTCCGCCATCTCCGAACGGTCGAGGTTGGGATCGCCAGCCCCGGAGCCCGTGACGAAGAACCGCCGCGTGTCACCGGCGATGCGATCGGACAGCCCCGGCTCGGTGACGCAGGCGCTCAGGCCCGCGTCCCCCGCCACCAGCGCCAGGCGCTCCGCCGGGTACTCCGGATCGAGGGGCACGTACGCCGCCCCGGCGCGCAGGATGCCGAGGAGCGCGACCAAGAGGTCGACCGAGCGCGAGAGGCACACGCCCACGCGCTGGCCCGGACCAATCCCGGCTGCGCCGAGCTCCGAGGCCAGCGCCGCCGATGCCTGGCCCAGCTCCCCGTAGCTCAACGTGCGGCCTTTCGAGGTGACCGCCGGCCGCTCGGGCTCCTTTCGGCAGGCGGCGAGCACCGCCGCGCAGATCGTGCCGGGCGGCACGGCCGCCTCCGTCTGGTTCAACTCGTGCAAGATCCACTGCTTCTCACGAGCAGGCATCAGCTCGAGATCCCCGAGCGGCGTCGTCGGATCGCGAACGATGCTCTCGAGCAGCGTGCGAAACTCCTCGAGCCGGCGTTCGATGGTGCTCCTCTCGAAGAGCTGCGTGCTGTAGGTCGTCTCCAGCACCACGTCGTCGCCCGCCACCGTGGCATTCAAGAACAGCTCGAAGTTATCGTACGCGCGCGGCACCGTCTCGACCTTGACCTCGAGCCCGTCGAACACCGGCAAGGACACGTCAGGGTCGACGTTCATCATCACCGAAACGAGCGGCAACCGGCTCGGATCGCGCGGCAACGCCAGGTGCTTGATCAAGCTGCCGAAGGTCAGCTGCGAGTGCTCCAAGTCGTCCAACAAAGCGCCGCGCGCGCGCTTCAGGTGCTCCCCGAACGCCTGCTCCGGATCGAGCTCCGCGCGCAGGGGCAACGTCCGCACGCAGTGGCCGACGAGCTCGTGCTGGCCGGTGATCGACTGCCCGGCGGCAGGCATCGCCATCGCCACCGTGCGCTGCCCGGACAGTCGATGCAAAAAGACCTGGAACGCGGCCACGAGCGTCGCGACGAAGCTCGCGCCGTGATGTGCGCCGGTGCTCTTGAGGCGGCGCACCAAATCCTGCGGCAACGCATAGTCCACCCGATCGGCGTCGAAGCGCCGCTCCGCCGGGCGCGCGAAGTCGATGGGCAGCTCGAGCGGCGCGGGTCGATCGCGGTACTTGGCCAACCAATACGAGAGGGCCGTGCGCGCCTCGGGGCTCGAGGCCTCCTGCCGCATGGCGCCGGCATAGTCGCAGAGCTGCGGCGCGGGACCGAGACCAGACGGCTTGCCGCTCGCCTCCGAGGAGTACAGCTTGCCGAGCTCCTCGGCGAGCACGGCGCCGGACCAACCGTCGCAGATGATGTGATGCGCGGTGAGCACCAGCACGTGCTCCCGATCGCTCAGCCGGAGCAGCTGCGCACGGACGAGCGGCCCCTTCACCAGATCGAACGGCGCCATCACGGCCTCACGGCGCGCGCGGTCGACGGCGGTTTGTCGGGCCTCCGGCGGGAGCTCCTCCAGGTTCTGCTCTTCGAGCGGCATCGCCGTCGACGACAGGATGCACAGGCTCGCCCCATCGCCGCTCAGGGTGGCGCGCAGCGCCTCGTGCCGCTGGATCAAACCATCGAGCGCGCGACGCAGGGCCGGACGATCGAGGCCGCCCCTCAACGTGATCGCCAGCGCCTCGTTGTATGCCAGGTTGGCCTCGAGACCGCCGAATTGAATGCTGAGCCAGATCTCTTCTTGTTCGGGGGTCAGCGGCGCGGTGCGGCTCACCTCACCACCAGCGAACGGATCGAAGTCATCCTCGTTGTTGATCATGGTTCTTCTCTGCTGAGGGGCTATGGGCGGCCAAACTGCGTAAGGTCGACACCCGTTGAAGCGCAATACGGGCGAACCTTCCCACCCGAGCAGGCAAGAGTATAGGGTGAACGCTCCCGGCGGGAAGCATTTTGTTGCGGATTTTTGGGCGGTTCGGCCGGTTGCCCGCCGCGTGCAGCGAAACCCCGCTCGCCCCGCTTCGGGGGCGCTTCAGTCGGTGTACTCACGCCGTCGAACGAGCATCCGCACGAGCTCGCGCAGCTCTTTGGGCCGGACCGCGCCGATCATCAGGACCCCGACGACGTAGAGCGGCACCTCGTAGAGCAGGCGAATGGCGCCGAGGTTCGGTGTCATCAGATGCATGACCACGATGCCTGCGGCCAAAATCAGTGATTTTACCAGCGCGCCGACGCTGCGCCCGTCGAACGCGCGCGCGCCCACGGCGCGGCCGAGCGCCGTCGTCAGGACGATCTCCACCAGAACCACCGCCACCGCCGCCCCCGTACCGGCCAAGCCTGGCCCGAGGTCGGACATGAGCGGGACGAATCCCAAGATCGCTGCCGGCAGGAGCCCGAGCTTCACCAGCGAGACCGTGGTCAACGTCCAGGATTTTCCGACGAGGATGAGGGCGTTGGCGAACAAGATGGCCAGATAGGTCACCACGAACATCGGCGCCAGCACGCGCAGCGCCGTCGCCGACTCGACGAACTCCCGCCCGAAGGCGACGCGAACCCAGAGGTCGGCCCCCAGCGCGATGAACAGCGTCACGGGGACCGCCAGGACGAGGACCGCCTCGATGGCTCGCCGCAGGACGAAGAAAAACTCGTCCTCCGACCGGTGCCGCGCCCGGGCCATCATGGGCATGAGCACCCAGCTGAGCACCGGGGACATCAGCATGGCGAGCGACGCGAAGTTCGATGCCGCTCCGTACCAGCCGACCTCGTCGGCGACGGTCAAAAACTTGAGCATCGAGAGGTCGATGCGCGATCCGATCGTCACCGCGATCCCGTTCGCGGCAAACGGCAGGCTCGCCAGCATGACCTTCTTGGTGGCCGCGAAGTCGAACGAAACGCGAAGCTCGAGGTTGTGCCGGGCCTCGTAGAACAAGACCGCCGCCCGCACGACCTCGGCGATGACGTAGGGGACGGCAAGCGCGGCCAGCCCCGCGCCCGTGAACAGCGCCACGGCGAGGCCCACGCCCCAAACGACCTTCGAGGCCACGTTCACGACGGCGAGCGCGTTGACCTTCCCGACCGCCTGAAGCATCGCGGCCAGGGAAAAGTTGAGCTCCATCAAAAACTGGGCGGCGCCGAAGACGAGGACGACCAGCTGCAGCTCCCGAGGTTGGCCCGTGACCTCCAACGTCGCCGCCATCGCGACGAGCAACAGCAGGCTGACCACGCCGCGAAACAGGCACACGCCACCGAAGAAGTCGCTCGCGTGGCCCGGGCGCACCGCGATCTCCTTCTGAATGTACGTCCCGACCCCAAAGCTCAAGACGGAGAAAAAGGAGGCAGCGAACGCTTCGGAGAAGCTGAACTGACCGAAGCTCGCCGGACCCAGCTGCCGCGGCAGATGAAACCGGACCAGCAGGGCGACGGTCCAGGTAACGAGCAGCGACAGCCCGAGCTTGAAGGTGTTGCCGACGGCAAGGGCGACCTCTCGACGAGGCACCGGCTGCAAGGGTGCCGGCTTGCTTTCCAGCTGCGTGGCCATCCGGACTCTTGATGGATGAAGGACTAGAGGCGGAAGACGGCGCTGCCCAAGAAGCGTTGGGCGCCCACTTCCGCGACCGTCCGTTTTGCGTCCGAAACGCTCGAGTGGCCGAGCGGCACGCAGAGCAGCGCGTTGTCACTCGCCTGGGCGAGCGCGACCGTCGTCGGATTGCTGCGCACCGGTCCGAGCGCCACCAACACGAGATCGCCAGCGGCGACGACGGCGTCGAGCTCGCTGGTGAATTGCATCAGGTGCGCCAGCGGGACCTGCGTGGCGTCCGCCACCCGGATGGGCATCCCCAGGTGCAACGAACCGGTCTGCACGAGGCCGACCGCGATGTCCAAGGTGAAGTCCGGGGGCATCTCCCCAGCGGGAACGAGGGCGAGGGAGCGCCAGCGCCGGCGTTGGGTGGCGAGCCAGAGCTGCTGCCACTCGACGTCCTTCCAGTGCTGGGGAGGCGTGACCACCGCCGTCGTCGCCTCCGCGCGGCGCGCGAGCGCCGCCCACTGCCACTCGGACGGTGAGCTGCCGCGCCGGAGCTCGATCCCCTGCTCGTTGGTCGCGCTGCTGGAGCGCCAGTCCGAGGAGTCGCTGCGATTGGGCACCACGGTGGCGGGTCCTAGAACGGGTTTCGTGGGAGGGAAACGGTCAAAGGTAGAACCCCCGCAGGCGGCGGCAGCTTTGGCCAAAACGTCACCCGCGTGACGACCGCATCGATCTTCGCGTGAGTCGAGCCGCCGGGAGCGGCGCGAGCACCAAGGCTGTTCATCATAGCTGTGATTTTCGGTAACGCATCAGCAGCGCGGCGCCAGCCGGTGTTCCACTGAGGCGCGAACCGGCGCCGCGACTTTGGAGCGCGGGTTCGAAGCCTTTGATGATACATCATCTCACCCGCCTCAGGAAGCCCCGACGCCGCCTCGGACGACGCCGCCCCGCCCCTTGCTTTGCCACTGGCTCACAGTTTGGGCGGCCGGCGAAGGCGTCGGTGTTGCCGGCGGGCGGAGCCGTCTGCGACGTTCGGTGTCGCCTCCCCGAGAACCGTCGTGTAAAAGTGCGAGCATGGCCGCCGTGTCGCATCCTTCCGCCGCCGGGCAGGTGGAGTCCGCGCCCGATGAAAACCGACGTGAGGCTCGGGAGCCCGCCCGCCCCTTGCGCGTCCTCGTTGGCGTGCAGGACGCGGGAATGAACGGGATCGAGACGTACGTCGAGCAGGTAGCCGCCGCGGCGCGGCAAGCGGGGCACGAGGTGACCCTGGTGGCCACCACCGAGGAGGTGGCCGCCCAGGTGCGCGCCCGGCTCTCGGGGACCGGGATCGCCGTGGTCGCCCTCGGTCTCGCGCCGACGGGCGAGCGACGGATCTTCGCCGAGCGGCTCCTGCCTCAGCTGCAGACCCGGCGGGCCGGCGTCGCACTGCAGAAGGCCGTCGCCACGCGCCTCGGCAGCTTCGACGTCGCTCACCTGAACCGCGCCGCGCTGGCGCGCCATGCGATCGGCGCCGCCGAGCGGCTCTACGTCACCGCCTGGTTCTACCCGCACGCGCCGCGCCGGCGCGTCACCGAGACCTGGAAGCACACGCGCGGGGCGGCCGCCCGCCGCGTCGTGCTCGCTGCCAAATCCCTGGCGCTCTATGCCGGCGATCGGGACGGCTACCGCCACGCGACGCGGATCGTGGCGTGCACGAAGACGCTCGCCGACCAGCTCCGCGAGCAAGGCCTGCCCGCGGAGGCCTGCCCGCCTCCGGTGCGCGTGCTCGGCGCGCCGACCGACGCGCCAGATCCTACGGGTCCGCTGAGGCTCCTGGTCTGCTCGGGCGATCTCTCACACCCGCGCAAGAACCTGAGCGACGCGGTGCTCGCTGCTCGACAGATCGCCGGTGGGGGGCGGGAGGTGGTGCTCGAGGCGATCGGGAGAAACCCGGACGCGCTCGCGCGGCGTGCCGGCGGTGCAGCACGGCTGCACTTCGAAGCCTTGGGACCGCTGCCGCCCGAGAAGGTGCACGCGGCGATGCGACGGGCGCACGTCTTCGTCTTTCCGAGCCTGTACGAAGAATGGGGATATGTCGCGGTGGAATCCATCCTGTCGGGGACACCCGTCGCGACCTATCCAGTCTACCCGTTCGCGGACATGCTATCGGGAAAGCTCGGTGTCGTCGCCGACGGCAAAGGCCCCGACGCATTGGCGGCGGCCATTCTTCACGCAACAGAGCTTCCAAGAGGTGTTACGCTTGCCGACGCGGGCGCCCGGCGCTTCGGCTCGGCCGCCGTGGGGGAACGTTTGACGGAGCTCTGGTCGCGATGAGATATGGCACCTGACGTCACCGCTCAGCCTGCCCCCGTGTCCGCACCGGCGGCGGTCCCCTGGCGCGCCAGGTGGCAGCGGCGGGTGCGCGCGCTGGTCGTCATCTGCGGGGCGCTCGGGGTGCTCGGGGCCACGGCGGCGCTGGCTGCCTGGACGTTGTTCCCGGTGGAGGCCCGCGCAGCCCTGATGCGCGCGCGCCTGTTCGCTCGCCGGGTGAAACACGCCGCGATCGAAGCCATCCCCCGCCCGCCCCTGCCGCCCGGCACGCGGTCCGCGACCACGTTCACGGTCGAGGAAGCCATCTACGCCAAGGGGCTGCAGCGCGACGTTTGGCAGGACTACGGCTGGGCGCCCAGGGAGCTCGACGGGCCGGGGCCGGCCGAGCTCCGCTTCGCCAATTGGGGCGGCTGGATCGTCGCGCGCATGCAGCCGACCGCGCCGCGTTTCGGCGGGCTCTTGCTCAAGGTCAAGGCTCCAGAGGACTACGGGGAGTTTCTGCGGGTCTCCATGTCGTCCGATCTGATCGACAACTTTCCGACGGTCGACGTCGGCCCGCAACACCGCCGAGACGCGGGCGACGGCTGGCAAGAGGTCTTCATCCCGATGCAGGAGATGAACCCCTACGGCCTCGACTTCAACAAAATCACCTTCCACGTGAACGGCCGGCTCCCGGACGCGGTGGTGCTGCTCGCCGACATCGGCCTGACCAAGCCCACCGGGCCGCTGCCGCCGCCCAAGCCCCTGCCGTCACGCGACGCGAAGGCCGTCCTCCAGTGTGACAAACCGGGTCGCGCCATCAGCCCGTTGATCTACGGCCTGGCGGCGTCGGACGCGCCCGAGGAGCTGAACGCTGCCAGCTATCGCTGGGGCGGCAACCCATCCTCGCGCTACAACTTCAAAATCGAAGCCTGGAACACGGCCCACGACTGGTACTACCAGAACGTTCAAGGCGGCTCGTGGCAAGCGTTCGTGGACCGCGCCGCCAAGCGGAATGCCTACGTGACGATCACGGTGCCGATGATCGGCTGGGTCGCCAAAGACACGACCAGCGTGAGCTTTCCGGTCTCCGTCGTCGGCCCCCAAGAGAGCACGGACAACTGGCGCCCCGACGCCGGCAACGGCCGGCGGAAGGACGGAACGCTGGTCAAGCCGCTGCCGCCGTCGACCACCAGCATCCCGGCGCCGCCGGAGTTCGTCGCCGAGTTCGTGCGCAAAATCCGCGAGGAAGACCAGCGCGCCGGCAAGCGCCGCGTGCACGCCTACATCCTCGACAACGAGCCGATGCTCTGGAACTCGACCCACCGCGACGTGCACCCGGAGCCGGTCACGTACGACGAGCTGCTCGACCGCACGATCCGCTACGGCAGCGTCATCCGCAAGCTCGATCCGGACGCGAAGATCGTGGGTCCGGCGGTGTGGGGGTGGCCCGCCTACTTCTTCTCGGCCAAGGATCACGCCGAAGGCTTCGACAAAAAGCCGGATCGGCGGGCGCACGGCGACGTCCCATTCTTGGAGTGGTACCTGCGCAAGCTGCGCGAGCACGAGCAGCGCACCGGCGTTCGCTTGCTCGACGTGCTCGACGTTCATTTCTATCCGCAAGCGGACGGCGTCTACTCCGACGCCTCCGACCCGGCGACCTCGGCGCTGCGCCTGCGCTCCACCCGCGCGCTCTGGGACCCCGACTACGCGGACGAATCCTGGATCAACGACAAGGTGCACCTGATCCCGCGGCTGCGGGACATCGTGGCGCGCAACTACCCAGGCATCCAGCTCTCCCTCGGCGAGTGGAGCTTCGGCGCCGAACGACACCCGAGCGGTGGCGTCGCCATGGCGGAGGCCCTGGGTCGGTTTGCTCAGCAGGGGCTGCACTCGGCCTACTACTGGATCGCGCCGCCCAAGGACAGCCCCGCGTACTGGGCGTTCCGCGCGTTCCGCAACTATGACGGCGCCGGGAAGACCTTCTTGAACGAGCTCGTGCCCGTCAAGGTGACCGGCGACGTGAGTGTCTTCGCCTCCCGTGACAAGGCCCGCAAACGCCTGGTGATCGTGGCGCTCAACTTCAGCGATCAGACCGAGGCCGCGCTGTCGCTCGACTTCAAGACCTGCGGCAAGGCGCGCGCCAGCCGCTACTTTTCCTACTGGGGCAACCGCGAAGGGCTAGCACTTCAAAAGGGCGGCGGCGCCCGCGACGGCGGCGCGTCCGCACGTCTCCGGCCGTATGCCATCAGCGTATGGGAGATCGAGCTTTGACGACCAACGGACATTCCGTCCCCCAAACCCCCAAAGACGCCGCACCGCCCGAGCCGGGCCAGACCGACGGTTCCAAGCGCTCGCGGCTCTGGCAAGCCGCGGCCGGTTTCGTTCAGGGCGTCCGCGGCGATTTCGAGCTGATGCGCCAGGGGCGCGCCAAGTACCTCGGCGACGAGCTGCCGCCGACGGCGCTCCCCGCGCAGCTCGTCAAGAGCATCGGCCTGCAGATGATGTTCTCGATCCGGTGCATGCACCTGCTGCGCGACGCCGGGATGGGGGTGGGGGCACAGATCGCCTCGCGGATGATCCGCTACGTCTACGGCGCGGAGATCCACTGGCAGTCCACCTGGGCGCCCGGGGTCAACATCGTGCACGGCAACGGGCTCGTCGTGGGGAGCAACGCGCGGGTTGGGCCCGGCTGCGTGCTCTTGCACAACGTGACACTCGGCGATGCGTTCGATCGAGCCTCAGGGAAAATCGGAGGGCCCACGCTGGAGCGCAACGTGCACATCGGGCCGGGCTGCACCCTACTCGGCCCGATCACGGTCGGCGCCGACTCCAAGCTGATGGCGGGCACGACGCTCGACACCTCCGTTCCGCCACGATCTCTTGTGCTCCCCCCCCCGGCGACAGTAAAGTCCAGGAGTGGCCGGGGGGAGTAACACGTGAGTCGGAGGATCCTGATCTCCAGCATGCTCGATCCGATCGGCGGCTGCGAGACGCACCTCTATTACCTCTGCAAGACACTGCGCGCCGACGGCAACGACGTCACCATCGCCGCCCAACATTGCGAGCTGAACGCCGAGTGGCGCGGGGAGCTCGAGGACGCCGGCGTGCGTCTGCTGACGCCGCCCACGCCGCCACGCTCGCCCGCGTTGCGGCAGCTCAGGGCGCTCGCCCACTTCTCGACGAAGCTGCGGCGGGAGTTCGACCTGTTGGTTGGCGTCAAGAACGGCGGCCTGCACCGGCTGCTCTTGCCCTTCCTCAAGCCCGGCGGGTTCTCCATCTACAACCTGCCGACGACGTCCGAAAATCTGACGCGCCAGACGCTGTTCGGCATGCGGGGGATGGACGGCGTCATCACCATGTCACCACGGATTTCCGAGGCGCTCCGGCGCGACCACGGCCTGACCCAGCCGATCGCCGCGCTGCCCCATCTGAACGGCCCCATCGACCCCACCGACATTCCCCTCGCCCGCCCCGCCCCAGCGCCGGATGAGCCCCTCCGGGTCGCCTTCTTCGGCCGCCTCAACGGCTTCAAGCGCCCCGACCTCCTGGTCCGGTTGTGGCCAACCCTGCGCCTGGGCCCGGCGCACCTCGACATCTACGGCGACGGGGAGCGGCTCGAGGCCTGTCGCCGCCTGGTCGAGGAGCTCGACCTCTCCGAGCGCGTGCGCCTGCACGGCGCCTACCGCCACCAAGACGCGCGGCAGCTGATGAGCGCGGCGCACCTGATCGTGCTGCCCTCCAACGGCCTCGAAGGCCTGCCGCAGGTCCTCGTCGAAGCCCTGGCTTGCGGCGTGCCCTTCGTGGCGACGGATGTCGGCGGGATCGCGGAGCTCGGAGACGACAACCCCAACGTCATCGTGACGGACTGTTCGGAGGCCTCGATCCGGCAAGGCATCGAGCGGATGGCCGCCCGCGTGCGCTCCGGCGACATCTCGCCGGAGCAGCTCCGCCGGATCTACCGCGAACGCTACGCCTTCGAGACGGTGCTCGACCGCTGGCGCCACGCCCTGACCGAACCCCACACCTTCTTCGAGCGCTTCGCGCTCGCCCGGCCACCAACCGCCATCGCCGCGGTGCCCTAGAGCGAGCGACAGCGCGCGCATCCCGACCCGCGCGAGCGACAGCGCGCGCACCCCGACCCGCGCGAGCGATAGCGAGCGCACCCGGACCCCGACCCGCGCGAGCGATGGCGAGCGCATCCCGACCCGCGCGAGCGATAGCGAGCGCATCCCGACCCGCGCGAGCGATAGCGCGCGCATCCCGACCCGCGCGAGCGATAGCGCGCGCATCCCGACCCGCGCGAGCGATAGCGCGCGCATCCCGACCCGCGCGAGCGATAGCGCGCGCATCCCGCCCCGCGCGAGCGATAGGGAGCG
>JAEZYZ010000489.1 GCA_023418705.1 Pseudomonadota bacterium | reverse complement strand
TCCCCTCTTCCTGTGGCCGACCTCCGATCCGCACCCTTCGTCGCACGGGGTGGGAAGCGTTTTCACTGACGCGAGGTGGGAACCTTGATCAGTTCGTGCTCGGCGTCGTGACGCCTTCGGCTTCCTTTTGGGCGATCTGGTCCTTGTAGCTCTGTGAGGGCTCGGGGAGCCGCTCGAGCGCCGCCTCCAGCACCTCGTCGAGCTTGTGCACGAACACGAACTCCAGCTCGTCGCGCACTTCCTTCGGCACCTCTTCCAGATCGGCCTTGTTCCGCTCTGGCATGATCACGCGCTTGACGCCGGCCCGGTGCGCCGCGAGCACCTTCTCTTTGATGCCGCCGACCGGCAGCACCCGGCCGCGCAGCGAGATCTCGCCCGTCATCGCCACGTCGTGCCGCACCCGAATGCCGGTCAGGAGGCTGACGATCGCCGTGAACATCGTGATGCCCGCGCTCGGCCCGTCCTTGGGCATCGCGCCGGCGGGGATGTGGATGTGCACGTCGCTCTTCTCCAAGAAATCACGCGGCAGGCCGTACTTCTCGGCGAAGGTGCGCACGTAGCTGAGCGCGGCGTGGGCGCTCTCCTTCATCACGTCGCCGAGCTGGCCGGTGAGCTGCAGCTTGCCCGTGCCGAACATCCGGGTGGCTTCGATGAACAGGATCTCGCCGCCGACGCTGGTCCAGGCCAGGCCGGTGGCCACGCCGGTCTCCTCCGTCCGCTCGGCCACCTCGCTCGTGTACTTGATGGGGCCCAGGAACTCGCGCAGGTCGTCCTCGCTCTTGATGACCCGCGCGGTGGTGTCGCCTTCAGCGACCTTCACCGCCACGCCGCGGATCACGCTCGCCACCTGGCGCTCGAGCGAGCGGACGCCCGCTTCGCGGGTGTAGTGCTCGATGATCTCCTCGACCGCCTCGTCGGTGATGGTCAGCGTCTCCGGCGTGAGCCCGTGCTCCTCGAGCTGCTTGGGGATCAGGTGCTGCCGGGCGATCGCGAGCTTCTCCCGCCGCGTGTAGCCGGGGATCTCGAGGATCTCCATGCGGTCGCGCAGCGGCGGAGGGATGGGATCGGCCACGTTGGCCGTGGCCACGAACATCACGTTCGACAGATCGTAAGGGATCTCCAGGTAGTGATCGGCGAACGAGTTGTTCTGCTCGGGGTCGAGCACCTCGAGCAGGGCGGCGCTGGGATCCCCGCGGAAGTCGTGGCCGATCTTGTCGACCTCATCCATCATGAAGACCGGGTTGATCGTGCCGGACTTCTTCATGCCCTGGATGATCTGACCGGGCAGCGCGCCGACGTAGGTGCGGCGGTGACCGCGGATCGCGGCCTCGTCGTGGACGCCGCCGAGCGAGATGCGCACGAACTTGCGACCGAGCGCGCGCGCGATGCTCTTGCCGAGCGAGGTCTTGCCGACGCCGGGCGGCCCGAGCAAACACAAGATGGGGCCCTTCTTGTCCTTCTTGAGCTTGCGCACCGCCAGGTACTCGACGATGCGCTTCTTCACCTTGTCGAGGCCGTAGTGATCCTCGTCGAGCACGCGCCGGACCTCGGCGATGTCCATGTTGTCGTCGGTCGCGTGCGTCCACGGCAGATCCAGGATCCAGTCGAGGTAGGTGCGCACGACCGTGTACTCCGCGCTGCCGACTTGCATCGAACGCAGGCGCTTGAGCTGCTTCTTGGCGACGCTGTCCGCCTCGCTCGGAAGATTGGCCTTGGCGATGCGCTCCTCGATGCCGTCGAGGTCGCCTTGATCGCCGTCGTCTTCTCCCAGCTCTTCCTTGATCGCCTTGAGCTGCTGCCGCAGCACGTACTCGCGCTGGTTTTTGCCCATCTCCTCCTTGATCTGGGAGTTGATGCGCTCGCGCATCTTCAGGATCTCGAGCTGACGGGTGAGCAGGCGCAGCACCTTGCGGATGCGCTCCTTGACGTCGATGGTCTCGATCAGCTGCGCCTTCTCGTCGACCGGGGCGTCCAGGTTGGCCGCCACCAGATCCGCCAGCGCGCCGGGCGCCTGGATCGAATCGATGAGCGAGCCGGCCTCCCGCGGCAGCTCCGGCATGAGCTGGATGACCTGCTTGGCGACGTCCCGCAGGCTCATCGCCAGCGCTTCGGCCTCCACGTCCTCCATCGCCGGCGCCTCCACGCGCGCGATGCGGGCGCGCAGGTAGGGCGAGCTCTGGGTGATGTTGTCGAGCCGAATGCGCGTCAGCCCCTGCAAGATCAGCGAGTAGTTGCCGGAGCTGTGCTTGAGCGCCTTGAGCACCCGCGCTGCGCACCCGACCGGGTACAGATCGTCGGCGCCGGGATCATCGGTCGAAGGATCCCGCTGGGCGAAGATCGCGATCACGGGGCTCGTCAGGTTGTGCACGTCCTCGACCAACGCGACGGATTTCTCTCGCCCGACGTCGAACGGCGCGACCGCGCCGGGGAACAGCACGGCGTTGCGGATCGGCAGCACCGCGAGCTCCTCGCCGAATCGGATCTCGTCTTCACCAGGAGGGGCGGGCGTGGGGGGGGACGGCTTCTTTTTCTCGGTCATGTTGGAATCACCTCGAACCCGGGTGCGCAGCTTGGCGGGACCGGCGGCTTTGGTTCTAGACCGCGGGGGCTTACGGTCAAGCTAATCACGGTCGAAGCGGACAGCCAACCGGCCATTTGTTCCTTTCGTCGTTGTCGTCCGGAGGCGCTCGGCGACGCGGCGCGGATTTGTCGTTGACGCTCGGGCGGCGCGAGTGATCTAAGATGCTGCGGGCCCGAGCGGCAGACCGATGTCGCAAGTTGCCGCTGCCGAGGTCTCCGAGATGCGGTCCGTCTTCTTTGGCACCCCCGCCATCGCCGTCCCTTCCCTGCACGCCTTGCGGGAAGTGTCGGACGTGGTGGGTGTGGTGTGCCAACCGGACCGCCCTGCCGGTCGCGGCATGAAGCAAAAACCGCCGGCGGTGAAGCTCGCCGCGGCGGAGCTCGGCCTCGAGGTCCACCAGCCCGTCAAGGTGAAGACCGGCACGCTGCACGAGTGGCTGCGGGACCGACGGGTGGAGGTGGCCGTCGTGCTCGCCTACGGCCGGATCCTGCCGCCGGCCGTGCTGCAGGCGCCGCGCCACGGCTGCCTGAACCTGCACGCTTCGCTGCTGCCTCGCTACCGCGGGGCAGCCCCCATCAACTGGGCCTTGATCCGCGGAGAGACCCGGACGGGCATCAGCTTGATGCAGATGGACGAAGGGCTCGATACGGGGCCGGTGTACTGCCAGCGCGAGCTCGACATCAGCGAAGAAGAGACCGCCGGCGAGCTCACCGAGCGGCTCGCCGAGCTCGCCGCCGAGGTGGTGCGCAGGGATTTGTCGCGCGCGCTGTCCGGTGAGCTCGTCGCCACTCCGCAGGATGAGGCATTGGCGACGTACGCCCCGCCCATCGCTCCAGAGGACGCCCGCATCGACTGGAACGCCCCCGCCCCGGCCATCGTCAACCTGGTGCGAGGGCTGGCGCCGTCGCCGGGCGCCTACACGACCATCGCCGGCAAGCGCGTGCGGGTGCTCGCGCTCCGCTCGGTCGAGGGAGCTCCGAGCTCGGCGCCGGGCACGATCGGGGTCCTTCCCCACCATCGCCTGGTCGTCAGCACCGCGGACGGCATCGTCGAGATCGTCGCGGCGCAGCTCCAGGGGCGGCGGGTCGGCAGCGGGCGCGACCTGTTGAACGGGCGCGTGCTCCGTCCCGGAGAGGTCCTCGGTGGTTGACTCGGCCGCGGTAGTCCAGCAAATCCGGGAGGAGTTTCCGGGGTTTCGCATCGTGTACAAGGATCGCAGCCGGCTCTCGCTGCTGATCGACTGGACCTTGCGCTGCCTCACGCTCGGCGGGCAGCGCCATTATCTGACCCGCTACCACACCGTCATCGGCCACACCCTGTACGTTCCCAGGGCCTGGGATCACACGTCGGAGGTGGAGCGGGTCATCTTGCTGCGGCACGAGCGGGTGCACCTGCGCCAGCGGCGGCGACTGGGTTTTCTGCCCATGGCGTTCGTCTATTTGATCCCCTTCTTCCCGCTGGGGCTGGCGTACGGCCGAGCGCGGCTCGAATGGGAGGCCTACACGGAGACCTTGCGCGCGACGAGTGAGCTCTTGGGGCTCGGCGCCGCTCGCTCCCCCGAGCTTCGCCGAAAGATCGTGGGGCGCTTCACCGGACCGGACTACGGCTGGATGTGGCCTTTTCCGGGACAAGTGCAATCCTGGTACGACCAGACGCTGGAGGAGCTCGAGCGGGAAGCCTCGGCCCCGCGCGCGGGCTCCGACCGCCAGCCCGTCTAAGCCACTGCCCAAAGACCGCCCATGGGACCTGTCATCGGCATCGACCTTGGCACCACCAACACCGTGGTGGCCGCCGTGCGCGGCGGACGAGCGGAGGCGCTGAGCAGCGAGGCGGGCAGCCAGCTGATCCCGTCGGTCGTTTCTTTCCATCCGAACGGTCAAGTGCTGGTGGGCGATGCCGCCAAACAACGACGCCTGATCGACCCGAGCAACACGATCTATTCGATCAAGCGGCTGATCGGCAGGAGCTGGGGCTCGGAAGAGGTCCGGCGGGCGCGTGAGCGCTTCGCGTTCCAGATGCGGGAAGGCAACGCCCAGGCGCCGCTCGTCGTGGCGCGCGGCGAGACCTACACGCTGCCCGAAATCAGCGCCTTCGTGCTCGCGAAAGCCAAGTCCGTCGCGGAGGCTGCCCTCGGTGGGCGGGTCGAGCGTGCCGTGATCACGGTGCCCGCCAACTTCAACGACTTGCAGCGCGCCGCCACGAAGATCGCCGGTCGCGTCGCCGGTCTGGAGGTGCTCCGCATCCTGAACGAGCCCACGGCGGCGGCGCTCGCATACGGCCTTGGTCGCGGTGGCCGCGAGCGCGTCGCCGTCTACGATTTTGGCGGTGGGACCTTCGATGTCACCCTCCTCGACCTCTCGGACAACGTCTTCGAAGTCCTGGCCACCGCCGGCGACAGCTTCCTCGGCGGCGACGACCTCGACCTGGTCATCGCGGAGAAGATGGCGGACGAGCTCTTGGCCCAGTACAACGTCGACGCCCGCGGCGAGCTCACCGCCTTCGAACGGCTCCGGCATGGCGCCGAGGTCTTGAAGCAAAAGCTCTCGGTCGAGCAGCGGAGCTCGATCACCCTGCGCGAAATTGGGCACGGCGCGCGGGGGCGTGCGCTCGATTTCACCTTCGAGATGAGCCGCGCGGAGCTCGAGCATTTGGCGCGGCCCATCATCGACCGCACGCTCGACGTCTGCCGCCAAGCGTTGGGGATCGCGCGGCTGTCGGTGGGGGATTTCGACCAGGTGATCGGCGTCGGCGGCTCTACCCGCATCCCGCTGGTCCGCCGCTACGTCGAGGAGTTCTTCAAGCGTTCGCTGCAGGCCAACATCAGCCCCGACGAGGTGGTCGCGGTGGGCGCGGCCATTCAAGCGCACGCCCTGGTCCGCTCCGAGGAGCGACGCGGCGTGCCGGTCCCCCCTCCTCCCGCCCCTCGCCACGGAAGCCAGAGCCCGGCGCGCCCGGTGGTCGTGCCCCCGCCCGGTGCCGCTCGGCTCGACCCGGCGCCGGTGACTCAAGACGTGGCGCACGCGCGCCGGGCGCCCCCGGCAGGGCGCGCCGCCACGAACCTGGGCTTTGCGCCTCCCGACACGGTCTCGGGCCTCGGCCCGCACGGCATGGCCAAGACGGGAATGGGCTTGGGGCCTGCGGCCGCCGGTGCCGTCGAGCAGGCCGGGGCGACCGACGAGCTCGATCTTTCCGATTTCGAGCCGACGCAGATCACGCGGCCCCCGCTCGCCTCCGAGCCGGGACCTGGACGCGCGCCACCGCTGCCAGAGCGGCGCGCTGGCGGGGCGAGCCCGGCGGATGGCTTCAGGCCGCTGTCTGCCCCACCCCCACCCCCGCCGTCGGCGCCGCCGCCCCCAGCGCCTCCGTCGCAGCGCCCCGAGCTTTCGCTGCGCCCCGACTCGCCCCCCCCGCAGGTGCGGACCTGGAGCGAACGCACCCTGGCCACGCCAGCGGCGCCGCTCCCGACGACGACCCTGCCGCGCGCCGCGGCGGCGCCCGCCGCCGCGTTCGCCCAACACCGCACCCTGCCGCTGTCCGCCGCCGCCGCGCCCCCGCTGCTCATCGACGTCACCCCGCTCACCCTGTCGGTGGAGACGGTGAGCGGCTACTGCGACACGATCATCGAGCGGAACACCCCCGTGCCGTGTGAGAAGACCCGCCGCTTCGTCACCGCCTCCGACAACCAACAAATCGTCCGGGTGCGGGTGAGCCAGGGCGAATCGCGGCGCTTCGTCGAGAACACGCTGCTCGGCCAGCTCGAGCTCACCGGGCTGCGCGCGGCGCCGCGCGGCGGTGTTCAGATCGAGGTGGCTTTCGCGCTGGACGGCGACGGCATCCTCAATGTCCGCGCCACCGACCTGCACACCGGTCAGGCCACGTCCGCCCGCGTCCGCCTGCTCGGTTTGCCCGACCCGGCCGAGGTGGCAGAGTTGTCTCGCCGCCACGCCGCCCAGGCAGTGCGCTGAACGCCAGCTAGCGGTCCATGTCCGACGCCCTCCCCGATCAGCACCTGATGGCGTGGGCCGCCCGCCTCGACGAGCTCGACTACTACACCCTGCTCGACGTCGCGCGGGGCGCGACCGAGGCGGACATTCGCCTGGCGTTCCACGCCTTCGCGCTCGCCTTCCACCCCGATCGCCACCGCGCCGCGCCGCCCGAGCAAGCAGCCGCGGCGCAGCGGGTATTTCAGCGTGGCGCCGAGGCCTACCGCGCGTTGATCCACCCCGTGCTGCGCCAGCGCTACGACGCCGAGCTACACAAGGGACGGCTGCGCATCATGTACAGCGAGAGCCCACCCATGCCCCCGGACAACGAGCCCAAACCGGCGCTCGAAGTCAGCTGCCGCTCAGCCGGCGCGAAGCTCCTGGCGCGGAAAGCGGAGAAGCTGATCGCCAGCGGCGATTTGGCGGGCGCGCGCGATGCCTTGCTGCAAGCGCTGTCGCACGACGGTGGCGCCAACCTTCGCCTCACCGAACGCATCGAAGCGCTCGAGCTCGAGCTCGCGTCGACCCGCGGCTGATCGTCGAAGCACCAGCGGCCCGCCTCGGAAAAAGCAGCCGGTCACCAGCGTGTCGCTGCGCGCGACCAAGCCGCTCGGGTTCGGCCCCCCTCCAAAGCACGGGCTTCGGTGCGTGTCGAACGCGAGATCCCTCGTCCTCACGTCCGAATGGCCATCACATCCGTGCCCTCGCTGATATCATCCGGTGCCTCGGCGCACGCCGGCACCCAGTCGACGATGGTGGATTTTTACACGGACGCTTTCCCTACCTTGCCCGACTCTGCCGCTGATTTCGAAATCGTGGCTGTAGCGCCGGGCTCGAAGGATGATAAAAGAAGGCCGGCTAAAGAGTCCGATCTCGGCAAAATCTTCGATCGAGCGCCGCCTCGGGGCCTGTCCCTAGTTGTCTCAACCGTTCTCCCCCAGCGCGACCTCGAGCGCCGGGGCGTATCGAAAGGCTGAATGTGAAGATCTCCTGTCCTGCGTGCGCAGCCAAGTACTCCATCGCAGACGAGAAGGTTCAAGATCGGCTGGCGAAGATCCGCTGCCGGAAGTGCGGAACCAACATCGTCATCGACGGCAAGGTGAACCCGCCTAGCGTGTACGCCGCCGACGCCACCAACCCGGGCGGCGACGCCGGCACCGCTGCCGCCGCTCAAGACAGCGCCTACTCGGTGGACTTCGGCGACAGCGATCAGCGCAGCATGACCCTGGCGGAGCTGGTCGAGGCCTACAACTCCGGCCAGGTCACCGCCGAGACGTATGTGTGGAAAGAGGGGTTTGCCGATTGGCAGCCGCTCGGCGAGGTAGCGGAGATCGTCGATGCCCTGCACGCCGCGGCCAACGCCGAGGCCGCCCCGGCTTCTAGCGGCTTCTCCGTCGACGCCGGGTACACCGCCCCCGCGGAGCCGGCGCCCAGCCCCTGGGACGCCGGGGGCCAGAAGGCCGCCGGACGAGCGGCCGTGGCGCGTGGTCGTGGCGCCGCCGATCTGTTCGGTGGGATCCATGCCGCCGGCAGCGAGGAAGACGTGGCGACGAGCGCGCCGGGGCACGATGCGCCCGCTGCCTCGCCGGCCACCGGCGCCCGCAACGAGTCGTCGGTGCTCTTCTCGCTCAGCGCGCTGACGGCCGCCTCGAAGCCCTCGTCGGGGACGGGCTCCACGGGCCTGTCCGGTCTATCCGGCCTCGGCGGCAGCGGCGCGAGCTCCAGCGACGACTCTGGGCTCATCGACCTCAAGGCGCTCACGGCCGCGGCAGAGAGCAAGCCCGCGGCGGAGCAGGTGGCGCCGGTCGCACCCCTCGGCGCACCGCTGGGCCTCGGCGCGCCGCTGGGCCTCGGCGCGCCGCTCGGCGGAGGAACGGCGGCACCGGCCGCGGTCGACCTGTCGCCGATGGCCTATCCGGGTGCGCAGAAGAACCGCACCGGCCTCTACATTGCGGTGGGGTTGATCGGCGCGGCGGTCGTGGTCGCGGGCGCGTTCATCCTGCGTCCAGCGGAGCCGCCCCCGGTTCCGGTCGCTCCCCCGGTGGCCGCCGCACCGGCGCCGGAGCCAGAGAAGGACGAGCCGGAAGAAGAAGAGGAGACCAAGCCGATCGCCGCCAAGCCGCCGGCGACCGGCAACGCCGAGGAGGAGGAGGCTCCGGACGCTGGCGCCAAACCCGCCGCGCCCAAGCGCGTGGTGCAGCGCCGATCTTCTGGATCGAGCAGCAAGTCGAGCGGCAGCAGCAGCAGCGGTAGCAGCAGCAGCGGCAGCAGCAGCAAGAGCTCCGACAGCAAGCCGGCGCCCAAGAAGAAGTCGTCACCCTGCGGCTGCGCCCCGGGCGACCTGCAGTGCGCGATGGCCTGCGCGGCGAAGTAGAGGACGGCGCCTTACGGCGAGTCGCGAAGGCCCGGCAGCGCGCTGGCGAAAGGCACGCGGGCGCCCGCCCGCCAGCGCGACCGAGCGGCGGTGAAGCTTCGGCGCGCTCTGGTGGCCGCCGGAGCTCGCCTCAACGAGCCAGCGCCGCCGGCACGAGCAGGCGGATCTGCCCGATGGGCGCCGCCGGCTCGAACACCGCGCCGCGCCGATCGGTCACGCCCAGGCGCATGAGCCCGTCGGGCAGGAGCAACGTGAACGGCGCGCCGCCAGCGGGCACGCTGCGGCCCGTGGGGATCACGTAGACGCTGACGGATACCGCCCCCGCCGCCGGCGATGGCGGCTCGGAGCAAGCGCTGGCGACGGCGCCGCTGCTATCGCGCGCCGAACACTGCTGCAGCGCGCGCCCGTCCTCGGCCGCTCCCTCCTTTGCGGTCGCTCGGCGCCGATGCAGCGAGCGGGCCGCGGCCACCCGCACGACCTCGGAGCGATCGTTTGCCAGAAGATCTCGCGCTCGGTCCGGCTCGCAGCGCAGCGCGCCGAGGGCGAGCGCGGCCATGGCGTTGGCGCGCACGTAGTCTCTCGGGTCTTCGGTCGCCGCGCACAAGGCGCGCTTGGCCCGCTCGTCGGACTCCAGTCTCCCCAAGCCGGCGGCCGCGTTCGCAGCGACGTTCACGTCGCGGTCGCCGAGCGCCTGCACCAACAGCTCGACGGGCGGCACCGCCGCGCCCGCGCCGAGCGCCCAGACGGCGTTGGCGCGCACGGCAGGCGACGGGTCGCTAGCGAGCCGGCGCAAGGCCTCCGCCCCCTCGGCGTGCAGAGCCAAGAGCTCGGCCGCCTTTGCCCGATCGGCGGGGGCTGGCGACGCGGCCAGCTTCACGAGCAACCCCAGCGCGCCGGGCGCCCGACTTTGTCCCGCCGCCTCGATCAGCGCGTCGCGCTCACCTGCGCGGCTCCGCTCGAGCAGGCGCGCGGCGCGCTGCAGGTGGCCGGCATCTTGCGTGCGGGCCAGGGCCCCTCCGAGCGCCAGGCTCACCGCCGCGCGATCCTGCTCCGCCCGGCGCTCGAGACGATCGAGCAGCTCCCCGGCGCTCCGGCCGCTGGCGCTGCGCTTGAGCGCCAGGCCGGCCGCGATGCGCAAGCTGGCCGAGTCGGCGTCCAGCGCGCGAAGCAGCACGTCGTCCTGGCCCACCGGCCCCAACATGCCGAGGGCTTCCACGGCGGCCACCCGGATCGCCACCGCGTCCGCGTTCTCGGCGAGCGGCTTCAGCGGCCGAGCGGCCCGCGAGGCGCCGGTCTGCCCGAGCAAGCCGATGAGGGCGATCCGCTCGGCGTCGTCGCTGGCGACCGCCCGCGCTCGCGAGAGCGGATCGACCGCACGCCCGTCGGGCGGTCCGTTGCTCAAGAGCTGGCTCGCGGCGTCGATGGCCGCCCGGCGAACGAATGGATCGCGGTGCGCGACGTACTCAAGCACCGTGGGCAGCCCCTTGGGGCTGCCAGCGCTGCCGAAGGCCCGCATCGCCGCGGTCGGGCTGACGATGCCCCTCCGCAGCGCCTGCACCAGCACCGGCACGCTCGGATCGCCCGCCACGCGCGCCAAGGTCAAGGCGCAGCCGTCCCCGAGGCGCGCTGCCGGCTGCCCCCGCAAGCAGCGCTCCAGCGCTCCGCGGGCACCTGGGCCGAACCGCGCGAGCGCGTCGCGCACCTCCGAGCGCTCGGCGCTCGGGTCATCCTCGGACAGCCCGGCCATCAGCGCGTCCAGGGCCGTGTCGCTGCGCAGGCCCGAGAGCGCACGCAGCGCCGCCGAGCGGACCGCCTCGTCGGCGTCCTGCTCGAGCACGGCGACGATCGCCAGCGTCGCGCTCGGATCACCGAGGGCCTCGATGGCACCGAGCGCCGCGGTGCGCACCGAAGCATCCGCGTCCCGCAAGGCCAACAGCAGCGCGCTCGTCGCGCGGGGATCCCCGAGCTCACCCAAGGCGCGGGCGACGCTGCGTCGCACCTGGGGCTGCGGGTCCTGGATCTTGCCGATCAGCGGGACGACGGCGCGCCGATCTTCGAGCCGCGCGAGCGCGAGCACCACGCGATCCCGCACGTGCGGCGTCGGATCGTCCAGGTGCCCGAGCAGCGGGAGGCTGGCGGCCCGATCCCCGGACGCCCCAAGGGCATCGGCCGCCGCTGCGCGCACCGCCGAGTCCGGATCCCCGAGCACCCGCGCGAGCGCCGCGACGGCGTCGCGCGTGGGGCTGACGCGCAAGAGCTCGACCGCCGCCAACCGCACGCGCCGCTCGCTCTCGTGCAACCACCCGACCACCCGCGCTCCCGCCCCTGGCAGCCGCAGCTCACGCGCGATCTCGGCGGCCTCCAGCCGCACCTGCAGGTCCTGGTCGTTCAGCGCCTCCAGCGCCAACCGTCCGGCCGTCGCCCGCGGCAGCTCACGCAGTCGGGCAGCCGCCTGTCGGCGCTCCGCCGTGGTCCCCTGCGCGAGCTGCCGCTCGATGCGCTCGATCGTGTTGGGCCATACCAACCCCACGGCCGGTCGCGTCAAGGCGGCCGCCAGCAGCGGCACCGCCAACAGCGTGCTCCGAAATCGCACCCGCGAACGCTAGCACGGCCTCACAGGCACGGGGCGCCGGCGCTCGGCCCCCCCAACCCCGAGCGAGCGCCAGCGACCGAGCCCCTGCCCTCACCCCCGCGAGCAACGCAAAGCGGCCCGCTGCCCTAGAGCGACGAACGGTTGGCAGCGCAAACCGTTCGTCGCGGAAAATGAGACCAGCTAGAGCTCCGATCCGCGAGCAAATCCTCCCCCACCGCCGCCGACCAGCGTGCGCGCGGAGACCGCGGCCCTTCGCCCCGCCGTCAACACCGCATTCAGCCGCCTGACCCCCGAGCGCAGCATCTCGTCCTTCGTCTCGGGCGCGCGCTTCGACAACAGCGCGATGGCCGCCTTCTTTGCTCGATCCCGGACTGGAGAGGCGCCGGGGTGGCGCGGGCTCAAGCCCAAGCGGCGCAGCAGGTAGTTGGCCTGATGCACCAGCGCGTAGTCGTCGTACGCCTTCAAACAAAAGTTGATGCTCAAGCTGACCGAATAGCTATCCAGGTTCCTGACCCAATGCGGGGCATTGACAGGTAGGTGAACCCCGACCCCCGGACTCATCCGATAGACGGTGGCTCGGTCGACCATCTCGGACCTGTACGTCGCCGAGTCGAGGTTGCCCATGTAGTAGCGCTCACGCTCCTGCTGGGTGAGCAGCGAGGGATCGTTGGCGTCGAACAGACACAGATCCTTTGCACCGTGGATCTGCAGCAGAACGCCGGTCTCATGATCCATGTGGTAGGGCGTAAAGAACCCCGGGGCAGCGATGAACAGATAGGCGCTCGGCCACGTGACCTGCGCGTAGAGCGCGGGCGCGAGGAGCGACGAAAACTCCTGGAGCGTCTGGGTCAAAAAGGACGCGTACTCCGGGTCGCGCTCGACATCTTTGATGATGATGTACGACTGACCTGGCTCGTTGATCCGCTCGAAGCAGTAATCCAGCTCCGAGCTGGTTGACTTCCAGTCCGACCAGTTGGCATCTGCTCCCTTGTTCCCGACCAGACAAGACACCCGCTCAGGTCCGTGCAACCGCACCATCTTCCTCGCCAGCCGCTGCAAGTGCGGCAAATCGAGGAGCTCGTTGCGGTCCAGTGAGTGCTTGAAGGAAAAGGACGTTTGATTGAACTTTTGCCAATCGGCGCTTTGCGGGTCGATGATCTGGGAACGCCCCGGGGAATCTTGAATCGTTTGGTGGCTCATGCGGTCCTGCTCGGCGACGTCGCTCTCATGGAGCGACCCCCAACCCTCGAGCCTAGGGGTTTTCCGACCCGCCCGTCAAGCGAGGTCCCACCGCCGCACCGGTCGACGTCAATTGGGGCGAAACGGCTTAGATCGCGCTCGGCGCCGGTTCGAGCTCTTCGGGCTCGCGCTCCCCCGCCGGCGTCAGGTGGACCAGCCCCAGCTCGGCGAAGGCCCGCCGCGAGGCCTCGCGCTGGCGTGGCCTCAGGTAGCCGAAGAACACGGCGTTCAGCCCGATCAGACGCAAGAGCAGGTAGACCTCGATCATGTCGAAGGTCGTCGCCACGGCCAGCCCGAACACGAGCGATCCGAAGCCGAAGAGCGTGCGCCACACGCGCATGGGCCCCGCCGCGTGCTTGCGATAGATCACCGCTCGCGCCGCGTCGAAGGCTGGGAAGGCATTCAGGCGCGCGCTGGTGAACGGATCGAAGCCGCGCACGTAGTCGAGCTGGCTTTTGACGTAGAAGACGTACACCGGCCAGGACAGCCGCGCCCAGATGCTCTCGTCCGTCGAGCGGGCCTGGTAGCGGGCGAGCGCGGTCTCGTAGTCCTCCCCCTCCCGATAGGCGGCGCTGGTGAAGCGCAAGAACACGTTCTTGTAGTGATCGTACATGGAGGTGTGAAACGATCCGGTGATCACCGTCACCACCGCCAAGCCGAGCGCCGCCCAGCCGAGCCAGCCGGCGTCCTGATACTTGCACCACACCGTCCACACGGCGCCGCCGACCGCCGCCGTGCAAACCACCAGATCGGCGATCCCGTCGAGCATGCGGCCAAAAGCCGACGACGTGCCACGCAGCCGGGCGAGCTGGCCGTCGGCGCAGTCGAAGACCGCCGAGAGGAAGATGCACACACCCGCGATCAGCATCGACGTCTCGAGCCGCAGCACCAGCAGAGCGCCCGCGCAGAGCCCGAACAGGATCGAGACGAAGGTGACGGTGTTCGGAGAGATCTTGGTCGGGAGCAGCGCCCGAGCGATCAGGTAGGCGAGCGGTCGATGCACCCAGACGTCGATCGGCTCCTCCACCTCGCGCGGCTTCAGGCTCTTCCAATACGAAGCCCAAAAGCCCGAGCGCGTGCCCGCCGCAGGTCCCTTGTCGGACGCGAGCTCGGCCACCGAGGTGCTGGCGCCCGGATTCATCGGTTCACTCCGCGTCACTGATCGAGACGTACATCGGCCGGGGCCGCGGCGTCTGCTGGATGAAGCGCTCTGCCAGCTGCTCGAACGCCCGTACGCAGCGCTCGTTCTGCTCGGCGGTGCCGACGGTCACCCGGACGAAGCGCCGGGTGGCGTGGTGCACGGACAGCGAACGGATCAAGACGCCCCGATCGGTGAGCTGGGCGACCACCTCGTCAGCGCTCGCCCCGCTCGACGACACGTCGACCAACACGAAGTTGCCCTCGCTCGGCAGCGTGGCAAGTCCCGGGATCCGCGCAAGCCGCCGCTCCAGCTTCTCGCGCGCCGCGCGCAGCCGGCCGATGCGCGCCGCCTGCTCCGCCACGTCGTCGAGCGCCGCCTCGGCCGCCGCCAGGGTGATCCCCGGGATGCTCCAGGGCACCTTCACCCGCTGCAGCAGGCGAGCGACCGCGGGGTGCGCCAGCGCGTAGCCCAGCCGCATGCCGGCCAGACCGAACGCCTTCGAGAACGTGCGCAGGACGATGGCGTTCGGGAACTCCCGCAGCAACCGCGTGAACGAAGCTCCCTCCGAGAACTCGTAGTAGGCTTCATCGATCACCGTCGGCAAGCCGAGGCGCAACAGGCGCTTCAGGTCCGCGTCGTCGATGCGATTGCCGGTGGGATTGTTGGGGGTGCACAGAAACACCACCTTCGTGCGCTCGTTGACGGCCCGGATCAAACCGACCACGTCATGCTCGTGCGCCTCCGTCATCGGCACCAAGACGGGGATGCCCCCGGTCACCCGGGTCCGCGCCTCGTACATGCTGAAGGTGGGGACGCTGAGCAGGACCTCCTCACCCGGGCTCACGAAGGTGCGGATCACCAGGTCGATGAGCTCGGTCGACCCCGCCCCGAGCAGCACCCAGTCCTTCTCGAGCTCTTCGCGCGCGGCCAGCCGGGCCTTCAGCGGCTCGTCGCTCTGAGGGTAGAGGTTACCCCGCTGCGCCGCTTCGACGATCGCGCGAAGGACGCGCGGGCTCGGAGAAAACGGGCTCTCGTTCGACATCATCCGGGCGACGTCCGCCCGCTCGGCGATCGCAAAGTGCTTCTCGTCGTAGGGCGCCGCCGCGCGCACCCAGCTCGGCGCGAACAGCTCGAGCGCCTCCGGGTCGAAGCTCGGCGCGCCGCTGCCCGGCTCGTCGCCGAGGTTGTCGCCAAACACGCGGATCATCGCCTCGGCGCGCTCGAGCGCCGCCGGGGTGTCGACGTCGATCCAGCGCACCTCACCCACGTCACACACGAAAAATCCGTCGGCGCGGGACAGGGCTCGCACCCCGTCGCTGAGCGAGCAATCGCCAAAGCCGGCGTCCAGGGCCGCGAGCTGGGCGATCAGCCTCGGACCGATCCGAAACACCCCCGTATCGAGGGCGTCGTAGCTGTCGAGCTCTTTGCCGATGTCGGTGATCTGCTCATTGAGAACGCGCACCTTGGTGGCGTCGTCGAGGTCGAAGCAGCGCTCGATGTCGCGGTCGACCGCCAGGGCGCAGGCGTCGGCCGGCAGATCGGCGGCGAGCAGGCGGCGCACCAGCTCGGGCGAGTAGAGGTGGTCGGCCATCGTCAGAAGACAGGGACGATCGACGTAGTCGGCCGCCGCCAGCAGCGAGACGCCGTTCTTGGCGGTGTACCGTCGGTTCTCGACGAAGAGCAGCTTCAGGCCCAAGCTCGGCTCTGCCAAAAGCGCGCGCTTGATCTGCTCGCCCTCGTGCCCGAGCACGACCACGGCCTCTTGGATGCCGGCGGTCTGCAGGCTGTGCAGCACGCGCACCAACAGGGGCTTGCCTGCCACCGCCCGCAGCGGCTTCGGGACGCTCCGTCCTCCGTCGCCCAGCCGCGAGCCAAAACCGGCGGCGAGCACGATGGCTCGCGTGATGCGTCGTTCAGTCATCCAGCGGTCTCTCTTTCATCGCAAAGCAGGGCGGGCCGGGCGCGAACTACCACGGCTTTGAAGCAGTGGGCAAATCGTTTTCGAATCAAGGACTTAGGGCCTGATCAACCTGTCGCTGCCGGGGCACAGTGTTGCTGCTTTGCAACACCTGGCGACGGGTGGGCGTCGGGGACGAAGCGCGGCCGGCACCCCGGCGCCATTCTGCTGACTTGTCGCGTGGTTGCGGCCATGCGGCGAAAGCTTCGGTTGGCATTGGAAAGGTTTCTGAATCGTCGCCGGCCTGCCATCAGCAAGGCTGATGCCAAGCAAACTGCGTCAAATTTTTCGCACCCAAAAGAAGGCGAGCGCGGAGGATCGCCGCCGGGCCTGCAGCGACCGCCGCCGGCGCGCCTGGAAGCTGTCGTCTTCCAACCACAGCTGTGACCTCCGGATCGCACGCGGGGGCCACAGGGACGACAGTGGCCCTCAACCCTGGCGCGCCAAGAGCTCCCGCGCGAAGCGCAGGTCTTCGAGGGTGTCCACCTCGGTCCACGGCAAGTCGGAGACGTCGACGGCTTCCGCTTGGAGGCGCCCTTCCCCGATCAACTCCGAATAGACGTCCTCGTAGTAGAGGTCGCGGCGGTCACGATCTTCGATGGCGGCGTGCAGGCCAGCGAACAGAGCCGCCCCTGCGGGTCCGCGCAACCGTTCGATCCCGATCGACTCGCCGGCGGCCGATGCGACCGGCAGCCCTTTTCCGAAGGCTTCGATGCGGCGACCCCGACCCACTCGCACCTTCATGGCCTCGGCGTCGAGGCCGCGGCGGCCGTCCACGGCCACCGCGAGCGGCGCGGCGCACGCATCCAGGCGCGCGAGCAGCCCGTCGGCGAAGACGACGTCACCATCCAGCTTGAAGAACGCCTCGACCCCGGAAAGTGCCTCTCGACAATGCCAAAGCGAGACGCTGTTCTGGGTGGAGTCGAACGCTGGATTTCGGCAGAACACCACCTCCAGAGCCGTGCCGCGCACGGCCGCACGCACCGCGTCTTCTCGGTAGCCGCTCGCCAGCACCACCCGTCGCACACCATGCGCTTCCAGCAGGCGCAGCGCGCGCCCCAAGATGGTCTCGCCGCCGACGTCCATCAACGCCTTCGGTCGATCGTCGGTGAGCGGGCGCAACCGAGATCCAATGCCAGCAACCAGGACCACCGCGGCGCGCGTGACCAACATCGCCGCCACGATTGCACAAGGGCACGCCGCTTGCTACGCCCCCGCCACCATGAAGCAGCCCCAATCGATCGAAAAAGCCGAGGGCAAGCTCGGCGTCCTATTACCGGGCCTCGGCGCCGTCTCCACGACCTTCATCGCCGGGTGCCTGCTGGCGAGGAAGGGGTTGGGGCATCCGGTGGGCTCCCTTACGCAGCTCGGGACGATCCGGCTCGGCAAGCGCACCGACAACCGCAGCCCGAAAATCAAAGACTTCGTCCCCCTGGCAGGGCTCGACGATCTGGAGTTCGGCGGCTGGGATCTGTTCGCCGACGACGCGCTCGAGTCGGCGCGCACCGCCCGGGTGCTCGAGGAGAAGCACCTCGACGCGATCCGGGAAGAGATGTCCGCGATCCGGCCCATGCCGGCGGTGTTCTATCCGGAGTACGTGAAGCGCCTGCACGGCACGCACGTCAAGAGCGCCCGAAGCAAGGCGGAGATGGTCGAGGCCGTGCGCGACGACATCCGCCGCTTCAAGCAGGAGCGCGGCTGCAACCGCGCCGTCGCTGTCTGGTGCGGTTCGACGGAGATCTACCTCCAGCCGAGCGCCGTGCACGGCTCGATCAAAGCCTTCGAGAAGGGCCTGCTCGACAACGATCCAGCGATCTCGAACTCCATGATCTACGCCTGGGCGTGTCTGAAAGAAGGGGTGCCCTTCGCCAATGGCGCGCCGAACCTCAGCGTCGACTTCCCTGCCGGGCACGAGCTCGCGCGGGAGCTGTCCACGCCGATTTGCGGCAAGGATTTCAAGACCGGGCAAACCCTGATGAAGACCATCCTCGCCCCCGGCTTCAAGGCGCGCATGCTGGGGCTCAAGGGTTGGTTTTCCACCAACATCCTCGGCAACCGAGACGGTGAGGTGCTGGACGACCCGGACAACTTCAAGACCAAAGAGGTCAGCAAGCTCGGGGTGCTCGAGCACATCCTGCAGCCGGGCGTGTACCCGGAGCTGTACGGCGACGTCTATCACAAGGTGCGGATCAACTATTACCCGCCCCGCGGCGACGCCAAGGAGGGCTGGGACAACATCGACATCACGGGCTGGCTCGACTACCCGATGCAGATCAAGGTCGACTTTCTGTGCCGGGACTCGATCCTGGCGGCGCCGCTCGTGCTCGACCTGGCGCTGTTCTGCGATCTCGCCAAGCGCGCCGGTTTCTCCGGCGTGCAGGAGTGGCTCAGCTTCTTCTTCAAGAGCCCGATGACGGCGCCCGGGCTGTACCCGGAGCACGACCTGTTCATCCAGAGCATGAAGCTGAAGAACACGCTGCGCTGGATGATGGGCGAGGAGCTCATCACCCACCTCGGCAACGAGTACTACTGAGCCGACCCGCCGTGGGGGGCCGGCGGCCCGCCGCCCCCCC
>JAEZYZ010000464.1 GCA_023418705.1 Pseudomonadota bacterium | reverse complement strand
GGGGGGGCGTCGAGTGGTGGGGGCGCGGCGGCGGCCGGCGGGGGCGGCGCGGCCTGCTCGGCGGCGTCCACGGCGGGGCTGGTCGCTGCCTCGGTCGGAGCGACGAGCACCTCGATGCCGTCGAGGTCCTCCGAGCTCGGCGTCCGGGCCGCTCCGGCGCTGGGGGCGGGCTCTGGCGCGTCGTCGCCGGTCGTTCGTTCGGTGACGGTCGCCGGCGTGGGGGTAGCGGTCGTCACGGCCACGGGGGCGCTCGCCAGCCGCGCGCGCGCCGGCCGCTCGGGAGGGGGTGGCGGCGCGTGCATCGGGGCCGAGCGGGGATCTTCTTCGACGAAGCGCTCGAGCCAGCCAGCGTCGAGCTCCCGGTTCGAGGCCTCGCCGATACCGGCCAGGGTTGGCATCGGCGGTCGCGGCGCCGCCGCGCGCGCGACCCCGGGGGCGCTGCCGAGCGGCTTGCGCACCTCGGGCCGTGAAGGTTGCCTCGTTCGCATCTCCGACTTGAGTAGCGGCGAGCTGCCGGGACGGCTCGGGCGGCGCGCCCCGGTCGAGCCCGCCGCGGTCGGTGAGCTCTTCGCGGCGCTGGTGCTCAAGCTGCTCGACGAGCCCATCCGCGGCCTCGGACGGCTCGGTCGGTCCGGCGTCGAGGGTTGTCGAGCGCGCGCGGGGCGCAGGTTCGCGCTGCCGGCTTTGGGGGCGGGCGTCGCGTCGGCGACGGCAGGGGAGCTCCCGCCACCGACGCCGGCGGAGGCACCGGGGCTGTCGTCCGGTCGAACCCCCGATGCTCCGGCCCTCCGCTCGACCTCGGCGGGCGGATCGCCGCCGGGCGGCGAGGGGGTGTCGTCGGCGGCTCCGTCGGCCGGACTGCGGCCGTCGACCCGAATGTCTGCCCCGCACCGCTTGCAGCCAATCGTCACCACCCGGCCACGCACTTTGCGATCGTACAAGGCGTCGCCGAGCGTGAGCCGTGCCTCACAAGCACTGCATTCCACCACCACCGGCATCGTGCAAAAGCGTACACGAACTTGAGGCCAAGTCCCGAATCCGAAGACACAAAATCAACGGACGGCGCCCCCGCTCGCGAAGGCGGCGAGTGTGCTCTTTTGTGTGTGACTGGCGGCGGCGGACTGGCGTTCGCGTGCGCGCAGGCGTTTTCGCCTGCTTCAGGCGTTCGCGCTGCGATCAGAAGCCGGTCACCGCGCCGAGTGAGGGTTGAATCACGAACCCGGAGTTGCCGAGCATCAACATCGCGTTGAGGTTGGCCTGCAACGCCAAAGTGGGACTCAAGGCAAATGCCAGTCCTCCGCCGGCGGTGACGAAGCCGGTGCCGAGCTTTTGCCAGGCATCGACATTGAGGATGTAGCTGTTGCCGTCGTTCGGGTTGACGGCTCGGACCTGGACCGGGACCTTGGCGTCCACCTGGGCGACGCCGCCACCGACGTGCACGTACGGGCGGAGCCCCTCTTTCGCGAAGGGGTTGGCACCGAACCAATAGGTGCCGCGCACCTCGAAGTGCAGCGGGAGAAAGGCGGTCGCGCTGGCAGGCTGCGGACCCCCGCCGAAGGCGTAGCCCACGCGCACGCCCGCCGACACGTTGTCGAGCAGCGCGCGATCGTACGAGGCCATCAGGCGCATCGTGCCGCGCACGAAGGTGCTGCCGATGCTGCCGCCGCTGCCGGGGATGGTCTGCCAGTAGAAGTACTCTTCGGTGTCCTGGAAGAAGCAGGCATACGTGGCGGTGTCGCCTTCGGTCCCCGGCGCGCACAGATCGCTGCCGCCGATGCCCACCATGTCGAGCCCGAAGTGCAAGCCGACCCAGTTTTTCGCGTACGCCCCGGGCGCCGCCGGTTCGTCTTCGTCTGCCGGGGCCTCGGCGCCTGCCTCGAGGTCGACCTCGGCGTCCGCTTCGAGATCGATCTCGGCGTCCGCGTCTGCTTCGGGTTCGGCGGCGCCCTCGAACTCGACGCCGGCGGCCTTGGCGGCCTTCGCGAAGGTCGCTTTCGTCTCGTCGGTCGCGAGCTGGGTGTCGAGCTTCACCCCAGGATCCGCCTTCAGGGCCTCATCGAAGGCCTGGCGCGCGGTTTTTTGGTTCTTGCGACCATTGCCGCGGACGATGCCGACGTACATCCACGCGCGGCCGAGCACGCTCGCGCTGCATTCGTCCCCGCAAGCTTTGACGGTGCCGAGCAGGACGCTCTCGGCCTTTTTGAAGTCCGTGGCCAGGTAGTGTTCGTTGACGGCCTTGTCGATCATCTTGTCGGCCGATTTGTCCTTCGGCGCGGCAAACGCGGGTACGGCAAGCAACGAACAGCAGGCGAAGAGAGGAACGACGAGCTGATGGCGGTGCACGCTTCGAGGTCTCCGAGGCTTCAGGTCTCGTTGGTAGGAAGGGACCGAGGCGCGGGTCGCGGTCGGCCGAAGGCTCTCATAGCCCGAGGCACGCCGAATCGGAGCGACATTTGGTGGGTCTGGTGCGGTTTTTCGTCAGGATCGAAAATCTCTACGGTCGTCGCATCCGCCGCAGCTCCTCCAAAACGCTCTGCATGTCGGAGGGCGGCGGCGATCGAAACCTGAGGAGCGCTCCGCTCGCCGGGTGCAGAAAGCCAAGCTCGGCCGCGTGCAACATGAGCCGTGGCGCCGTCAACAGCGGGCCTCCGTAGTTTCGAACGTACACGGGCTCGCCGAGCAGTGGGTGGCCAGCTTCTGACAAATGAATGCGGATCTGGTGTGTCCTGCCGGTTTCCAGGCGGCACCCGACGAGGCTCGCCGAGCCGAAGCGCTCCAGGGCTTCGACGTGGGTGATCGCGTCGCGCCCGAGCCTTGGATGATCGGTCGAGCCCCGGAGCCCGTCGCCCCGGTCTTGGACCAGCCTTGACCGCAGGGTCTGGCTCGGCAGCTCACCGTGACACAATGCGAGGTAGCGCCGCTCGATGCTGTGGCGGCGAAACTGCTGCTCGAGCTGGCGCTTGGCCGACAGCGTGCGTGCGAACACCATCACGCCGGACGTCGGCTTGTCCAGACGGTGCACCACGCCGAGCGGCGCGTCCGCGCGCGGGACGTTCGACGAACGTCGCAGCTCGGCACGCAGCAGCTCTTCGAGCGTGCCGCGTTCGTTCAGCTCGTACGGCACCGTGCTGATGCCGGCAGGTTTGTCGACGACCACGACGTGCGCATCGACGTGCAGGATCGCCGTCGACGGCAAGGCGCCCGCTCGAGGTCGCGGCGCGCTGAGCCGCACCTCGAGCGCTTGGCCCGCGCGGACGAAGCTGCGCGGATCGCACCTCCTCACGCCGTCCACGTTCACCTTGCCCGTCTCGATCAGGCGGCGCACCTGCGACCAGCTCGCCTGGGGAAACACGTCACGCAGGGCGCGATCGAGCGGGCGCGCGTCGCCCGGCGTCACTTCGGTGCGCGTGTCGAACACAGGCTGCTGCGGGCCGGGGCGCCGCTCGTGTACCATCGGCGCGAACACATGCGTGAGCTACCGAACCGCCGCAAGGCGCTCGCGCGCGCCCCGGCAGCCGTCGCGCTTGGGGCCTGGCTCGGAGCCGCCCTTGGGGCACCGGCCTGCCAGAGCGAGGATCGAGACGGGGCCGCCGCCGGCGGGACGGCGGGTTCGGGCGGCGGCGGCGCGGGCGGCCTGGCCGGGGC
>JAEZYZ010000457.1 GCA_023418705.1 Pseudomonadota bacterium | reverse complement strand
GCGCGCGCCCGGGCGGAGGCCTCGGCGCTGGCGTAGCGGCCGGTGTCCGTCAGCTCTCGCATGGCGCGGCGCGCCAGCTCGAGCGACAGCGGCTCTCCGAGCCGGACCCGGCGCAGCTCTGGGTGCTCCGGCCAGAGCTTGGAGTCGACCCGAACCTCGATGGCGGTCACCGGACGCCCGAGCAGCGCCCGCCACTGCCCCGACCCACCGAGCGCAGGCAGGTCCTCTGCGCCCGAGCGACCGCCGGTGTCCGCTCGAGCGCGGCAAGGAAGACCCGCGACCGCGAGTCCCACCAGCAGGACCCGGGCAACCGTCGAGCTCAGGCGGGGGATCAACGACCAGAGGTCTACCCCTTCGACTCGAAAAGGGAAAGACGACTGTCACCGACACGCGACCGCCGTTTCGCCGGGTCGATTCGGCGCGCCGCAGAAGCTTCCATTCTCGGTCGAGCTCCCACCCAAAAATGGGCGCCGTCCGACGTCTCAGAGTAGGCTTGCCGACGCATGCGCAGCGACCGTGACGTGAAATCCGTTGCGCGCGGCCGTCGATGGCCGCGCTACAGACGCGTGCTCGCCTACCTGGCACTGGGCGGGCTGCTGTTGGTGGCCGCGCTGTGGTTCGCCGTCCATCGTTTCGACTGGGCGGGGCCGCTGGTCGCCAACTCGCTGCGCGCGGTCATCGGCGTCGACAACGTCGCCCGTCTGGAGGACACCGTCTACGCCGTCGAGGATCGATGGAACCGCTGGTGGCGCCGGGACGAGAAGCCGAAGGCGTACTGGAAGGTGCCCGAGGCGGCCCCCGCCCCACCCACCGCCAAAGCGGTCGCGACCGTCGACGCCAGCCCGGCTGCCCCGGAGCTGCCGCCATTTCAGCTCGAAGCCGTGGGGCCCGTCCACGACGCCTGGTCGGCGCCGGGCGACGGCGAGTGGGTACAGATCGTCGATCCGCGGCGGCCCGCGGAGCCGGCCTACCTCTACAAAACCCTGCTGCACCCGGACAAGAGCCGCTCCTGGGCGGAGCTGTTCATCGTGGCGGTCGACCTGCGCCGGGTGGACGTCATCCCGGTCGCCGGGACGCAGGAGCCCAAGGCCACGGAGAAGGCGGCCGAGGATTTGCCGAGGCCGGCGGTCATCCCGAGCGAGCACCACGAAGAGCTGCTCGCCGCCTTCAACGGCGGCTTCATGACCGAGCACGGCGGCTACGGCATGATGGTGGACGGCAAGACGCTGGTCGCCGCGAAGAAGAGCGCCTGCACGTTCGCGAAGTACGAGGACGGCAGCCATGTCATCGCGACCTGGGAGAAGATCGCCGACACGGCCGAGCGCATGATCTGGTACCGGCAGGCGCCGAGCTGCATGTACGAGCAGGGCAAGATCCATCCGGGCCTGCAGTACGGTTCGGCGCTCAAATGGGGCGCGACCCTCGACGGCGACACGGTCATCCGCCGCTCGGCGGTCGGGCTCAGCGCGGATCGACAGGTGCTGTACGTCGCGATCAGCAACCACACCACCGCCCGGATCATGGCCGATGGGATGCGGCACGCCGGGGCGGTCGACGTGGCGCAGCTGGACGTGAACTGGTCCTATCCGAAGTTCGTGCTGTTCGAGCCCGCCGAGGGGCGCGCCGATCGCATCGCCGTGGCCCTCGCCGAAGGCTTCGAGTTCAGCGAGGACGAGTACATCCGCAAGCGCAGCCGGCGCGACTTCTTCTACCTGCTGCGCGGCGACACCGGCGCGAAGCAGGCGAAGAACTGAGCCGCCGCGCTCACCCAGCGTGCCGTGCCCGAGCTGCCCGAAGTCGAAGTGACGCGCCGGCGGGTGGCTCCGCTGTTGGTGGGCCGTCGGATCGCCGAAGTGCGCACCGGTCCCCCGAGCTACTTTTTCCTCACCGCGCCGGCGGTGCTGCGGCGGCGGCTGGCGGGCAGGACGGTCGAGCGGCTGGACCGGGTCGGGAAGTATCTGCTCGCGGCGCTGGACTCGGGCGAAACGCTGCTCTTGCACCTGGGGATGACGGGACAGATCTTCGGCTCGGACGTGGTGAGCTCCCGCCGGCTCAACCTGAAACGTCGCGCTCGACTCGAGCCGGCGGAGGCCTTCGAGCCCGACGCCCACACCCACCTCTGCCTGCGCTTCGAAGGGGGCGGACCGGAGCTGATGTTTCGCGACGTGCGCAAGTTCGGCAAGGTCCGCTTGCTGCCCCGCGGGGGCTCGGATCCACGCCTCGCAAAGCTCGGCGAGGACGCGCTCGACGTCACCGGCGCTCACCTCTTCGAGGCCAGCCGCGGCCGGCGCGCCTGCTTGAAGGCGCTGCTCCTCGACCAGTCGGTGTTGGCCGGCGTGGGCAATATCTACGCGGACGAGGCGCTGCACCTCGCGCGGCTGTCCCCGCTGCGCGTCGCCCGGCGGCTCAAGCGCGCGGAGGCGGATCGCCTGGCCGAGAGCGTGCGGCAGGTGCTGCTCGGTGCCATCGCGGCGGGCGGCTCCAGCATCAGTGATTTCATCCATCCAGACGGCAGCGCCGGCGACTATCAATCCGAGCACCTCGTGTACGGACGCGGCGGTCAACCGTGCCCGAGCTGCGGGCGGCCGATCGTGCGCCGCGTCGTGGCCCAGCGCTCGACGCACTTCTGTTCGCGCTGCCAGCGGTGAGCCCTCGGAGCCGGATCGGCGGGTTCGAGCACGTCAGCGGCAGCGGAGGGGCAAACCCGAGCCCTCCATCGAACGCGGAGCCTGCCGGACGGGCGCGCGTGACGCCGGCGCGCTTCGCCTACCGCTCGGTTCGCGGGCGTAATAAAAGGGCGCGATGGACCAGCACGAGGCCAAGCGGCGCGCCGCCATCGCCGCGCTCTCCTACCTGCCCGAGCGAGGGGTGGTCGGGCTCGGCTCGGGTTCGACCGCCCGGCTGTTCATCGAGGGCGTCGGCGCGCTGGTGCGGCAAGGACGCCGCCTGGTCGGGGTCCCGACCAGCGAGGAGAGCCGCACCCAGGCGGCGAGCGAGGGCATCCCCTTGCTCGACGACGAGGGTCCCTGGGACATCGACGTCTGCGTCGACGGCGCGGACGAGGTGAGCCCGGGCCTCGATCTGATCAAGGGCGGGGGCGGCTGCCACACCCGGGAAAAGCTGGTGAACCAGGCCTCTCGGCACAACATCGTGATCGTCGACGAGAGCAAGCTCAGCGAGCGATTGGGCGAGCGCTGGCCGGTTCCCGTCGAGGTCCTTCCCTTCGGCCATCGCTTCACGGCGCGCGAGCTCGCTCGCTTCGGGCGGGTGGCCCTACGGCTCGCCGGTGACGAGCCGTGGCGCACCGACGCGGGGAACTACATTTATGACATTCACGCAGGGCCGATCGAAGACGCCGCCGAACTCGACCGAGCGCTCGGGAGCCAGCCGGGCGTCGTCGAGACGGGGCTGTTCTGCGGTCGCGTCACGCGCGTCTTGGTGGCCGGGGCCGGAGGGGTCCGGGAGCTCTTGCCGCCCTCCGCTGCGTCGAGCGCGCCACGCCGACCCTCGCGGTAGGTGCGAGTAACACCTGCTGGGTGGTCCGTGCGACAGATGCGACAGACCCCGAAGCGCCCCTTAAAGTTCAATTGACACGAGGGATTGCGAGAGAGAGGATTCTCGGACGCAAGCAGGCTGACGCGGGCGCGGTCCCGCCAACGATAGATCCCTTGGCAAGACCCCTACGCATCGAGGTCGCTGGGCAGACCGACGTCGGCCGAAAGCGCTCCCACAACGAGGACAACTTCGCCATTTTGGCCGAGTACGGGTTGTACGTCGTCGCCGATGGCATGGGCGGGCACGCCTCGGGGGAGATCGCGTCGAAAATGGCCGTCGACACGCTCCAGGAGTTTTTTGCCGCCACGGCGAACGATCCGGAGCGCACCTGGCCGTACAAGATGGACCGGAGCAAGGGCTACGAGGAAAACCGGCTGATCACCGGCATCAAGCTCTGCAACCTCCGCATCTTCGAGCAAGCGCAGAAGAACGCCAAGCAGCGCGGGATGGGCACCACGCTGGTGGCTCTGTTCGCGGTCGAGGACGGCGTCTACGTGGCCCACGTGGGCGACAGCCGGGTGTACCGCATCCGCGACGGCGCCATCGAGCTGCTCACCGAGGATCATTCGCTGCTCAACGACTACAAGAAGATGAAGCGATTGACCGAAGAGGAAATCGCCAACTTCCCGCACAAGAACGTGATCGTCCGCGCGCTCGGGATGAAGGACACCGTCAAGGTCGACACCCGCTTCGAGGCGCCGCGGGCCGGCGACATGATGCTGCTCTGCAGCGACGGCCTGAGCGGCCCCGTCAATGAGCAGCGCATGCTCGACGTCGCGCTGAGCGCCCCCGATCTGCCGAGCGCGACCAACAAGCTCATCGAGATCGCCAACGAAAGCGGCGGCCCCGACAACATCACGTGCGTGCTCGCCCGCTGGATCGAGTAGGAGCTCAGCGCGGCGGCAGCACCCGCACGGGCGCCGGCTCGTTGCGGACCGGCTCCGGTTCGCCGACCAGCGGCGTGATCAAGGCGTAGACCGCCAGCGCGATCACCAACATCAACGTGCTCGTCACCAGATAGGTGAAGATGGGCGGGTGCTTCGCCGTGCTCCAGCGGTCGGCGTAGAACTTGCCGCGGCTGCGCTCCCGGAGCTTCTTCTGGACACCGCCGAGCACGTCCACCTCCGGCGCGTCGTGCCGCAGGCTCCGCTTCAGCAGCGAGCGCACCCGCTCCTCTTCGTCCGGCTCCGCACCGCCCGCGGGCTCGTCCCACTCGGTCATGAGATTTTTTCTCCCACGGCGCTCTCGACCTTTCGTTTGAGCATGCTCCGAGCCCGGTGCAGGCGGCTCTTCACGGTGCCGTCCGCGAGGCCGGTGATGTCAGCGATTTCCTCGTAGCTCAAATCTTCGATGTCTCGCAGCACCAGCACCTCCCGGAAATCGGGGTCGAGGCTCGCCAGGCAGCGGTGGACGATGCTCTCGAGCTCGAGCCCCTCCACCATGTGGTCCGGACGCGCCACGTCGGCGTGGGTCGCCACTCGGGTACTGGACCCAAGGGCGGCCCGCTCTGCCACCGGCTCGTACTCGTCACGCGCGTCCTCGTGGCGGCGCGACAGGTACTTCACCCGGTTTTTGCAGAGGTTCACGGCGATGCGGTAGATCCAGGTGCTCAGCTTCGCGTCACCGCGAAATTGTGCGATCGCCTTGAAGACTTGCACGAACACCTCTTGGGCCAGATCCTCGGCCTCGTCCCGGCGCCCCAGCATGCGAAAGACGATGCGGAACACGCGCTCTTCGTAGTGCAGCACCAGCTCGTTGAAGGCGCGTTCGTCCCGCTCCTTCAGCCGCTGGATGAATTTGAGCTCTGCTTTGGAGTCGAGGTCGAGCACGTCCCACCAGGCGCTTTGCGGCAGAACGGTAGATCAGATCGGGAGCGAAGGTGGTCTACGAGACCGACGGCAGCACGCGACAGCGCCAATTGCAGAGGACACCCGCGCTGCCGCGATGTTCCAGGCGGGCCCATTTGGCACCTGCCTCCCCCCGACCGTCCACGGGTGCGGATCGGTCGAGACGACAGGCGAGCGGTTCCGGCGCATGGATTCGAACCATGATTCAGGGATTCAAAGTCCCTTGTCCTGCCTTTAGACGACGCCGGAGCAGGCGCCCGAGCTTAGCAAACCCCTGCCCGAGGCAACACCTCGGCCAGCACGGCGCGGGCGGCGGCCTTCCCTTGCCGGACGCAGTCGGGGATTCCGACCCCATCGTAGGCTGCGCCGGCGATCTGAAGCCCCGGCAGCTCCGCGAGCCGCTCCCGCAAGCGGCCGAGGCGCGCCGCATGCCCCACCACCGGCTGCGGGTTCGACCGGATGTAGCGATGAACTCGGGAAAAGCGCTCGCGCCCGAGCGGGCCCATCAAGCGGGTGAGCTCGGCCCGTGCCCGCTCGATGAGCTCCGCGTCCGTGGCGTTTTCGACCAGATCGGGCTCCCGCGCGCCGCCGACGAACGCTCGCAGCAGCACCTGATCGGCGGGGGCCCGGCCGTCCCATTTGCTGGTCACCCAGGTGGCGGCCAAAATGCTGCCCTCACCAGGGGGGACGACGAAGCCGGAGCCGCCGAGCGGGTGGTCCACCGCGCGGCGGTCGAGGGCGAAGAAAATGGTGGCGGTCGATACGTAGGGGATGGCCGACAGCTCGGCGCGCAGCTTGGGATCCGGTAGCATCCGCGCGGCGGCGTGGGCCGGCGCCGCCAGGATGACCGCCGCGCTCCTCAGCGTCTCTCCTCGAGCGAGCCGGATGGCGTAGCCGTCGACGACCGGACGGACCTCGGCCACCTCCGCGCCCGTCACGAGGGCACCGGGGGGAAGGCGTCCCCGCAGGGCGTCGATGAGCGAAGACATGCCCGAGCGCAGGGACTGGAACGGGCTCGGCGGCGCGCCTGTGCTCTTGGCCTTCGGCGCGGGCGGCGGCCGGCGTGTGGCCAGAAAACCGCGGATCAAGCTGCCGTGGGTGCGCTCGAGCTCGAGCAGCTGCGGGAAGGTGGAGCGGACGCTCAGCTGTTGGATGTCGCCAGCATAGATGCCGCCGAGCAACGACGCGCCGATCCGATCGGCCGCCTCGCGTCCGAAGCGCCGGGTGATAAATTGCGCGATGGACTCGTCGTAGCCGCGGTCGCCGGCTTCGCCGAAGTGCGGCGGCAGCACCACGTCGGCCAGCATGCGCAGCTTGCCTTGCAGGCTCAGGAGCGGGGACCGAAGCAGCGGCTCGACCCGCGTCGGCACGGCCAGCGCCATGCCGGCGGGCATCTCGTGCAGCGCGCCGCCCGAAGCCATGAAGACCTTGCTGGCTCCGGCCCGCGGCGTGATGAGCTCACCGTCGAGCCCGAGCTCTCGGCACAGCGCGATGGCGTCGGGCTTCGTCCTCAGAAACGAATCGGGACCGGCGTCGATCACGAACCCGTCGACGGTCTCGGTGCGGATGTTGCCGCCCGGTTCGGGACGGCGCTCCAGCACCAAGAGGTCGAGCCCGGGCCGTTGTTTTTGCAGCTCGTAGGCCGCGGTGAGGCCGGTGACACCGGCGCCGATGACGACGACGTCCCGACGATCTTCGCTCATCGCGCGGACCGCTCGTGCACCCAGTCGGCCACGAGCTTCACCGCGTCGACAGGCGTCTCGGGGACGATGCCATGCCCAAGGTTGAAGACGTGACCGACCCCACCCCCAGCTTCCAGCACGTCAGCCACTCGCCGCGTCAAGAGCTCGCGCGGCGCGAACAGCAGCAGCGGGTCCAGGTTGCCCTGCACGGCGACGCCGGGGCCCAACCGGCGCCGCGCGTCGGCCAGCGGGGTGCGGTGATCGACGCCGATCACGCTGCCCCCCGCCTCGCGCTGCAGCTCGAGCAGGTTCGACGTGCCGGTGCCGAAGTGGATCACGGGCACGTCGGCAGGCGCCAAGTCCTGCAGGATCGAGCGCACGTGCGGCGCGATGAACTCGGCGTAGTCGCTGGGGGACAGCGCACCGACCCAGGAGTCGAAGAGCTGCACGGCCTGGGCGCCAGCGCGGATCTGAGCCTGCAGGTAGCTTCTGACCACGGTCGACAGCTTTTGCATCAAGCGGTTCCAGACCTCCGGCTCGGAGTACATCAGGCGCTTGGTGAGCAGGTAGTTGGAGCTCTTGCCGCCCTCGACGAGGTAGCTCGCGAGCGTGAACGGCGCGCCGGCAAAGCCGATGAGCGGCGTCTTGCCATCGAGCTCCCTGCGGATGAGCCGCAGCGCCGCCATGACGTAGCCGAGGCCCTCCTCCGGATCGAACACGCGCAAGCGGTCGACGTCGGCCGCGGTGCGCACGGGGTGAAAGACCCTCGGGCCCTCGCCGGCCGCGAACTCGAACGGCGCCCCCATCGGCTCGAGCGGGAGCAAAATGTCGGCGAACAAGATGGCGGCGTCGACCGGCAGCGCCCGCACGGGCTGCAAGGTCACTTCGGTCGCCAGCTCCGGCGTCTTGCAGATCTCGAGCAAGCTGCGCTTCGCGCGGATGGCCCGGTACTCGGCCATATAGCGACCGGCCTGGCGCATGAACCAGACCGGGGTGGTGTCCACCGGCTCACGCCGGCACGCGCGTAAAAATCGGTCCCACATGTGTGCGTCTCACTGACCCAGCGCGGCGGGCAAATTCGCCGGCTGCACGGGCGCCGCGGTGAGGTCACCGTGGGGGGCCTGCTCGCCGTCGGCAGCGCGCTGCTTCATCTCGTACTTCGAGGGACACTTCGCCATGATGTGGCTCGCCTCGAAGAAACCGGCGGACGTGAGCTGCCCTTCGGCGGTGACGTCCACGTCCATGTCCGGGACGTCGCGGAAGGTATCGGGGACGACGCACTGCGGGTAGTGAACGTCGATGGTCTTTCCGTTGCGCTCTACCTTGAAGCGGTACTCGCACGGCTCGTCGCGGCGCTTGAGCGTCCCCTTCACGAGCGTCCCGTTCACCTTCACGCTCCTGCCCTCGAGCCGTTCGCGCTCGGCCAAGAGCTCGTCCACGCCCTTGGAGTAGATCGCCGCGTCTTCGAAGCTGGTCATCACGAGCGTCAGGATCCCGCCGCCCATGACCAGCAACATCAAAAGCAGCCCCAGGTTGCGCTTGGGGGCGCGGGGCTCGGCGTCGGCGGCCACCTGAACCGACTCCGGCTGCTCTTGTGACTCGGCTTGCTCGATCGCCTGGGCCAGTTCTTCGTCGAGGCGGCTCATCGGCGCTAAGCCTAGCCCTCCGCCAACCGAGGATCCAGGCCGGGTGGATCGCGCGAGGCGCGCAAAATTTCCGTTACACTTTGCGTTTCGAACCGCCGCCGCGGCGCCGGGCCCCCCATTTGCCGCCGAGGCCCCCGCCCGCCACTCCGGTGCCGGCCAACACGCAAAAGCTGACCAGCGCGATGGGCCAAGGCGACAGGGCGCCACCGGCTGCCGCCAGCCCCGTCGCCAAAGCGGCGGCGCCGCCGCCGGCGAGCGCGGCGTGCCGCGGCCGCGTTCGGGTTCCAAAACGTCCGAGGATCGCGCCCCCCAGCACCGCAGCCAGGAAAAAGGAGCCCAACACGGGTGCCAAGGTGGACGCGGCGAGCAAGATCCGATCGCCCGCGTCCGCGTGCGCGAGGAAGCGCTCGATCGCCTCCGTGCCGGTCCCACCCAGCCGATGGGCCGTCAGCCCGGCCCCTGTCCACAACGCCACCACGGCCAACGGGAGCCAGAGCGCGAACACCAACAGCGCCCCGAGCCCCACCCACTGCCAGGTCGGGCGGCGCGCGGCCTCCTCGTCCTCCGGCGAGGTGTTTTGCAGGACCGGCAACCGGCGCAGGGATGACGCCATCGCTTGACCAGTGTGGGCGCCCGGCCGAAAGTTGACAACGCGGGTAGCGCCTTTGCGCCAGCCGGCTTCGATTTCCCATGCCTCGCTTCTCCCTTCGCTTGGCGACCGCGCTGCTGACCGCGGGCCGCTCGCTGGGCGCCGAACCGGCCGATGGCGGCCCAGGGCCGCCGCTGCTCGCTCCGCCGTCGTCCGACGCACCCCCGGAACACGGGCCGGCACAGAGCGCCGCTCCGGCGCCCCCGATGACCCCACCCGCCGGGCCCCCAGCGCCGGCCCGAACATCCGCTCCCGACGGTTCCTCCCCGCCAGCGGCCCCGCGGCCCGCCGCTCCCAGCTCCCCGCTGGTCGCGCTGCCAGCTCCCGAGCCGCCGATCTACGTGCGCCGGTCGATCGAGCTGGTGCCGCAGCTCGGCCTCTCGCTGCCCGTGTGCATCGCGGGCGATGCCTCCGACGATCGCTGCGCCGGCGTGCGGACGGGGCTGCACGCCGCCGCCTCGGTGCTGTGGCGCGTGACGCCGCACCTGGCCTGGGGCGGGAAGCTGCAGATCGCCGGCTTTCGAAATCAGCCGGCGCCGCACCTCGCCCACGAAGATGCCCGGGCGGCGGCGGCGTTCATCGGCCTCTTGGGACGTTGGTACCTGCTCGAAGAGGGCAAGCTCGACCCCTACCTCGAGGTCGGGCTCGGCGGCGGCGCGCTCGGCACGTCCTACGTCCTTGCCGACGAGCGCTACAGCGAGACGGGCGCGGGGCCGGCGCTGTTGGGCGGCGGCGGCGTCGACTTCATCCTGACCCGTCGCTTGCGCATCGGACCTGCGGCGAGCTACACGCACGTCTTCGTCGACAAGATTCGGCGCTGCTCGAGCGACGGCGACGCCTGTGAAGACATCGGCAACGACGCGCTCGGTGTGCTGTCGGGGTTTCTCGACGTCGGCGCGCGCTTGACGGTCATGCTCGGTGACGAGCTGTGAGGCTCGGCCCCTTGCCTAGAGCACCGATCCGTTGCGGCTCGGTGCTCTAGATGGTCTCATTTTCCGCGACGAACGCTTTGCTCCGCAAACCGTTCGTCGCTCTGCTATCGGATGGACGGCAACGACATGTTCGATCCGCTGGACCCCCTGAGAGTCGACCGCGAGCTTTCGCTGCTGGCGCGCCGCTGGGTGCGGTATCGACGCCGGTTGCGGCAAGGCGAAGGGTTCGACGACGCCCCCTTCGCCTCGAGCTCGGTCGCCGGCCGCACCGCCTTCACTGCGGTTTCCGAGCTCCCCGACGAAGACCCGCTCAAGGTCCCGCTCGGCCGCTGGATCTATCGCCTGGCCGAGCAACGGATCAATCAAGGCGCTCTGGTCGAGCAGTGCCGGTCCTGGCGCGAGCAGCGTCACGCCGTCGACGTGCCTGAGCGCGGGCGCTTCAGCTTGGCGGAGCTGCTCGCGCGCGCGCTCGCGGACCGCCCGAGGCGGCGCGCCTGGGCCGACCAGCTCGTGCGCCTCGGCGCCGAGCACACCGCGGCGACGGCGCGGCTCTGGGAGCGGCGACAAGAGATCGCGCGACGGCTCGGGCTCGAGTCGCCCGACCCGATCGAGCGCGCCTGTTTGGGCTTGGAGACGGCGGCCAGCCGCTGGCTCGCGGCGACGGACGCGCTCGCCGCGGAGTTTCGGGCGCCGAGCTTGGCCGATTTTCTGACCACAGCGCTCGCCGAAGATGCGAGCGAAGGCTGGCCGGCACGGACCGGGTTGCGGCCGCTGCTGGAGCTGCTGAACGAGCACGACCTGTTCCGGTCGCTCGCCATCGACGCCGGGCCGCTGCCCGAGCCGATCTCCGGCTCGAGCTATCTGCGCGCTTTCGCTCGGATCGGCGCCGCCTGGGTGGACGCCACCGCGCCCCGAGATCAGCCGTTCGTCATCGCCCACGACCCCTACGGGCTACGGCGGCGAACGGTCGGAGCGCTGTTCGCGCTGCTGGCGCTCAACCCTGCCTTCCTCCGGCGCAAGCTCGGCCTGGGGAGGGATCGCCTGCGGGACCAGCGGCGCGCGCTGGCGCGGGCCGTGCTCCTGCATTCGCGCTCGTGCGCGCTGCGCCTGCTGCTGCGCGAGGCGGCGCTCGCTTCCGGGTCGCGCTTCGGCGCCGAGTACGAGTCCTTGCTGATGCGCGTTCATGGCATCGGCGCTCCTCCGGCCGCCGCGGGCGTCGTCTTTCGGCTGCGCGTGGACGACGATCAACGCTTCTCGGGCCTGTTGCTCGGGCAGGCGGAGCAGGAGCGGCTCGTCGACGCCCACGACGAAGACTGGTTTCGCAACCCGAGAGCGGTCGATCAGCTGCGCTCGGAGGCCCAACGCTCACCGGTGCCGACCACCACCCTGGAAGATCTCGGCGAGGGTCAGGCGGCGCTGCTGCGCCTGCTGCTCGCAGCCCTGGGCTGAAGCCGCCGTCCGCGGCCGCGCGCGTCAGAAGGTGTCGGCGGGCGACGGCGTCAACCCGGACGAGTCGACGTGGTACTTGAAGCCAATGAAGATGGCCGTGTACTCGTCCCCGACGATGCCGCGGCGCACGGCGAGCTCTGCCGACAGCGATTGATCGATGTAGCCCACGCCGCCGCTCAATGCGTGGCTGTCTTGTCCGTCGTCGTAGCGGTAGCCGAGGCGCAGCGGGTAGTTGCCCGAGAGCAGGTACTCGATCCCTCCCATGGCCCGCAGCGTCGTGTCCTCGTAGCTGGTGAAGTCGGCGAGCACGTCGGCTTCGATCGTCAGCTCGCGGGTGGCGAACCCCACCCCACCGGCGACGCTGGTCGGTTGGAAGCCGGTGCCTGGACTGTTGAGGTTGTTGCCGACCAGCGAGACGGCGAACGCATCGCCAAGACGCAAGGTCGTGCCCGCATCGAGCGCAAAGCCGTTGACGATCGGCTCGGCGTCGAGGCCTCCCGTCGCGGCGCTCGGCTCGAGCGGCTCGAGCCCTTCCTCGGCGAGCCGCAGGTAGCGGCCGCCGACGCCGGCATAGAAGCTGTCCGAGAACGGGAAGGCCAACGCGAAGCGCAGATCGATCCACTCTCGCTCGACGCCGTCCGGATCTTGGCTGCTCCACGTTCCGCCCAGGCCGCCAGCGACGCGCGCCGAGCTCACGACGGAATCGACGATGCCAGCACCGTAGGTCTGCCGCGAGACCTCCGGCCAGATCTGCGCCAGGGCACCGATGTGATAGACGCGCGTCGCCGCCATGTTCGCCGGATTCAAGAACAAACCCTCCAGCGAATTGCCGTACGCGCGCAGCGCTCCGCCCATGGCAGCAATCCGCGGCGTCTCGATCTCACCGTAGTTGTATCCGAGCTCCGGCGGAACGTCGCTCGGCCGAGCCCCCGCGTGCGCGTGCACCGCGAGCACCAGCGCTGCAGCGGCGCCGATCGACCAGGCACGCCGGCCGTCACGCACGCCGACCTCGGAGAAGCAGGTTCATCGTCACTTTCGAAAGCTCCGGGTCGCTCGTTCGCGCACTTCGGCCCTCTGCTAGCACGACCGCCCGAGACGTTGGTCCTGACGAAAAGACCAGATCCGGTGGCGTGCACGCTCGACGTAAGAGACCGACCGGGCTCGTGCTTATCGCGCGGATTCGAAAGGGCCAAGATTTCTTCAACGAGCGGCGACTTCCGCGTCGGCGGAAGACGCCGCTCGCATCGAAGCGCGTTCACCGTCATTTTGGTGGCCGGTGTCTCTTGACGAACGAAACGGCGGAAGTTGATGCTGCGCGCGCCGTGGGTGGTGTTGGGCGCGCCGCGATCGTTCGCTTTCCATGCTTGGTTCGTGACGAGCGCGCGAAGCAGCGCGCGACGAACGCCGATCGTCGCCCCACGCCGCGCGCCCGATCGCGCGATTTTTCCATGGGATCGCGGAAACCAAAAAATCGACCATTGAAGTCCATCAGGAGGCGGTGCTAGCTCCCGCGTCTCGGTCGTCGAAGCCCAGAGGCCGCGCGCTCGCCTGGAGGTGAGCTCGAATCGGGCGGCCGAGAGGTTTTCGCTCCAGCGGAGAAGGAAGAAAGTTGCAAAAGGGACGTTCTTCTCGATGCCTTCAGAGCTGACACTCGTGAACCCCACCCCGACGCGGCCGCGCCGTGGCGGCCACCTCCCGTCGCGTGCGACGCTCTGCGAGCTCGAACGAGCCCTCTTGGAGGACGGCTCGTTCACAGGAGGCGCTCCGGGCTCGGGTGCTTCGCCCTCGGATGGCATCGTTACCCACCCCGGGTGGCATTCCGCGACGTTCCATTTCGTCGAGAGCCGCTATAGTCGTAGGCGAGTGTCCACAGAGATGTGGACAACTTGGGGGTTGTTTCCGCAGTGATCACCGAATTCTCGCTCACACCGCACGCGCCGATGGTGCCAAACTCACAGTTTATCCACATCTGGAACGAGGCGATCGACCGGACCCGCAGCCGTGCGCCCGCGTCGTTCCAGCAGTGGTTCTCGAGCGTTCAGCTCGATGGCATGGAGCGCGGTGTGCTGCGGCTCGCCGCCCGCGACGAGTTCGTGCGCGACTGGGTGAAGGCCCATTTTCTGCCGGACCTCCTGCAGCACCTCAACGAGCTGCTCGGCAGCGCCGTGCCCCACGGCGTTCGGGTGGAGTGGCGCGTCGCCGGCAAGCTCGACGCGCCCGTTTGTGATCCCCCCGCGCGTGACTCCAGCCGCGCGCGCCGGCTGCCGCTCGGCGCCTCGCACGACAGCGCCTCGCGCGGAGCCGCGCCGAGCAGCCGTCCGCCGCCGCGCAGCGAGCGGCTCTCGACCATTCCCCCGCGGGCGCAGCTCAGCGCGGTGCTCAACCCGAAGTACACGTTCTCGAACTTCGTGGTCGGCCCCTCGAACGAGCTGGCCTACGCCGCCGCTTTGTCGTCGGCCGGCGGCACCGGGCCCCGCTACAATCCGCTGTTCATCGCCGGCGGCACGGGCTTGGGCAAGACCCACCTGATGCACGCCATCGCCCACAAGGTGCTCGGCGAGCGGCCCGAGGCCCGCGTGGTCTACGTGTCGGCGGAGCACTTCACCAACGAGTTCATCGAAGCGCTGCAGCACCACAAGATGGACGAGTTTCGGGCGCGCTACCGCACCGAGTGCGACCTGCTGCTGGTCGACGACATCCAGTTTTTGGCGGGCCGCGAGCAGACCCAAGAGGAGTTCTTCCACACCTTCAACGCGCTGCGCGACGCCGACAAGCCCATCGTGGTGACGAGCGACAAGTACCCGCAGCAGCTGCAGCGCATGCCGGAGCGGCTCGTGTCCCGCTTCACCTCGGGCCTGGTCGCCGACATCCAAGTCCCGCAGCTCGAGACGCGCGTGGCCATCATCCGAAAGAAGGCCCACATCGAAGGCATCCCGCTGCTCGACGAGGTCGCGGTGCTGCTCGCCCAGACGGTGCAGAGCAACGTCCGGGAGCTCGAGGGCGCCTTGATCCGGCTGGCCGCGAAGTCATCGCTGACGGGCCGCGCCATCGACTACGAGTTCGCGCGCAGCGAGGTCGCCCTGGTCGCTCCGCGGCGCGAGCTGATGAGCGTCGAAGACATCCAGCGCGCGGTCTGCCACCACTTCCGTCTCTCGAACAGCGAGCTCCTGAGCAAGGACCGCCACAAGAGCGTCGCCTTCGCGCGTCAGGTCGCGATGTACCTGTGCCGCCAGCGCCTCAAGTGCAGCTTCCCCGAGCTCGGCCGAGCCTTCGGCAACCGCGATCACACCACGGTGATGAGCGCGGTCCGGCGCGTCGAGGCGCTGCGGGAGAAGGATCCCCAGGTGAAGGCACACCTGGAGGCGATCGAACAGCGGCTGGCCTCGGCCGACGACTGACCCCCGACGCGGCGGGGCGGTCGCTCCCCCAAGGGCCGGCTCCGGGCGGCGATCCGGTCATCCTTTCGGCCGAAAAGGTGACGGCTGCCCCTCGGCTGAGTATGCTTGGGGTAATGGCGACCATTCGGCACATCCATCAGTACATGACCGGACGTCGCCCGGTTTTGCTGCAGGACGGCCGCGTCGGCAAAATCGTGCGCGTCGACACCCTCTTCCCCGGCGGCGACACCACCGTCTCCGTGTGGACGCAGGACACCGGCGCTCGCCCTGGCATCGCAAAAGTCCGGCTCGAGTCGGTGGTCGGGCTCGCCCCGAAGCGCTCGGCCGGCTCGAAGGGCTGAACGGCCGAGCCCCCGCCCACCGGCCGCCCCCACCCGCGCGAGAGCGCCCGCGCGACCGGAGCGCGCGCTCCCATCCCCCCCC
>JAEZYZ010000436.1 GCA_023418705.1 Pseudomonadota bacterium | reverse complement strand
GGGAGCGATCCTGGGCGTGCGGCTCCTGGCCCGGCGCCCGCCGCCGCGCCGGGGCTCCCGCCGCTCGCAGGCGAGCCGCTCGTCGACCTGCCGGTGCCGGACCACGAGCCCGCGGTGGTGTCCGTACCGTTGGGCACGACCGACGCGCGGCCGGTCGTGGTCGCCACCCATGGCAACTTCGACCGCCCCGAGTGGCAGTGCGAGGTCTGGGGGGCAGCGCTCGATGGGGTCTTCACCCTGTGTCCGCGCGGTGTTCGCCGCTCCGACGTGTCGCGCAAGCTCGATCGCTGGACGTATGGCGGAGCGCCGGCGCTCGAGAAGGAGATCGCGGCGGGCCTGAGCGCTCTCGAACGACGGTTCTCCGGCCGAGCCAGCGAAGCCCGCCCGATTTTCGTCGGGTTTTCGCTGGGAGCGATCCTGGGCGTGCGGCTCCTGGCCCGGAGCCCGACGCCGTTCCCAAGGGCGGTCCTGATCGAGGGAGGGAACAAGTGGACGGCCGCTCAGGCTCGCCAGTTCGCGGCGGGTGGCGGGAAAAAGCTGCTCTTCGTGTGCGCCCAGGCGGGCTGCCGCGGCGTCGCCGAGCCGTCGGCTCGGCTGCTCGGTCGGGCCGGCGTGGCGGCCAGGGTGGCCGACGCGGGCAACGTGGGTCACACCTACGATGGCGTCGTGGCGGCCAAGGTGACGGAGCACTGGACCTGGCTCCTCGCGCCGAGCGACGACGCCGGAGCGCCGTAGCCCGCCCGGGCGGGGCCTCCCGCGACCCGAGGAAGAGCCGCGAAACAGGGCCGTCTGCGGAAGGTCTTGACAGGGGCCCCTCTGCGACTACCCTCCCGTTCCCCTGAAACCGGGGACAAGTCCGTAGACTAGCCAAAAAGCCACGCCATGCCGACGATTCAGCAGCTTATCCGCGCCGGACGCGAACAGATCAAAACCAAAACCGCCTCGCCGGCGCTGCGTTCCTGCCCGCAAAAGCGCGGCGTGTGCGTGCGCGTGTACACCACGACGCCGAAGAAGCCGAACTCCGCGTTGCGCAAGGTCTGCCGTGTGCGCCTGACCAACGGCATGGAAGTCACCAGCTACATCCCGGGCGAAGGCCACAACCTGCAGGAGCACAGCGTGGTCCTGATCCGCGGTGGCCGCGTCAAGGATTTGCCCGGTGTTCGTTATCACGTGGTGCGTGGCACGCTGGACGCCTCCGGCGCCTCGGGACCGAGCAGCACCAACAAGGCCAACCGCAACCGCAAGCGCTCGAAGTACGGCGTCAAGCGCCCCAAGCAGTGAAGCGGACCGAGGAGAACTGACAGATGCCCCGCAGGCGCGAAATCCCCAAGCGTAAGATCACCCCCGACCCGAAGTTCAAGGACAAGCTGGTCGCGAAGTTCATGAACTCGATCATGCTCGACGGCAAAAAGAGCGTGGCCGAGGGCATCGTGTATGGCGCCTTCGACGTGATCCAGCAGCGCTTCAAGGAGGACCCGCTGGAGGTCTTCCGCAAGGCGCTCGACAACGTCAAGCCGAAGCTCGAGGTGAAGAGCCGCCGCGTCGGCGGTGCCACCTACCAGGTTCCGGTCGAGGTTCGCCCGGAGCGGCGCGTCGCGCTCGGCATGCGCTGGCTGGTGCTCTACTCCCGCTCGCGCGGGGAAAAGACCATGCGCGAGCGGCTGGCGGCGGAGCTCATCGACGCTTCCCAGCTGCGCGGCAACGCGGTGAAGAAGAAGGACGACACGCACAAGATGGCCGACGCGAACAAGGCCTTCGCTCACTACCGCTGGTGACAGTCCAGCCCCCACCCCGCGAACAGGAGCTGCTCAGGCAGATCGAGATGCAGAAGACGACATAAGGACCGGGTTGCGCGACGACGCTCCACACGCGAGCGTCACGCACCAAGCGGGTTCGAGCCAGCGCTCGGCCCAGGCGATTCGCCGCACCCCGTCACCCCTTCCGGAAGTTGTGCCCGCCAAACCGCGGCGGGTCGGGCCGGAGGGGGTTTCGTTTATGAAACGTCTGAGCTCCACGAACCACCGGAACCACCCCCATGGCCCGTGAAATCACCCTCGAACGCACGCGCAATATCGGCATCATGGCGCACATCGACGCGGGGAAGACCACGTGCACCGAGCGCATCCTGTTTTACACCGGCATTAGCCACAAGATCGGTGAGGTGCACGAGGGGACGGCCACGATGGACTGGATGGAGCAGGAGCAGGAGCGCGGCATCACCATCACCAGCGCCGCGACCAACTGCTTCTGGACGCCCGCCTACGGCCCGCTCGAGGGCAAGAAGCATCGGATCAACATCATCGACACGCCCGGGCACGTCGACTTCACCATCGAGGTCGAGCGCAGCTTGCGGGTGCTCGACGGCGCGGTGGCGGTGTTCGACGGCGGCAACGGCGTCGAGCCGCAGAGCGAGACCGTCTGGCGTCAGGCCGACCATTACCAGGTGCCGCGCATCGCGTTCATCAACAAGATGGACAAGGTCGGCGCAGACTTTCAGATGAACCTCGACTCCATCCGCGACCGGCTCGGCGCTCGCCCGGTGCCGCTGCAGTGGCCGGTCGGCATGGAGGAAGGCTTCCGCGGGATGGTCGACCTCATCCGCATGGAGGCAGCCATCTTCGACAGCGAGTCGCTGGGCGCCAAATACGAGTGGCAGCCCGTCCCCGACGACCTGAAGGAGAAGTGCGCAGAGCTTCGCGAGGCGCTGATCGAGGCCTGCGCGGACGTCGACGACGCCATCATGGAGAAGTTCCTCGAGGGCAACCTCGACGCGATTTCCAACGACGCGATCTACGCCGCGATCCGCAAGGCCACCTGCACGTTCGCCTGGGTGCCGGTGCTGCTCGGTTCGGCCTTCAAGAACAAAGGCGTGCAGCTCCTGCTCGACGCGGTGGTCAACTACCTGCCGAGCCCGCTCGACATCCCGCCGGTCGAGGGCCTCGACGCCGAGGACCCGAACAAGAAGCTCACCCGCAAGGCGGACGACAACGAGCCCTTCGCCGCGCTCGCGTTCAAGATCGCCAACGACCCCTACGTCGGCAACCTGACCTTCTTCCGGGTGTACTCCGGTACGTTGGCCAGCGGCACCAGCGTGCTCAACGCCGTGCGCGGCAAGCGCGAGCGCATCGGTCGGATCTTGCGCATGCACGCCAACAAGCGCGAGGAGCTGAAGGTGTGCTACGCGGGCAACATCTACGCCGCCGTCGGCCTCCGCGACACGCGGACCGGTGACACGCTGTGCGACGAGAAGGCGCCCATCGTGCTCGAGAAGATGGTGTTTCCGGACCCGGTCATCTCCATCGCGATCGAGCCGAGGACCCAAGCCGACCTGGACAAGCTCGGCATCAGCCTGCAGAAGCTCGCGTACGAAGATCCCTCGTTCCGCACCTACACCAACGAAGAGACCGGTCAGACCATCATCGCGGGGATGGGAGAGCTCCACCTGGAGATCATCGTCGACCGGCTCAAGCGTGAGTTCAAGGTCGAGGCGAACGTGGGCAAGCCAGAGGTCGCCTACCGTGAGGCCATCTCGAAGAAGGTGCAGGCGGAGCACAAGTTCGTGCGCCAGACGGGCGGTCACGGCCAGTACGGGCACGTGAAGATCGAGATCGAACCCGCCGAACGGGGCCAGGGGTTCGTGTTCGAGAACGCCATCGTGGGCGGGATCATCCCCAAGGAATTCATCCCGTCGATCGAGAAGGGGATCCGCGACGCGATGGGCCGCGGCGTGCTCGCCAACTACCCGCTGATCGATCTGAAGGCGCGGCTGTTCGACGGCAGCTACCACGAGGTGGACTCCTCGGGTCCGGCGTTCGAGATCGCGGCGTCGATGGCCTTTCAAGAGGGCGCCAAGCGCGCGGGCCTGCACCTGCTCGAGCCGATGATGAAGGTCGAGGTGGTCACGCCCGAAGCCAACATGGGCGACGTGATCGGCGACTTGAACGCGCGCCGCGGCAAGATCCTGGGGATGAACCAGCGCGGCAAGAACACGCAGGTCATCAACGCCGAGGTGCCGCTCGCGACGATGTTCGGCTACGCCACGGACCTGCGCAGCAAGACCCAGGGGCGCGCCACCTACAGCATGCAGTTTTCACATTACGAAGCGGTTCCGAGCTCGGTGCAGGAAGAGATTGTCGCCAGGGTGCGCGGCAGCTGACGGATTTCGAAAAACAAGAACAGAGAAACGACGAGGACTGACTCATGGCCAAGGAAAAATTCGTACGCAAGAAGCCCCACGTGAACGTCGGCACGATCGGTCACATCGACCACGGCAAGACGACGACGACGGCAGCGCTGGTGAAGGTGCAGAGCAAGAAGGGGCTGGCGCAGGAGATCAAGTACG
>JAEZYZ010000427.1 GCA_023418705.1 Pseudomonadota bacterium | reverse complement strand
GAGGAGCACGCGACCCCCAACGAGAAGAGCGTCGTAGAAACGAGAAAGATGGACGTTCGCATCAAGACCTCCATTGAACGAGCGCCAGCGACGCAGCTGCGACACGGCGCGACCGGGCGGCGGCCAGTGCAACCGGCGTGCTAGCGCGCAGCGCAGCAGCCCCTGCCGGCGATCACCCGTGGATTTCGCGATGCTTCGGTCGGTCGGCGCCCGTCGGTGGGCGCCCGCTCGAGCGTCTTTGGTGTGGCAAGAAGGGAAGCCGCAGTGGACACTGTGGCGAAACCGTACGAGGGGGCCGAGAAATCACCCCGCGCGGTGGCCGCAGACCTCCCGAGCGCGTTCTAGAGCGACAAGCGGTTCGCAGCGCACGGAAAATGAGACGATTTTAGAGCGCCGATCGGCGAGCAAAGCTGAGGGTTTCCCGAGGAATCGGGGCCCTCGGCTGGCAAACCGATCGGTGATCTTGCCGGTGGGGTGGCGCTTGACAGCATCGCCGCCGGCGCCGAAGAATCGGCGCCTTCGAGCGGATGGCGACGTCGGCGACCTCTGGGCGCAGCACTTCTTCGAGCCGCTCGACGGCCGGCGCCACGGCCGAGCAGGTCGCGAACGTCCTCGACTGGCTCGAGCGGCGAGGGACTCAGGCCAACCGCGAGGGCATGGCGCGATTCGGCATTCGCCCGACCAAGGCGTACGGCGTTTCCATGACGACGATGCGGCCGCTGGTGAAGCGCCTGGGCAAAGATCACCAGCTGGCGCTCGCGCTGTGGGAGACCGGGTGGCACGAAGCGCGCCTGTTGGCCTCGTTCGTCGCCGAGCCGTCCCGGGTAACCTCGGCTTTGATGGAGGCCTGGGTCCGCGACTTCGACAGCTGGGCGGTCTGTGATTCGGTGTGTCTTCACCTGTTCGACCGCACCCCCTACGCCTTCGCCAAGGCGCGCGTGTGGTCTCGCCGCCGGGACGAGCTCGTGAAGCGCGCGGCGTTTGCGCTGCTCGCCGGGCTCGCCGTGCACGACCAGCAGGCCGCGGACGCAGCCTTCCTGGCTCACTTCCCGGACATCGAGCGCGCGGCCAGCGACCCGCGCAATTTCGTCAAGAAGGCGGTCAGCTGGGCCCTCCGTCAGATCGGCAAGCGCAACCTCGCCCTCAACGCCGATGCGGTGGACCTGGCGCTCGGCCTGTCGCAAGCGAGCGGCGCGGCCGAACGCTGGGTTGGCAAGGACGCGCTGCGTGAGCTGACGAGCGCTGCCGTGCGCCAGAAGCTGGCCCGCCGCGCTGGATCCGCTGTCCAACGGCGACGAAAACCGCTCTAATCCGCGAACCATGAGCGGAACCCTGCCGGCGAACGAGCCGAAATGCGTGGAGACGAACGCGGCCGCCATCGAGCTTCTGATCGAGGCGCGCCCGCGCGACCTGGGCGGCTTCGAGGTGCGGCGCGTGTTGCCCTCGCGGCTGCGGCGCCGGGTGGGGCCCTTCATCTTCTTCGACCAGATGGGACCGGCAGAGCTCGGACCGGGCGTCGGCTTCGACGTGCGCCCGCACCCGCACATCTGCCTGGCCACCGTCACCTATCTGTTCGACGGTGAGATCGACCATCGGGACAGCTTGGGGACGTTTCAAACCATTCGCCCAGGCGACGTGAATTGGATGCTGGCCGGCCAAGGCATCGTGCACTCGGAGCGCACGAGCCTCGAGGCGCGGCAGCGCGGCGTGCGCATCCACGGCATCCAGAGCTGGGTCGCGCTGCCGCTCGAGCAGGAGGAGAGCGCGCCGCGCTTCGAGCACTACCCTGCCAGCACCATCCCCAAGCTCCGCCTCGACGGGGTAACCGTCGACGTCATCGCGGGCACCGCTTACGGCGCACGATCGCCCGTGGGCGTCTTGTCCAACACCCTCTACGCCCACGCGCTGCTCGACCCGGGCGCGGTGTTGCCGGTCGACGACGAGCACGAGGAACGCGCGGTCTACGTGGCCGAGGGCCACATCGGCTGCGAGGCGCGTCGCTTCGACGCCGGCGCGATGCTCGTGCTGAGGCCAGGCGCCAAGCTCGCCGTGGAGGCGCCGGACGGGGCCCGCCTGCTCCTGGTCGGCGGCAGCGCCCTGACAGGGGAGCGCTACATCGAATGGAACTTCATCGCGAGCTCCAAGGCGCGCATCGAACGCGCCAAGGATGACTGGCGAAACGATCGTTTCCCGAAGATCCCCGGCGACGACAAGGAACGCATCCCGTTGCCTGGAGATTGAGGCTGCATCGGGATCTCCGCGCTGGCAAACGGATCGGCGCTCTAGTAGACCGCTTTCGTCATGGCAGCTGCGATCGCCGAACGTTCCAGCCGCGAGCTCGGGCGGCCCACGATCATCGGTCGCTCGAGCTCGCATTTCACCCGCGTGGCGCGGTTGTTCGCGCGAGAGCTCGAGGTCGAGCACGATTTCGAGGTGGTGACGGATCTGCTGTCGTGCGATCCCGGGGACTACGGCGGCAACCCGGCCCTGCGGATCCCCATCCTGCGCGCGCCGACCGGCGTGTGGTTCGGGGCCTTGAACATTTGCCGAGAGCTCGCTCGTCGGACGGCGCGCGATCGCGCCGTCGTCTGGCCAGAGGATCTGACGGAGCCGCTCTTGGCGAACGCTCAGGAGCTCACGCTCGGGGCCATGGCGACGGAGGTCACGCTGATCATGGCGAAGCTCGCCCAGCCCGGCGACGATGGAGTCGCGCTCCACAAGGCTCGGCAGAGCCTCTCGAACACCCTCTCGTGGCTCGACCAGAACGCGCGAGAGATCGTGGGGCAGCTGCCGGCAGAGCGCGATCTCAGCACGCTGGAGGTCACCCTGTACTGCCTGGTCACGCACCTGCGGTTCCGCCAGGTGTTGCCGATGGATCCGTACGTCGAGCTGGACGCCTTCTGCGTCGCCTTCGGCGGTCGGTCGTCGGCGCGCGAAACGGAATACCGCTTCGACTGAGCGCTGAAACAGCGCCGAGCTCGCGATCGCTCCGCGGATTTGCGACCTCGTCCGTGCCTTCGACCTGGTCGACGCGCCGCGCTTGTGACATGGGGAGGGCCGTCCCATGGCCGCCACCCCGCTCTTCGATTGTCTGCCGCCGCCCGGCGCCGACGCTGACGCCATCATGGACGGCTTTTTGTCCTACGCGGAGCGGATCGGGCTCGTGTTGTATCCGCACCAGGAGGAGGCGGTGCTCGCGATCATGGCCGACCAGAACGTGATCGTGCACACCCCGACAGGCTCTGGGAAATCTTTGATCGCGGCGGCCGCGCACTTCAAGGCCGTCGCCGAAGGGCGGCGCTCGTTTTATACGTCGCCGATCAAGGCGCTGGTGAGCGAGAAGTTCTTCGCCCTGTGCCGGGATCTCGGCCCGGAGCGGGTGGGGATGATGACCGGGGACGCGACGGTCAACCGCGACGCGCCGGTGATCTGCTGCACGGCCGAGGTGCTCGCGAACGTCGCGCTCGCCGAGGGCAGCGAGGCCGAGGTGGACAGCGTCGTGATGGACGAGTTTCACTACTTCTCGGACAAGGAGCGCGGCGTCGCCTGGCAGGTGCCGCTGTTGACCCTGCCGCAGAGTCGGTTCGTGCTGATGAGCGCGACGCTCGGAGACGTTCGCGTGTTCGAGGAGCTGTTGCGCGAGCGCACCGGGGTGGACGTGACGACGGTGCGCTCGGTGGAGCGCCCGGTCCCGCTCTCCTTCGAGTACCAGGAGGACCTGCTGCAGCACGTGGTGCAGCGGCTGGTGAACGAGAACCGGGCGCCGGTCTACGTCGTGAGCTTCACGCAGCGCAGCGCGGCGGAGGCGGCCCAGAGCCTGCTCAGCCTCGATTATTGTACGAAGGAGGAAAAGAAGGAGATCGCGCAGGCCCTCGTCGGCGAGAGCTTCCGGAGCCCGCATGGAAAGGACATGCAGCGCCTCTTGCGCCACGGGGTCGGCATCCACCACGCGGGGCTCTTGCCGCGCTATCGGCTGCTGGTCGAGAAGCTGGCGCAGCGGGGGCTGCTCAAGATCATCTGTGGCACCGATACGTTGGGGGTCGGCGTCAACATCCCGATCCGCACCGTGCTCTTGACCAAGCTGTGCAAGTACGACGGCGAGAAGGTGCGCATCCTGAGCGCGCGTGATTTTCACCAGATCGCCGGGCGGGCCGGGCGAAAAGGCTTCGACGAGCGCGGCCACGTGGTGGCGCTGGCGCCGGAGCACGTCGTCGAAAACCTGCGGCTCGAGGCCAAGGCTCGGGGGAAGAAGGGGGGCAAGTTCGTCAAGAAGAAGCCGCCGGAGTGGGGCTACGTGCCGTGGGACAAGGCGACCTTCGAGCGGCTCGTGGTGTCGGAGCCGGAGCCGCTCGTGAGCCGCTTTCAGGTGTCGTACGGCATGCTCCTGCAAGTGCTTTGCCGTCCGAGCGGGGGCTGCCAGGCGATGAAGGACCTCGTCAAGAGCAGTCTGGAGCCCGCAGCGCAAAAACGCCGCCACAAGCAGAAGGCGCTCGAGCTGCTCCGCTCGCTCTGGCAGGCCGGGGTGATCGAGCTCCGCCCCGCCAGCGAAGGCGGGGGCGTGCGCCTGAACGAGGAGCTGCAAGCCGACTTCTCGCTGTTCCAAACGCTGGGGCTGTACGTGCTCGACGCCGTCGAGCGCCTCGACAAGCAGAGCCCGAGCTACCCGCTGGACGTGCTCACGCTGGTCGAGGCCATCGTGGAGAACCCCGAGGTCATCTTGCGCAAGCAAGTCGACAAGCTGAAAACCCAGCGGCTGGCGGAGCTCAAGGCGGCGGGCGTGGAGTACGAGGAGCGCATGCGTGAGCTCGATGCCATCGAGCACCCCAAACCCAACGCCGAGTTCCTGTACGAGAGCTTCGGGCTGTTCGCGAAGGAGCACCCGTACGTCTCGCGTGAGCTCTTGCAGCCGAAATCCATCGCGCGCGAGCTGCTCGAGCAGCTTCACTCCTTCAGCGGCTACGTCAAGGAGTACGGGCTCGCCCGCTCCGAGGGGCTCCTGCTCCGCTACCTGTCGGAGGTGTACAAGACGCTGGTCCAAACCGTGCCGGAGCTGGCGCGCACCCCCGAGCTCGAGGAGCTGATCGTCGGCCTGGGGGCGCTGGTACGCGGCGTCGACTCGAGCTTGCTCGACGAGTGGGAGCGCCTGCAACACCCCGATCGAGAGCTGCGCCCGGTGGAGGACGAAGCCGCGCCGGACCGCGCTGCCTTCACCGCGGATCGGCGGCTGTTCACCGCGGCGATCCGCAATCTATCGTTCTCGCTGCTGCGCGCGCTGCAGAGCCGAGACTTCGACGTGGTCTTCGATCTGACCGAGGCCGGCGAGAGCGAGCTCGGTCCGCCCGCGCTCGAGCGGGCGCTGCGCCCGCTGTGGGAGTCCGGCGGCGCCATTCAGCTGGACGCTGCGGCCCGAAGCCCTCAAAACCTACAAATCGAAGCCGGCGACGGCGAGTGGAAGATCACTCAGAACATCCTCGTCGACGGAGAGGTGAGCGAGTACGTGGTGGAGGGTCGCGTCGATCTCAAACGCTCCGATCTCGAGCGTCGCCCGGTGTTCCTCCTGGACCACGTCGGGGAGCTGCGTCGATGACCGCACACGCGGCGCTCGGTTTCGGGATGCGGCCCGCGCCTCAGGCGTCGAACGTCGCCGGTGGTGGCAGCGGGTACTGCTCTTTGACCATGCGGTGGTCGCGCAGGCCGAACGCTTCCCGCTGTACCTTCAGGTTCTCGATCCGCCAAAACGCCGCGTCCCGCTGCTGGTTGTAGGCCGTGACCCGGCGGCGCACGTCTTCCTCGCCGGCAAGACCTGCCCGCCAGCGGTCGCGCGCGCGCTCGAGATCGTCCCGGCAGAGCTCCAGCTTGAGCAGCTCCTCGTCCACCCGCTGGCCAGAGCGGCCCAGCGCGGCGGCCATCTCGGCCATCACCTCCTGCTGTACGCCGGCCAGCGCGTGGGCGCGAGCCGCCTCCGTCGAGGAGCGCAGACGCTGCAGCACCGGGCTTTTTACGCCGCGCTCACCCAGGGTTTCGACCAGGCGCTTCAGGTTGTCGGACACCCTCAACTATGAGGTTCGGGGCGTCGAGGCACAAGGCCTCAGGCCGAAGCGCCGGCGGCCCCGCGCCGCTCGTGATTGCGCTTCCGCATTCGGATCAGGCGGACGAGGTACGTCCCCACGATCAGACCGAGCACGACCCAGGTCACCGGCCCCAAATACTTGGCGACCCGATCGTAGTGCTGTCCCAGCGCGTAGCCGGCCGCCGCGAGGATGCCGGACCATGCGAGGGTCCCGACCGCCGAGTAGGCCAAGTATTGTCCGAGCGGCATCTTGCAGAAGCCGGCCGGAATCGAGATCAGCGTGCGGATGCCGGGGATCAACCGCCCGACCGCGACCATCCACCGCCCGTGGCTTCGAAACCAGCGCTCGGCCCGCTCGAGCTCGTCGAGATCCAACGTGAGCCAGTGGCCGTGCCGGTCGACGAAGCGGTGAAACCGCTGATTGTTGATGAAGCGGGCGGCGGCGTACCAGGGGAGCGTCCCCACGAGGGTCCCCGCCGAGCCGATCAGGATCACCAGCCACAGGTTCAGGGTGCCCTGGGACGCGGTGTAACCCGACAAGGGCATGATGAGCTCGGACGGAATCGGGGGGAACAGGTTCTCGAGCGCCATCAACAGCGCGATGCCCACGTATCCCAGCGATTGAACGATGCCGATGACCCAACTGTCCAAGGGGAATGCTCCGAGTCCGTGCGCGGGTGGCGCCTGAATCGGGCCTGCAATCAGCATGCCCCGCGTTCGATCCGGAACTGTCCGCAGCCACGCGGGTGGGGGGGACCTCTGGGCTCGGGGCATCCCGCCACGCCGCCGCGGCCGGCCGCCGAGGCCGGTCGCCCATCTGAGCGTGAGCCGTCGCGCGCCAGACGCCCATGGCGAGGAGGTATCCTGATCGCGATGGCCGTCGATTTCATCGTCGTGGGCGCGGGCTCGGTGGGCTTGAATCTGGCTGCCCGGCTCGCTGGTTCGGGTCTGTCCGTGGTGCTCGTCACCCGGACCCAGGAGCAGGCCAAGCGGATCGAGCAGCAGGGGGCATATCTCGACGACCTGCAGACCGCGCGCCGCATCGAGGTCCGCGTGGCCGCCGTCTCGAGCTTGGAGGCGGCGCAGCGGCTGGGACCGGGCGCCCCCGTCCTGCTCTGCACGCGATCGGCGGAGGCGCTGGCGCTCGCTCCGCGGCTCGGAGCCGTCTTCTCCGGCGCGATCGTGAGCTGGCAGAATCATGTCACGAGCGAGCAGGCGCTCGCTCGTCATTGTCCCCGGGTGGTGGGCGGGGTTTGGCGGCAGACCTGCACCCGCATCGCGCCCAACGGAGTGCGTTCGATCGGAGCGCCGCGGGTGATCGTCGGTGCCTACTCCCAAGGGAGCGACCGCGACGTGCGTCCGGTGGCCGACGCCTTGCGCGCGGCGGCGTTCGACGTCGGCGTGTCGCCCGACATTATGGCGGACAAATGGCTCAAGCTCTGCATCAACCTCATGAGCATCCCGAACGCGCTGATTCGAAAGCAGGACCATCGGACGAGCGCGTTCGTCGAAGGCAAGGCGCGGCTTCTGGAAGAGGCGCAGGCGGTGGTCCTGGGCGCCGGCATCGCGGCGACGAGCTGTGACGGGCGCGATCGCTCGCTCGACGAAGAGATCGCCTCCCAGCGGGCTTCCTTGGCGCGCGGGACCAGTCACCGGCCCGCTCCGGTATACAATCAAGTCTGGCGAGCGTTTCACCAGCGCTCCGAGTCCCCCGACGATGTCGGCAGCCTCGAGGCCGACCAATACCACGCGACCTTCGTGGAGCTCGGGCGGCGTCACGCTGTGCCGACGCCGCTCAACGCGCGCGTGCTGGATTTGGCGCGCCGCGCCTGGGCGACGCGTCGCGCGCCCGAGTGCTACGGCGCGGCCGAGCTTTTCGGGGCGGACGCGTCGGTGGGCGGCTGATGGAATGGTTCTGGCATCGAGCTCGGAGATGGCGAATGCAACCCTGTCCGAACGTCGGCGGCCGATGAACTGGCGAGGCATTCTGATCGCTGCGGGGCTCACCGTCGCGTTCAGCATCGGGGCCGGACTCATCGCCTCGTTGATCCAAGCGCCGGCGCTGATGCTCATGCTGGCGGCGCTGGCATTCTTTGGCGTGGGGTTCGCCACCTTGCGCTTGCGCCCCGGGGCGAACCCGCTGGAGCCCGCCATCGGCGCGTCGGTGACGGTGCTGGTCTTCAGCCTGCTTCAGCTCGCCGTGGCGCCGAGCCCCGCCGCGGGCCTGCCGGCGGGGCAGGTCATCCTGTCGATGGTCATCGCGGTGTTCTTCGCGTTCAGCCTCACCTGGCTCGGTGCGCGCACCAGCATGTCACGGATGACCCCACGCCGCGAAGCGCCCATCTGAGAGCGAATCACCCCGAAGTGTGATGGCGCGCCCGCGCGCTCACGCGTGATCGCGGCGTCCTCGACAGCTCGAGCTCGGTGTCGGCCGCGACCGAACGCGTCGAGCGGCAGCGCGACGAATCCAGGCGCTTCGGATTGGCGCTTGCGCGAGGTATCGGCTAAGCCTCCGCACGTTGCGGACACTCAACAGATATCGCACTGCAGCAATCGGATCGCTCGCAGTCGCGGCTGGCGTCGCCGTGTTCCATCAGCCGGCGCTCTTGGCGCTCGGCTCGTCGGATCGGCTGGTCGGCGCGGCGCTCGGGCTGGTCTACGGCTCGCCGCCGGAGCCGCCGCCGGCCACGGGAGCGCCCGTCTCGCTGCGCATCGAGCTCACTCGCGCGCAGGCCACCGTGGACGAACGGTTTCTGTCCTTCGCGCTCGACACGAGCCAGATCGCAGGTGGTCATTGGTGGGGAAAGGCCGCCGATCGTGTGGAAGTGGGGCGCGGCAGCGGGCGCACGGAGCCCATGAACCTGTCACGTCCCCGCTTCGACGCGCTGGCGCGGGAGCTCGCGCCGGCCTACCTGCGCATCGGCGGGACCGAGGCCGATCACGTCTACTACTCGCCCGAAGCGCCCGACAAGCTGCCCGACGGCTATGAGCTGGCGTTCACCCATGCGCACTGGGACGCCACGGCCGACTTCGCCAAGCGCAGCGGCCTCGAGCTATTTTTCACCGCCAACGCGGGCCCGGGGCCTCGCGACGACAGCGGCGCCTGGTCGGCGCAGAACCTCGCAGGTCTGCTCGAGCACGCGCGACGTCGCGGTGACCGTGTACCGGTCTGGGAGCTCGGCAACGAGGTGAACGCCTACTGGTTCACGCACGGCGTGCGTCACCACGTGAGCGGTGAACAATACGCCGCTGACCTGCGCCGCTTCTCGGACGCGGTCAAACGCGCGCAGCCCGACGCGCGCATCGTCGGCCCGGCCGGGTTCTTGTGGCCGGTCATGGGTGAGCCGCTGGCCGCGCAGCTCGGCATCTACGAGCAGATGCTGCAGGCGGGGGGTGGCGAGACCCTCGACGCCATCACCTGGCACTTCTATCCGCAACAGTCGCGGCGCTGCCCGATGGCCACGCGACGGGCGGCCCCCGACGTGATGCTCAACCCGGTGTCTCTGGACGAGTACCACCGCTGGGCGGATTACTTGTCGGAGCTGCGTGATCGGCTGGCGCCGGGGACACCGCTGTGGCTCGGGGAGACGGGCAACGCCCAGTGTGGCGGCGAGCCCGGCGTCTCCGACCGCTTCGCCTCGAGCCTGTGGTGGCTCGATCAGCTCGGCGCCTCGGCCAGCCGGGGTGAGCAGGTGGTGGTGCGGCAGACCCTGGCCGGCTCGCACTACGGCTTGATCGAGGACGAGAGCCTGGAGCCGAGACCGGACTACTTCACCTCCGTGATGCACAAGCGGCTCATGGGCACACGCGTGCTCTCCACCGAGACGCGCGGCGAAAACCCCTACGTTCGCAGCTACGCCCACTGCACGCCGGAGCGGTTCGGGGCGCCCGCGGGCGCGGTGACCCTGCTGGCCATCAACGTCGACACCGAGCACTCGGCGGAGATTCGGATCGAGGAGGCGCTGCTCGGGAGCACGGCGCGGCTCTTTCAGGTGACCGCCCCCGCCCTCGACAGCGCGGAGATCCGCCTCAACGGACGCCGCCTGGAGGTGGACGCGAGCGGTCGGCTCGGGCCCCTCGAGCCCGCGGAGCACCGTTCGGCCGAGCCGCTGCGCCTGCCACCCGCCTCGGCGGCGTTCGTGGTGTTCCCCGACGCGCAAGCGCCGGTGTGCGGGCACCGCGCCTGAGCGCGAGACGGCGCGAGACGTTCAGGCGAACTCGAAGGCATCCGGAAACCGGCGCTTCTCCCACGCCGGCGTGGATTGTCCGCGGAGCTCGCGCTCGATGCAGCGCACGGCCGTGCTGGTCCCGTCCGAGCCGTGATGGCGCGGCGCCGGCTCGAAGCGCTTCAGAAAGTCTCGTAGGTGCTCGGTCCGGCATTCTTCGATCGGTAGCCAGTCGCCGGCGCCCATCTTCGCGAGGTGGTGCGCGTTGATGTACTGCTCGTAGTTCTTCGGCTCTGGCAGCGCGAAGACCGGCTTGCCGTGGTAGAGCGCTTCACCGACGATCTGGTTGCCGGCGGTGGTGACGAGGGCGCGCGCGCTCGCCAGATCATCGGCGAAGGCGTCCGCGTCGACGGGCAAAAACTCGAGCTTGCCCCGGCGACCCCGTTCGGGCAGCCCGTAGACGCGCGCGGGCAGGCCGAGGCCGTCGAGCGCGTCCAGCATGCTGGAGGGAGCGCCGCGCCTGAGGTAGACGGCCAGGTGATCGTCGACCCGCGTCGCGGCCTGCTTGACGGCCGGCCTCAAGAAAACCCCCGCGTGGGTGACCTGGTTCAAGTAGGGCCGCTTGAGCTTGAAGGGGTAGAAGGCGGAGACGACCGTGTGCACTTGGCCCGAATAGAGCGCGCGCACCCCCACGGACATCACGGCGGCGTGCCAGCGCAGATCGGCCGGCAGCTCCGACAGATCCGCCACGACCAAGAGGTGCTGATGATTGACGCTGATGAACGGCACGTCGCAGCGCGCCGCCGCCCGCGGCAAGATGGGCTCGAAATCCGTCACCACCAGGTCCGGCCTCTCGCGGCGGACCACCTCCTCCACGCGGCTCAGGACGTGCGGTAGCTCGAGCGCATAGGGCACGACGTCGGCGACCGTGCCCCACACGTCGAAGCTTTTGTCGTCCTTGTAGCGATTGACGATGCCCGGAATGGCTTGGAGCGCTACCCCCATGCGCTGGCAGGGCTCGACGAGCAGGTCGTACGCGAGGGCGGGCGCGAAGACCATCAGCTCATGACGCCGGCGCAAGCATTCGAGGAGGGAGCCGATGCGGCTCGCATGCCCTCGACCCTCGCCGGACATGCTCAAGAAGATCCGGGCCATCTCTCGCTACGATAACCACCGGGCCACTGCGAAACCCCGAGGATCACCTGCAAAATCAGCGTGGCAAGGTGGTACGCCCGAGCCTCGGACGCTTCCCTAGAGCACCGATCCGTTTGCCCGAGCGGAGATCCCGAAGCATCGGCGCCCCCATCGGGGTGCGGGCCCCGATTCTCCGGGAAACCCTCGCGTCTGCTCACGGCTCGGTGCTCTAGATGGTGTCACTTTGCGCGACAAACGGTCTGCGGCTTTACGATCGCGACCGCCGCTCGCGAAGCGAGTGGGGCGAAAATGCCGCGGTCGCTTTCGCGCCGCTCGGCGCCCCCCGGTCTCAGGGGCCCCTGGAACCACCGCGGGCCCGTGATTACCTGGGGCGGACCATGCGCCATTCACGAGCCATCCTCATCGGAGCGGTCGCGCTGCTCGCAGGTTGCAATCGGTCCGCCACCGCGAACAAACAGGAGCCTGCGGCCAACATCATCCCCGCCGGTGGCGAGGGTGAACCGACCAAGCCGCGCACCGACGTCGCGACGTCGGCGCCGGTCGAGACCGGCGCGCCGAACGTCCCCGAGTTCGAGCCGGCGTTCCCTGAACAAACGCGGGCCCCGGCCATCAAGACCCGGACACCCATCCAGGTCAGCGAGGTGGCCGACGATCTCGATCAGCCCTGGGCGATCGAGTTTTTGCCGGACGGACGCATGCTCGTGACCGAGAAACACGACGGTGAGCTGCACATCGTCGGCGCGACCGGCACGGTGTCGCCGCCGGTCGCCGGCGTGCCTCGGGTCGACGGTCGCGATCAAGGGGGGCTGCTCGACGTGACGCTCGACCCGAGCTACCCCCAAAACCAGCTGATTTATCTCAGCTACTACGAGCCGCGGGAGGGCGGCAACGGCCTGGCCGTAGCGCGCGCGCGCCTGGTGCCGAGCGATCCGCCGAAGCTCGAGAGGCTACAGATCATCTTCCGGATGCAGCCGACGATGGAATCGACCAAGCACGCCGGGGGGCGCTTGGTGTTCGCCCCCGACGGCAAGCTGTTCGTCGCGCTCGGTGAGCGTTCGATCCTGGAGGGTCGGGTGCAGGCGCGCGATCTCGGCAGCCATTTCGGCAAGCTGGTGCGCATCAATCCGGACGGGTCGGTGCCGAAAGACAACCCGTTCGTCAACAAACCGGGCGCGCGGCCCGAGATCTGGTCGCTGGGTCATCGAAATGTGCTCGCCGCCGACTTCGACCCGCGGGGGCGGCTCTGGGTGGTCGAAATGGGACCGCGGGGCGGTGACGAGCTGAACCTGGTGGAGAAGGGCAAGGACTACGGCTGGCCGACGATCGGCTATGGCGAGGAGTACTCCGGCAAGCGCATCCACGATCGGACCCAGGCGCCGGGGATGGAGCAGCCGGTCTACTACTGGGATCCGGTGATCTCCCCGGGCGCGCTGACGATCTACACGGGAGACCTGTTTCCGGAGTGGAAGGGCAATTTTCTGATCGCCGGCCTGTCCAGCAAGGCTCTGATCCGGCTCGAGCTGAAAGACAACCGGGTGGTGGGTGAAGAGCGCCTGCTCGCCGATCGTGGCGACCGCATCCGAGAGGTCGTGCAAGGCCCGGAGGGCGCCGTCTACCTGCTCACCGACGACGATGACGCGGAGCTCTTGAAGCTCACGCCGTCCGCCAAAACGCAGTAGATCGCGCGGCGGTGCCGGGGACCGGCTTGCTTCGCGACGGCGCGGCGCTTAACGCTTGTTGCGTGGCACCTCGCGCACCCTCCCTTTCAATGCGGCTCTTCGAGCTGGCGTGGGCCGCGAGCGGCATGGCCCTTGGCTGCTCGAGCTGCAGCCGCGGCGGCGCCGCCAGCGAGCCGCCGCCGGTCACCATCGCGGTGCCGCCGCCTCCCGATGGCGGGCGCCCGGGGGCGGGTGATACCGGCAGCGCGGATCCAGCGCCGGCCGCCCGCCGCTGTCCGGATGCGGACTGGCACCCGCTGCATGGCTTGAGCCCGGCGCGTCCGGTCGACTTCGCCGCGATCATGGAGCGGCTGAGCATCGCCGCGGGCCCCGCGACCGAGCGCTGGGCGATCGGCGACGCCTGCGCTACGGCCGCGCGCGCCGACGACTGCCGCCGCGAGATCGAGCGTCTGGCGGCCTCGGTCACCGGCGGCAGGCTGGCGCCGGGGCAGGTGCAGTCGGAGCACTTCTTGATCACCACTCAGGGTGATGAGGTGCGGGCCTGGACGAGCCGCGAGCAGTGGCTCGCGTTCTTGGGGCGCATCGACACCCCGGACGAAGCCCTGTTGCTCGCCTGGTACGATCTCTACGAGCCGGCCTGTGTCGAGCCGCGCGCGGGCGGCTACCGCGTCAGCGCGACGAAGATGACAAAAGACTGTCCCATCGAGATCACCGACTACCAGCTCGACGTCTCGGCGGACGGCCAGGTCACCGTCTCGGGGTCGAAGGTCGCCAAGCGCTCGCCGGTGTGCGTGGGCCGGCGGCCCCCCGAGCTGCTGGCGCGAACGGGGGGCATCGCCGCCGACGCGGTCGCGACGTACTTCGCCGACGTCGCCCGGCTCGAGGCCGCCGCGGTGTTTGCGTTCCAGAAGCTTGCGGCGCAGCTCGAACGCTGGCGAGCTCCGGCGCGGCTCGTCAAGCAATGCCGGCGCGCGGCGGGCGACGAGGTCCGTCATGCGCGCCTCATGGGACGGCTGGCGCTGCAGCTCGGCGCGGAACCTCAGGCGCCGGCGCTCGATCCGCCGTGTCCTCAGGGCCTCCGCGAGGCCGCGCTCGACAATGCCGTCGAAGGCTGCGTTCGGGAGACCTTCGGCGCGATCGTCGGCAGCTATCAGGCGCTGTGCGCGCAGGATGCGCGCGTGCGGCGCGCGCTGCGCGCGGTGGCGGCCGACGAGCGGCGACACGCGGCGTTTTCCTGGGCCCTGCACCGCTGGTTTCGGACGCAGCTCTCGGCGCGTGACGCGCGGTTGGTGGAGGCCGCGCAAGCGCGGGCGCTCGCGGAGCTGCGCGAGGAGTGGGCGCACGATCCGCACCCGGACTTGATGGCGCAGGCGGGCCTGCCGCGTGCGACCCTCGCCGCGAAGATGGTCGACGGTCTCGCGGCGCTGGCCTGAGGTCTGCGCGAGAGGAGAGGCGACAGACCTCTAATCTAAGGGGGGGCGAAAGCGCTAGGCAACCGAGCGCCGCGCGTGTACGCTGGGGGCTCTTTTTTCGTAGAGACTGGGGCCGCCGGTGGGATCTGAGCCAAAAGCGGGAGACGTCCTGGCCGGGAAGTACCGGATCGAGCGGGTGCTCGGGGCCGGGGGCATGGGGATCGTCGCCGCCGCCTTGCATTTGCAGCTGGACGAGCGCGTCGCCATCAAGTTCCTGCTGCCGGAGGTGCTCGGCAATCCGGAGGCCGTGGGACGGTTCACGCGCGAGGCGCGCGCCGCCGTGAAGATCAAGAGCGAGCACGTCGCCAGGGTCATCGACGTCGGCACGCTGGAGAACGGCGCGCCCTACATCGTGATGGAGTTTCTGGAGGGGCAGGATCTGGCGGCCTACCTGCAAGCGCACGGACCGCTGCCTGCCCCGCGCGCGGTCGAGTACGTGCTTCAAGCCTGCGAAGCGCTCGCCGAGGCGCACCGGCTCGGCATCGTGCACCGGGACCTGAAGCCGGCGAATTTGTTTCTCACGCAGCGCGCGGACAAGAGCGATTGCATCAAGGTGCTGGACTTCGGGATCTCGAAGGCCGCCGCGCTGGGCGGTAGCGGGGGCGACATGGCGCTCACCCGCACGGCGACGATCATGGGCTCGCCGCTCTACATGTCGCCGGAGCAGATGGTGTCGAGCCGGGACGTGGATCAACGCACGGACATTTGGGCGCTCGGCGCCGTCCTGTTCGAGCTCGTCACCGGGCGTCCGCCGTTCATCGCCGACTCGCTGCCGCAGCTCTGCGCGCTGGTGCTCCAGGGGCCCGCTCCTCGCCTGCGCGACATCGCCCCGGATGCGCCGCCGACGCTCGAGGCCGCGGTCGCCAAGTGCCTGGTCAAGGATCTGGCGGAGCGCCACCAGACCATCTCCGAGCTAGCGACCGCGCTCGCGCCGCTCGCACCCGCGCACGCGCGGGCATCGGTGGATCGGATCTCGCGCATCATCGGCGGCGTGTCGCCCGGGGCGCCGCCGGTCGCCGCGGCCGCCGCGGTCCCGCCGGCGGTGCCCGGGCAGACGACGGACGTCGCCTGGGGCCAGACGTCCCGCAGCGACCGCGGCTCGCGCAAGTGGCTGCTGTCGATGGCGGCCGTGGTCCTGATCGGTGGCGGCGCCGCTGCCGTCTACTTCGTTCCAAGCGCGGCGTCTGACGACGCGCCCGCGGCCCAGG
>JAEZYZ010000375.1 GCA_023418705.1 Pseudomonadota bacterium | reverse complement strand
GCACCCGCCGGCGGCTTGGCGGCAGCGGGCGTCCCCGCGGTCGCGGTCCCCGACGCTGCGGCGCCGCTCGGCTGAGCCACCGCCGTCGGCGGGAGCAACGTGCCCGCGCAGAGCGAGCCGATCAATGCCCAGACGCAAGCGTCCGTACGGAACCTCATAGCTCGTCCTCCGCGTCGTCGAGCACCTCGCGCAGCTCGTCGTTGAGGTTTTGCTCCTCACGGGCGCGCTCGCGCTGCAGGTTGTTCACGCGCAGCCGGTGCTCCTCACGCACTTCCCACGCGTGCTGGACGATGCCGACGTCGGCCCGCAGCACGATGCTCTTCAGCTTGTCTCGAACCAATCCGAAATTGTGCATCGCAAGCTCGCCGACGACCAGCCGCGCCTGCTGATCGAGCGCGTCCAGCTGCGCGGCGTAGCCAGCGATCAGGCTCGCTTCCTGCTGCACCTTGGCCCGCAGGGCGTTGGCCCGCTCGAGGGCCTGCGCCTCGAGCCGAGAACGAAATCGATCCAACCGGTTTTTTGCCGCATCCATCCGCGCGAGCAGCGGCTGGATGCCGCGGGCGTACTCCACCGCGTCGGCGTCGTCGCCGCCCGCCGCCGTGAGCTGGGCTTCCCGAGAAAACAGCTCGTGAAACTGCCGCCGATAGGCGTCGTCGTTGACGTAGCGCTGATCGCCGAAGCCGACCTGCGCCCGGCCCATCTCGATGGTCATCCGCAGCTGCTCGATGCGGCGCTGGTAGGTCTCCAGATCGCGACGATTGGCGGCGATCTCCTGGCGGAAACGCTCGACGCTCTCCGCGTCGCCGCTCACACCGAATTGCCTGCCGTCCTGCATCACGCGGTGCAGGCCGTTGATGATGGCGCGCAGCTTGTCGACCTCCAGCGTCAGCACCTGCAGCTGCTGGCTGACCCGGTTCCACTGGCGCTCACCGGACGCCTCCCGGCGCGCGAAATCACCGTCCTCGATCGGCAGCTGGGCCACCTGTTTCATCAACGCCCGGCGCTGGGCGCGCACCCGGCCGAGCTCCCCACCCGGGTTGTCGCGCGCCACGTCGTCCATGCCCGCAGCGAGCGTGCGCCAGCCGTTGGCCAGGCGGTTCTGCAGTCCGGTGGCCTTCTCGAGCGATCCGATGAGCTCCGGGAAGGCCTTGGCGCGGGCGGGCGACTGCAGCACGCCGTCGAGCTTCTTGGCCAGGTCGTTGGACCGCCGCACCAGATCCCGAGATCGGCTCACGTCGTCGATCACGGCGAACGCACGGGAGTCCTCGGCCTCCTCGCGCGCCCACTCGATGACGATCGGCGACAGCTCCTCCGTGCCCTTGCCGCCTTCGAGCCGCTCCTGGAGCAGCTTGTCGTAGTAGATGGCCGGATCGCTGGTGGTCTTGATGAAGCTCGCGACCTGGTCTCGGATCGGATCGAAGCGGCTGTGGACGCTGCGGTACAACGTCAGCGCGTTGTCGAACTGGCCAGATCGCAGCATCAGATCTGCCCGAAGCAGCGAGCCGTCGGCGAGCCGGAGCGTCTCCGGCGCGGTGATGCTCAGGACCTCGAGCGCGCGCTGGGCGCGCTGGTAGTCACCCAGGCGCACGTACACCCAGGCCAGCTCGTAGAGCATGGTCGAAAACTCGGGCGACGTACGATCGACGTGACCGTACGCCTCGGCGGCGTCCAGGTAGTTGTCTGATTCGTAGAGCAGCCGGCCAATCGCCATCCAGGCCAAATCCACGACGTGGCGCTCGGCTTGCGTCTCGGCCGGCAGCCGCGTGACGCGGCGAAACTGCTCGATCGCGGCGGCGTACCTGGCGCGGGAGGCCGGATCGAGGGGCGGCGCGGTCGCGGGCGCCGCGCCTTCTTCCGTCCCGGTGACGGCCGCCGCGGGCACCGCCTGCTTGGTCAGGATGACGCCCATCAAGTACTGACCTTGATGGTTGTAGTCGGAGGTCGCGGAGACCCCCTGCAACGTCGCTTTGGCCCGCTCCACGTCGCCAGCGGCAAACAGGGCCTTGGCCCGCGCGTACTGCAAGGAGCCCGTGGCGTCACCCGTCGGGAGCGTGGCGAGCCGCGCCACGATTTGATCGAGCTGCTCCAGATTGTCCGTCTTCAGAGCGACGTCGACCAGGCGGCTGAGCGCGCGGCCGGCGTAGGCGTCGTACGGGCTCCGAGCGGCCTGGTCGAGCAGCTCACCGTAGTGGCGGCGGGCGGACAGGTATTGCTTGTCCTGAAAGTACGTCTCGCCGAGCAAGAACAGGGCGTCGGCCTTGGGTGCTTCCTTCACCTTGCCCTGGCGATGGAGCTCCACCACCTGGCTGAACATTTGGATGGCGCGCTCGTAGTCCTTGTTTCGCAAGAAGATGTCGCCTGCCGCGATCCGCTCCGCCGGGCTCGCCTGGTGGTGGCGGCTCTGCGCCGCCGCCGCCTCGACCCGGGCGATCCCGGCTTCGACCGTGCGCAGGCTCGCCTGCGCCTGTTCCTCGGCCGCGTCCGTGCTGATCGCGAGCGCGGGGGACGAGAGGCCGAGCGCCAGCAGCGCCGGACCCAGTGCCCAGGCGCGGACGCGATGCGAATGCATTACTTGCCTCCTGCCTTCACGGAAAAGGAGCCGGAAGCGGCCGGCGCGCTGGAGCTGCCGGGTGCTGGGGAGGGCGAGCCCTCACCCGCGGGCGCGCCGGTCTTCAAGCGCTCGAGGTAGCGGACGGCGGGACGCTGCTCGATCGGGGTGGTCACCCCGCCCTTTTCGAACGCCACGACCTCGAGGTTCATGGTCTTGCCGTCGGTCACGGTGAACGAGTGGCTGTCCTTGATCTCGAAGCGGTAGCCGCGGAGGTACGAAAACACGCCGTAGCCGTGTCCCCGAAGCTCGACGAGCACTTGCACGGTGTGGTCACCCGGCGGGATCGAGCCGCTGAAGATTGGGATGGTCTGCTGCTCGGACAGCGTGCCCGAGTCGTCCTGCTTGTTGTACTGGACGGCTCCGTCCAGCACCACGAGCACCCGGGTCAGGCGAAACGCGCTGCTCAGCTCATTTTTGAAGGTGATTTCCGCCCGCGCGCCCCCGACGCCCCCGGACAGGATGGTGTCGCTCAGCAAGCTCAGGCGCGTGTGGCTGCGCCGGATTTGCTCCTTGAGCTCGTCGATGCGCTGCTCGAGATCTCGCAGGCGCACGACGTAGGTGGAGCCGTCCATCGACGGCGCGGCGGCGGTGCTGGTCTTTGCGGCCGTCGCTGGAGGCGCCGCCGCGGAGGTCGGGGCAGCAGCGGGCGCCGCTTCAGCAGCGGGTTCCGCTCCGGCGGCGGGCGCGGCCGCGCCGGTCTGAGCATCGCCGGTTGCCGCGGCATCGCCCGCGGCGGGCGGCTGAGCCGCACCGGTCTCCGCTGCGCCGCCGGGTTTCGCTGCCGATGCGTCGCCTTGTGCGAAGCTCGGCTGAACCATCAACACCAGGGCGGCAAGCGCGAGGCAAAGAGCCTTTAGAAGTCGCATAGTTTTCCCTCTTTAGCAGCTGGTCAGGATTGTGCCTGCCGGGCTCTCGGAGCTCCAGCCTTATGTCTTCGAATTTTTCCGGCGGCAACACCCACGCGCTGGCCGGGGGTTATCGCCCCCATCCGACGGGCCCCCGCTGCTCCCCCTCGCGGCCGGGGAGGCGCCGCGCCGAAGCGCCCGGCGCGAGCGGTGAGCGCCTGTGTGACCCTCGTCTCTGTTCGCCCTTGCAGCAGTGTCCTCGACTTGATTAGGGTGCGACACGAGCGGGCACCCGATCGAACTCGCCTTGGCCATCCCCCTCGTGGAGGTCCGGGCGCCCGGAGGCTGCCTCCGGTGCTAGCATCATCCGCCCCGCGAGAGCGAAGGTGTCGACGATGACGGCCGCGCGGCAGGACGCGACGGACGAAATGCTGATGGTGCGATACCAGCGCGGTGACGCCCGCGCGTTCGCCGAGATCGTCGAACGGCATAGCCGCTTCGTCTATAACTTCGTGCTGCGAACGGTGCGCGATCCTGCCGCCGCCGAAGCCCTGTCGCTCGAGGTCTTTTTTCGGGTGGTGCAGGACGCGGCCAAGTTCAAGCACGAAGCCAGCTTTTGCACCTGGCTCTACGGGATCGTGCAGGACGTGTGCACCAGCTTCGGGCGACACCCGTCCGGGCGGGCTCCCGACTCTGTCCGCGCGCGACCTCCAGAGCGTCCAGAGAGGCCGCACGCCGGAGCGCCGCAGGCGGACGGGCCGACGAGCGAGCGCCCGCAAGGGGCCCCCGCCTCGAGCGACGTCGGCCGGCGCACGCTGGAAGCCATCGACGCGCTGCCCGACGACCTGCGGGAGGTGTATCTGTTGCGCGAGCTTTCGCGGCTCCCGTTCAGAGAGATCGCCGAGCTGACCGGCGCGGCCGAGAGCACCGTCAAAGGCCGCATGCGCTACGCCCTCGATCGCTTGCAGCAGGCGCTGGCGGGGTTCGAGGAGTACGCTAGAGCCCTGCGCTGAGGCGCACGGGTTCGGAGTTTTATCGTGGACTGCGAGAAGTTCGATCGAGTCGTGCTCGATCTCCTTTACGACGAGCTCGATGTTCTGACCGAAGCCGCGGCGCTCCGGCACACCGAGCATTGTACCCGCTGTCGCCGTATCAGCTCGGAGCTGCGCGCCACGCGCGAAGTGGGGAGCGTCCCGCTGCTCCCGCCGCCCGACAGCCTCCAGGCGAGGATCCTGGACAACGAGCGGCAGGCCAACTCTGGCCTCTCCCTCGGGCGACGCCTGGGGCGCTGGATCTCCATCACGGCCTCCTACGCGATGCGCCCGCAGCTCGGCATGGCGGCGCTGCTCCTGCTGATGATCGGCGGCAGCCTGCTGCTGCTCCGCACCCGGCCGGGCGAGCGGGATCCAGCGCAGCTCAGCGCGCGCGGCGCGGCGGAGCCGGAGGTCGAAGCCCCGCGCACGCCGCCGCTGCAGAGCGCCCTGCCCGCCGCGTCACCCCCACCGGCAGCGCCACCCGCCGCCGAGCAAGGAGCGATCGAGAAGGCCCCCGCGGCGGCAGCGTCAGCGCCGCCGGCGGACGTCGCGCCAGAGAGCGCGGACGAGCTCGCCGGGCGTCCGAGCTTCGACGCGGCGCTCGAGGATTTCGAAGCTCGGCGCTATGCCGCTGCACGCTCACAGTTCGATCGCATCGCGAAGCTCGGCGGGCCCGACGCCGCCCTGGCGGCGCTGCGAGGCGCCGAAGCTTGGCGCTGGAGCAATGGCTGCGCGGCAGCGGCGCCGCGCTTCGACGACGTCACCGCTCGCTTCGGCGCCACGCACCCGTCGATCGCGCAGCACGCCACCTGGCACGCGGCCGAGTGCTACCGTTCGCTCGGCCAGCTCGATCAGGCGCGCCAGCGGTACCAGGCGCTGCTCGCCTCCGGCACCTACGGCCGTCGAGCAGAGGGCGCCCTGGCGTCGCTGAGCGGCAGCGAAGCCGCCGCGAGCGGCCAGGCCGGCGCGAAGCCGTGATTCAGTTCGCGGCGTCGCGCACGTACGCGATCGTACGGATGGCGTCGACCAGCCGCTCTCGATCATCGGCGGTGAGATCCACGAAGCGGATCCCCATCCCGGGATTGGGGCTCACCGACAGCGCGAGCACGGGGTTGATCCATTGGACGACGCCCGTCAGGACGAACGCTTCGCGAGCGCCTGGCGGGCTGAAGCGCAGCGTCAGCCGCGTCCCCGGCTCCAGGGGCTCGCGCGTCTGCACGAAAATCCCAAGCTCGGAGATGTTGGTGATCGAGGCGTAGAGGAACGTCTGCTCGGTCTCACAGTCCACCGACCAAATCACGTCGATGCGCTCGGCGCTCCGCCGATTGGACGCTGGAGCCCGCTCCGAAGGACTGCGCTGATCGTCGCTCACGAAATCGGGCTTACTCCCGATCGCCTCGAGAGTCACGCAATTCGGCGCTTTCGCGCGAATACTTCAGCGAACCTGCAAGGTTCCGGCGCGGATGCGGTTTTCATGCTGAGGTCCCACCTTTACTTCCAAACGACGGCTCCCCGAATACAGGCCGTAGAACACGTTGTACCTGCCCGGCGTGAAGTTCGGCTCCAGCGTGATGGGGTGCACGTCGACGATGAAATCGCCGCGGCGCCAGTGCTTGAGCGGGTACTTCCCCTCGAGGGTGGTGTGATCCCCGTTGAAGCGGCGACCGAAACCGTCGATGTGGATGAAGGTGTCCCAGCTGCCCGAGATCGATGCGAGCACCTCCCAGTAAATCACGAACTCGTACGGCCGCCCCGGCTGCACCCCGTCGACGACCTCTCCTTGGGGAGTCCGCACCTCCCAACCGAGCGCCCGGAGCTGTTCTCCGAGCTTCGCGTCGAGCGGGCGATCCGGCTCGGGAGGGTCTCCGACCACGAGCCTGGACAGCGGGTTCCGGTTCTGCTCGCCGGCCTCGAGGCGATTGCTCATCAGCAAGATTTCGCTCGATCCGGCGTCGAGCACCGGGATGTTCGCCCGAGGCCGAGACGTTTCGCGATAAAGGGCATTGAGGGCGGGCAGATCGCTCGCTCGCGCCGCCAGCCAGCGCCGCTCCTCCGGGTGCATCAGCCACTCGAAGGCGGCCTTGGCGTCGTCGAACGCCGGCGCCTCGCCGCCCGTGTAGTAGCTGGCGGCCGAGCCGGCGACGCCCAAGAGCGCGAGCCGCTCCCCGCCCGCCGCAAAGCGCCGGTAGGCTTCGAAGATCCGCTTCGGGGAGATCTGGGACGCCAGCGCCGGGTAGTACCCGAGGCTCAGCACGAGGCCGCACGCCGCGGCGGCGAGGACGGCGCCCGAGCCACGGCTCGGCCCGCGCGCGGAGATCGCGGGCGCGCGCCGCTCGATGGCTTCCAAGAGCCGCCCGAGGCGCGCCCCGCCCCGGCCCTTCAAGCCGAAGCTTGGAGAAAAAATCGCGCGCGAAACGTCGCGCGCAAACAGGGCCGCGAGCGGCAAGACGAACACCGCGACCGGCAATCCAATCCAAGCGACCTCGATGGCGCTGCGCAGGACGGACGGCAAACGCTCGAACGGACGCAGGTGGAAGTGCCAGTCGCTGAGGAGCTTGGCGACGAAGAGCCCGACCAGCAGCGACTCGAGCACCATCAACAGGAACATCAGGTTGCCGTCCCAGAGCCGCTGCACGGCGCGCGGCCATGCCAGATACTCCTCGCGGTCGAAGCGGCGATCGCCGGTCGCTTGTCGATCCATCACCGACAGAAAAAACAGCCCGATGAAGCCCAAGGTCGCGTACCGGATCCAGCGCGTGCCGGCCGCCTCGAAGCTGTCGGGGAAGCGGCCATCGACGGCGTACGCCGCGAACGCCTTGTCCGGAAAGTTTTCGAAGTCCAGGTAGAGCAGGATCGCGAACGCCGCGACGGTCATCGCGAACGCTCGCGAGCCGCTCGCGCCCCGCTCCAGATCGAACAGGGCGACGCCGGCGATCGCCGCCAGCGGCGCCACGGCCGCGAACGGCAAATGACCGGTCACGGGCGCGAGCGCTCCCTGAACCCCCAAGCAGACCGCCGCCACCGTGAGCAAGAGCACGCGCAGGGCGCCCTCGCGGTCGATCCACGACGCCGAGGCGCCAGGCGGCGAGCGCAGGAGGCGTCCGATCGCGAACGGGATCACGGCGCTCCACGGGAACAGACCATGCCCCAGGTGCTGGATCACGAAGTCGAAGGTCGGCAGCCGGCGCTGCGACTCGATGCTGAGCCCCACGAGCGGGAAGAACCTCGCCGGCTCGGCCAGCGCGCGCAACACCGCGGCGACCCCGGAGCCCAACGCCAAGAGCCCGATCGCGAGCGCCGCCGCCCCCACGACATCCCGGGCCCCGAAGGGCAAGCGCTCGCGATTCAGCCGGAGCAGCGCCCAGGACAGCCCGACGCCGAGCGCCGGCACGCACACGCCGACGAGCAGCCCACGCGCGCCGAACCCCGAGAGCAGCCCGACCAGCCCGGCCGCCCCCCACAGCGTGCGCCCCTTGGTGTCGAGCGTGTCGTCGAGCGCCGCCACGCCGAGGCCCGCCACCGCGATGGCGAGCGCCGCCATGGTCACGACGTCGCCGAGCATCGTGCGGGCGTGCAGGAAATACAGCGGCATCGTCGCGAGGGCGACGGCGGAAAAGCAGGCCGCCTTGCGGCTGACCAGCCGAGCCACCAGCGCGTAGGTCGCGGCGACGCCCAAAAGCCCCCAGAGCGCCAGCGGCAGGCGCCCTGCCCAGTCGTGCAGCCCGAAAACCCGGAACCCGGTGGCGATCGACGTGAACGGAAGCTGACCCCGCCCGAGCTCGCCCAGCGACGGGACGCTGTTGTTGCCCCCGGACAGCGACAACCCCTCGGCGCCCATCAGCGTGAGGGCGATCCGCCGGGAGAGGTCGGCGACGCCGAGCTCGTGGGGATCCCAGATGCCGCTGCTGGCGATGGGCACGAGCAGGCTCAGCACGGCGACGGCGGCGGCGGTCAGCCATGCCCCAACGATCCGGCGCCGGCCCTCGACCGGCCGCTCGGCACCCGAGCCGGAACCACCGCCAGAAGGGCCGGAATCGTCGCGGATCATTGCCGCGCGGACCTTAGCAGAGTACGGCCACGGCGCGAGAGGGCCCGAGCGGCCGCGCTCCGGCGCCCTTCCGCGCACGAAGCTTCGACCTTTTCCCGAAAGACGGCAGCGCTGGTGACCATCGATCGATTCGGAACCGTGGCGATCCTCGGGCGCTCGAACGTCGGCAAGTCGACGTTCCTGAACGCCGCCCTGGGGCAGCATCTGGCCATCGTATCGCCCCGGCCGCAGACCACGCGCGACGCCCTGCTCGGCGTCGCCGAGCACGGGAACGCACAAATCGCGTTCATCGACACGCCCGGACTGCACCGTCCGAAGTCCGAGCTCGGCCGCCGCATGAACGCCGCGGCCCTGGAGGCGGCGCGGTCGGCCGACCTGGTGCTCTTCATGACCGACGTCACCGGGTTGCGGCAGCGGTTCAAGGCTTTGCAGACGCGGCAGGCGCTCGCCGGGTCGGAGCCCGCGAGCACCGACACGCTGCTGCACCCCGAAGATCGCCTGCTCTTGTCGACGCTGGCGCCCGAGCAACGCGCCGTGGCCGTGATCAACAAGGTCGACCAGGTCGGCGACAAAGGCCTGCTCCTGCCGCTGGTGGAGGCCCTCGATCGGTGCCGCACGTTCGCAGCGATCGTGCCGGCCAGCGTGATCCGGTCCGACGGGGTCGAGCGGGTGCTCGACGCGCTGGCGGCCGAGCTGCCGGAGGGGCCGGCGGGCTACGACGCCGACACCATCACCACTCAGCCCGTCGCCTACTTCGCTCGCGAGTTCGTGCGCGAGCAGGTGCTGCTGCGGACCGCCGCGGAGGTCCCGCACGCCGTGGCCGTCTCGATCGATCAAATCAACGAGTCCCCCGAGATCTTGATCATCAAGGCCACGGTCCACGTCGACAAGCTCGGCCAGCGCAAGATCGTCGTCGGCCGCGGGGGCAGCACCCTCCGCGACATCGGCACGGCGGCCCGCTTGAAGATCGAGGAGCTTGCCGGGAAAAAGGTGCACTTGGAGCTGTTCGTGCGCGTCTCGGCGCGCTGGAAAGAGACGCCGCGCAAGTTGGCCGAGCTGGGCTACGAGGCCGCCGGGCGGGCGGGGCTGCCCGAGCCCTTCGACACGAAGCCGGCCCGGAGGAAACCGTGACCCCCATCGTCGCCATCGTCGGTCGGCCCAACGTGGGCAAGAGCACCCTGTTCAATCGCCTGGCCGGCAAGCAGCTCGCGATCGTCCACGACGCGCCGGGCGTGACCCGGGACCGCAACTACGCCGACGCCCACCTGCGCGGTCGCGACCTGACCCTGATCGACACCGGCGGCTTCGATCCGACCACCGAAGACCCGATGGGACAGGGCATCGCTCGGCAAGTGAGCGCGGCGATCGAACAAGCCGACGTCGTCGTGTGCGTGCTCGACGCCTCTGGGCCCCCCACGGGCGCCGACCGCGACAGCGTCGAGCTGCTGCGCCGAAGCGGCAAACCGGTGGTCTACGTGGCCAACAAGGCGGACGATGATCGGAGGCGGCTGGAAGCCGCCGACCACTACGCGCTGGGTGTCGACGAGATCGTGCCCATCTCGGCGCTCCACGGACGCGGCATCGCGGACCTCGAGGCGCGCATCACGGCGGCCCTGCCGCCGTTCACCACCGCCGCCGAGCTCGAGGCCACCGACGACGCGCCGCGGGTGGCGCTGGTCGGGCGCCCCAACGCCGGAAAGTCCTCGCTCTTCAACAAGCTCATCGGCAGCGAGCGGTCGCTGGTGGCTGACGAGCCGGGCACCACCCGGGACCCCGTCGACACGCGGCTCAGCTACGGGGACCGGCAGTACGTCCTGGTCGACACGGCCGGGATCCGGCGGAAAACGCGCGTCGAGCGGGGCGTCGAAGCGGCCAGCGTGATGCGCAGCATCCGCGCGGTCGGGCGCGCGCAGGTGGTGGTCCTGATGTGCGAGGTGACCGGCGGCATCGCCGAACAGGACGCCCGGCTGCTGCGCCTGTGCACCGAACGGGGTCGGGCGGTGGTCGTGGGCCTGAACAAGGCCGACCTGCTGGGCCGCGCCGAGCGGCGCGCCGCCGAGCAGAACGCCCGGGACGCGCTGCATTTCGCGCCCTGGGCGCCGATCGTCGCGATCAGCGCCAAGACCGGCTTCGGCCTCGACACCCTGATGCAGACGGTGGCGAAGGCGGCCGACGAGTTTACCCGCCGCGTGCCCACCGGCGAGCTCAACCGGTTCTTCGAACAGGTGTTGCAGCATCGGGCCCCGCCGACCGCGCACGGCCGCGCGCCGCGCATCTACTACATCACGCAAGCGCAGACCGCGCCGCCCGTCTTCGTCGCCATGAGCAGCGCGCCCGAATACATCCAGGAGGGCTACAAGCGCTTCGTCGCCAACCAAATCCGAAAGAGCTTCGGTTTCGAGTGCGTGCCGGTGCAGGTCGTGTTCCGAAAGCGCGCCCGAAAAGAGAAGTGACGAACCGCCCACCGGGGAGCTGCCGCGGTGCGGATCCCTTCGGCCCCACCTCGCGTCGGTGAAAACGGATTTCACGACTGAGACAGCGAGCCGTGTCGACGAGTCTGGCTCGGAGATTGGTCACAGGAAGGTCGGAAGATTGGAAGGGGGACCGACGTCGTCGGCCCCCGATCGGAGTC
>JAEZYZ010000366.1 GCA_023418705.1 Pseudomonadota bacterium | reverse complement strand
GCACCCGCCTCACCCCAAACGCAGCCAACGCAAGCCCAACCATCACGCCCCGAACCGGAGCCACACGCGTCTGCCCGGGCACGCAACAGCCGCACCCACCAACCGCCTCGCCGCTCGCTACGGCAGCGCTGCCTCCCGACGAGGTGGTCGAGGTTCCCGCGGCCGCGCCAGCGCCAGTCGCCGCGGCGGAGCCTCCGCTGGCGGTGGCTCCGAAGCCACCCATGCCCGTCGCCGCCCCGCCGCTCCCGCCACCTTGGGTGCCACCCGTGGCGCCGCCGCCGCTGCCGCCCGTGGCGGTAGCGCCCCCGGTCGTATTGGTGCCGCCGCTAGCGCCGAAGCCGCCCGCGCCGCCGCTGCCGCCAAAGCCACCGGTCGCGCCGCTGCCGCCACTGCCGCCCGTCGCCACGCCTCCGGTCCCGCCGGTCCCACCGGTCTCGCCGCTGCCTCCCGTCCCGGCTCCCCCGGCTCCGCCCGTGCCCGAGTCGTCGACGGGTGGCGCGCCGTCGATGATGATGTCGACCACGGCCGAGTCGGTGCCGACTTCGACGACGCTGATCTCCCGGTTGCCGTCGGTGAAGGTGGTGCCGGGGCGCAGGGCGGCGTCGGTCGCGGCGTTGCCGCTTCCGAAGTTGATGAGGTGCGGGAGCCCTCGACGATCGGGGGGCAAATAGCGCAACAGCACGCCGTTGGTGAGGCCGTTCTCCAGGAACGCGTCGAAGCCGATGGGGCGGCGAAACTCCAGGTGGAGCTGGCTGCCGTCGTCGCGCGGGACGAGCACCGACTGGAGGCCGTCGGCGGTCGCCTCGATGGGAAAGAGCCGGAGCCGGCGCGAGGTGGTGACGGTGGTTTTGTTCTCCGCCTCGAGCCAGCCGAGTTCGTCCTTGTAGAAGGACATGTAGTGGCCGTTGCGGCGGCCCATGATGTCGGTCGGATCGCCGTACTCGTTGTGCTGGCAGTCTTCGAATCTACCCTGGCAGTTGTCGTACGAGGAGGCGTGCCCGCAGCCGAAGTTGTGTCCGACCTCGTGCCCGACGTAGTCCCACAGCGCGTTGAGTCCGATGCCGAAGATGATCGAGTTGCGACCGGGTTGATCGCCCTGACCACCCCCGGCGCAGCCATTCGCTCCTTGAGGCGTGTAGCGCACGATATGATCGTAGGGGCTGAGGTCCACCCCCGCCTGCGCGGCGGCCTGGGCCGAGGCGTTGACGACGTTGCCGTAGCTGCAGTCGCCCGCGATCGTGTACGGCCCGAACACGTCGCCGTCCTCACGCAGGTGGCCGGTGATCGTCAGCTTGCCGAAGGAACCTTCCTCCCAGAACGTGCGCGACGAGCGCCCGGAGGCGCCGAAGACGGCGTCGCGCACGTCGTCCGGGTCGAAGTTGTTGGTGGCGCCCGAGACGGAGACGAGCAAGACCGCGATCTTCTTGGTCCCAACGGTCTCGTTCGGCGTGACGACCTCGAGCAGCTCCTCCGACGATCCCGAGCTGGGTGCTTCGTCCGCAGGCTCGAGCCGATCGGCCACGATGCGTCCGCGGTCTTCACGCCCGAAGACGCGAACGAGCTGACCGCTCTCGGCGGCTCCTTCGATGACGCCGTCGCCATCGATCGGCAGGTACGTGCCGTCCGTGAGCTCGAGGTAGGCTTCGGTGTGCGGCGCGGTCTGCCCGTCTAGCGGGTCGATGATCGTCACGCGCAGGATGCCAACGAACGCTTCCTGGTCCGAGGCGGCTTGCTGCTGCTCCGCGATGGGCTCGCCGGTCTCCGCGTACTGCCCGCAGGCCGGCAAGAGCAGGCCCACGGAAGAAATCAGCGCGCGTTGAAAGTTGCCGCGGCGAACGAAATTCATGAGGACCACCCTTGAGGTTGTTGAGCGAGATCGTGACGCCCACGTAGCCGGATCCGAATCACCAACGATCGAAGGGACGAGCATCAGGCAACCGAAGCGAGCCGACGGATTTCCCGAAACCAAGCTCAGCGTTTTCGACGGCGCGCGCCGACAACCCCCGCGCAACTCAGGCGCCTCGGTGACCGAGCGCGCCTTCTATGGCAGACTCGAAGACCGTCATGGGAAGGCTCGCTCGACTGGAACGTGACTCGGCCGGGATGCAAAAAACCCTGGCTCAGATCGCCAACATCCTCGTGGATCAGAGCGAACGGATCGATCAAGTGGGCGACCGTGTCGATCGGCTGGGTGACCGCGTCGATCGGCTTGGCGACCGCGTCGATCGGCTTGGTGAAAAGCTCGACGGGCTCGGCGAGCGGCTCGACCGTCTCATCGCAGTCACCGTTCAGGAGCGCACTTACTCCATCGAACGCCTCGCGGACATCGAGCGCCGCCTCACCCGCCTCGAAGAGCACACCGGGCTTTAGCCAAAGCGACGGTCACTGTCTGGGGGCGTGCTCGTGCTGAGCCGGACTTGGGTGCCCAGGTCTGATGGCCCTGCGCGCGGGGCGCGGACCGCTTCACCTGAATGACGATTGTTGACCCGACGTGGGTGAGCTCCCGTGTCTTTCGTGGTCATGAAGCCTCTGCTCTGCCTCAAGAGTGTTCGCGCCGCGGTCCCGGCGGCGTTGTTGATGATGTCGACGGTCCCGATCGGCTGCTCGGACCCGGCGGAAAGCCCGGGCGCGCCGGGCGGTAGCGGGACCGGCGCCACCGGCGGCGAGGGCACGAGCGGGGGCGCTTCGGGCTCCGGCAACGGCGGCAGCGGTGGAACGGGTGGCGTGGTTGGTTCCGGTGGCGCGACAGGCGGCAGCGGCGGGT
>JAEZYZ010000343.1 GCA_023418705.1 Pseudomonadota bacterium | reverse complement strand
GGCAAGCGCATGCCCGTGAAGCGCTGGACCAGCTCGGGGGCGTCGACCCGCCGGGTCGTCCCGGACTGATTGGGGATGGCGTCCGGCCGGTACACGCGGGTCGCGGAGCGACCGGAGCTCGCGCGCTGCGCCTGCTTGGTGGCCCGCGCGATCCGCCCCTCGAGCGCTCGCCGGGCGGCCTCGCGCTCGGCCCGTAGCCGCTCGCGCTCCGCCTCCTTGGCCTTGCGGTAGGCCTCTTGCTCGGCCTCCTTGCGGGCGCGCTCCTCTTCTTTCAGGCGCCGCGCCTCCTCGCGTTCTCGCTCCTTCTCCGCCAGGATCCGCGCCCGTTCTTCTTCCTTGCGGCGGCGCTCCTCGGCCCGCTGCTGTTCGCGTTCGGCCTTGAGCCGCTGGCGCTCTTCTTCCTTGCGGCGGCGCTCCTCGGCCCGCTGCTGTTCGCGCTCGGCCTTGAGCTTCTGGCGCTCTTCTTCCTTGCGGCGGTGCTCCTCGGCCCGCTGCTTCTCGGCGGCGGCCTTTTGCCGCTCCTTTTCGAGCCGCTGTTGCTCGCGTTCTTTCTGGCGAGCCTTCTCGAGCTTCTGGCGTTCCTTCTCCCGCTCGGCCTTCTCGCGCTCCCGCTGCTTGGCAAGCTGCTGCTGCTCGCGCTCCCGCTGGGCCTTGAGGCGGGCCTGCTCGCGCTGCTTGGCGAGCTGCAGTCGCTCGCGCTCTTTCTGAGCTTTCTCGCGCTCGCGCTGCTTGGCGAGCTGTTGCCGCTCGCGTTCCTTGTCGGCCTTGAGGCGGGCTTGCTCGCGCTGCTTGGCGAGCTGCAGTCGCTCGCGCTCTTTCTGAGCTTTCTCGCGCTCGCGCTGCTTGGCGAGCTGCTGCCGCTCGCGCTCTTTTTGAGCTTTCTCGCGTTCGCGCTGCTTGGCGAGCTGCTGCCGCTCGCGCTCTTTGCGCGCGGAGTCCTGGCGCTGCTTTTCTTTCTGGGGGCGCTTGCGGGCAGCGTCTGCCTTGCGCGCTTTTGCGGCGGTTCCCGCCGCGTCGCCCCTGCGTTTGCCGGCGGTGCCGGGGCGAGCAGCTTTGCCGGTTGCCTTGGCGGGACGCGCCGGGGCCTTGCGTTTGGAGGCCGCGGCGTGGCCGGTCTTCTTCGCGGACCGTGCGCCCCCCCGCGGAGAACCCGCCTTCTTGCTCCCTTGGGCCTTGCCGCTCGACCGCGCAGCCGGTCGGGCGGGGGCCTTGGAGGTTTTTTTCTTCTTTTTCGCCGACATCCGCTGCTTTGTGGGAGGTGCAACATCGGACGTCCAACCGGACGACCAGGAGGCAGCCGAAACACGACTTGACGGCCGGCTATGCCAGCGGCTCCCACATCTTGGCTGTCGGAAGCTAGTCGGCGGGCCCCCAACCCGTCAAGCAAGCTGTGGGACGGGGGTTTTGCTTTTTCGAGCCCGCGGGAGCCAGGATCCTGGGCGTCTGGCCGGTGTTCGCGACCCCGAACCGGCGCGGCAGGTCGAAGGGGGTTCGTGGAAAACTTCGAAATTTAGTCAACAAATACCTGTAACTACTAACGAAAATAGTCGTCGAACAGCTCGCTGTGCAGCAGCGGCCGGTCGCGGGCGGTCAACACCTCGCAGCCGGCCTCGGTCACCAGCACGGTGTGCTCGAACTGCGCCGACAGCAGGCCGTCTGCGGTGACCGCCGTCCAATCGTCGTCCAAGATCTCGACCTCCCACGTCCCGAGGTTGATCATCGGCTCGATGGTGAAGGTCATCCCGGGCTTCAGGCGCCGGCCGCTGCCCCAGACGCCCACGTGGCTGATCTTGGGCTCGTCGTGGAACTTCCGCCCGATGCCGTGACCGACGAAATCCTTGACCACCGAGCACCCGTGCCCCTCGGCGAACTCCTGGATGGCGGCGCCGATGTCTCCGATGCGTGCGCCCGGGCGGACCTGCGCGACGCCGAGCTCGAGCGAACGGCGCGCGACCTCCGTCACGCGCTTGGCGTCTTCGCTGGGTGCGCCGACGTAGAACGTCGCCGATGTATCTCCGTGAAATCCCTTGTAAATATGGGTGACGTCCACGTTGATGATGTCGCCGTCGGACAGCGCCCGGTTCGACGGGATGCCGTGGCAGACGACCTCGTTGATCGAGGTGCAGACGCTTTTCGGGAAACCCTTGTAGTTGAGCGGCGCCGGGATCGCGCCTTTGCGGAGCGTGTCTTCGTGGACGAAGGTGTTGATCTCTTCGGTCGTGATCCCGGGCCGAATGATCTCTGCCACCCTGCACAACGTGTCCGCCGCGAGCCGGCCGACCTCCCGCATCCGCTCGATCTCGGCGGGGGTTTTGATTTCGATGGCGCTGGTTCGAAAGTACATGCTTGCTCTGGCGAAGGGGGAGGTCCCTCGAGGGTTACTTGGGTTGCCGTCGCGGCGCTTCACGCGGCGTGAGCGCCTGGGTCGGAATAGTTCGGCAACACTGAAAGATGCCGCCGTTTTTGTCCAGGTGCTCCATGATTCCGCCCGCTCGACCGTCGAACAGCGGTGTGGCACGGTCGGACCACGTGACTAGTGTTAGCGTCGGCCCAGCCGGGCGTCGAGCGCAAGACAGAGGTTTTCGGGAGGCAACGATGAAGTTCAGGGTTCTGGTGACGCTCACTACCTTCGGTCTGCTCGGGGTGATGGCGCCCGACGGCGCTGCCGCACCCCATCACGCCGTGCTGGGCGCGCCCAAGAAGGCGGCGAAGGCGGCGAAGGCGGTCCCCGGGCAGCTCACCAAGCAAGTGACGATGGCGCCCAAGGCCTTGAAGTTTGGCATGGCGCTGAAGCAGGTGGCCAAAGTCTACGACAAACAGTTCGATGCGGAGTTTCTCCCGCTTTACAAGAAGGCCGAGCCCGGGCCCCAGATGACGGCGCTCGATGCCGAGCTCCGGGACAAGAAGGCGCTCATTCGCCGCAACGTGGTCGCCTTCAACGATACCCCGACGGGCGTCGACTACACGCCGTTGAAGGGGGAGTACAGCTACGGCAACAAGGAGACCATGTCGCGCGTCAGCTTGCGCAGCGGCACGGAGCGTTATTTCTTCTTCATCGACGATCGTCTCTGGAAGGTCTATGACGAGTACAAGCTGCAAAAGGGCGGGTCGCTGGGCGAGAACTTCGAGGAAGCCCTGGCCGTGCTGACCAAGAAATTCGACGTCCCTCCGAAGAAGGTCGAGGCGGACTTCGAGAAGGGGCGAAGCTTCGAAGAAGCGCACTGGCAGACCAGTGATTTGCTCATCCGCGCCGTCAATCGCGGCAACAGCCTCGGGATCGTGTACGTGGACCGCTCGGTGCACGACAACATCAGCCGCTACCGCACGCACAAGCCGAAGGACCTGCACGCGCTGGACCCGGCAGTGCGCAGCGCCACCAAGAAGGCCGAGCCGCCGGCGGACGAAAAGGGCAAGGCCAAGAAGTAGCGGCCGGCAAAGGGAACCCGGACGCCTCGACGCCGAGCGACCGCAAGGCGGCGACTGCGCGTGGCGTCCGGCCCGCCCGCGCCGAGCCGCGCCGGGACCGAGCGGGCCGCCGTCTCACTCGACGCGCTCGGCGCCGTCTGGGCAGATCGGCCCGGAGGTGAGCGTCACGCGAACGCCGGGGGCCGCGGTGGCGAGCGCGGGTCGCAGGATCGTGTTGGCGACCAAAGCGTTGCCCGGGCAGCCAGACAGCCGGCCACCCAGGTGGAGCGAGACCTCGGACGGGCTGACCGAGACCAAAAATACCTCGGCTCCGTCCGCTCGGAGGAGCGGCGCGAGGACATCGCGCACGATGCGCAGGAGCTCCTGGCGCCGGGGGTCGTCATCGCTTGCCGGCTCGGTCATGGAGGGGGGCTTCACGCGCGAACTTATCATGGGTGCTTGCACTGGTGCGACGCTTCCTCTAGCTTCTCGGCCCCCCGGGCCCGGAGGCTCCGGATCACTGGCACCCGGTTTGCGCGGTGCTACCGTAAAAGGGTCCCCGCGACCCGCAGATTGGACCGAGGAAGTATGGCCGTCCACATCCGACTTGCACGACACGGCTCGAAAAAGACTCCGTTTTATCGCGTCGTGGTGACCGATCAGCGCAACGCGCGCGACGGGCGTTTCATCGAAAACATTGGAACCTTCAACCCGTCCGCTAGCGAAGGGGGCCTGACGCTGGATCGTGAGCGCCTGAACTACTGGAAGGCGCAGGGGGCACGCCCATCCCACACGCTAGACCGTCTTCTGAAGAAAAACTTGCCGCCCGCCTCTGAATCCGCCGGTGCGTGAGCGTTCTGGGGTGATCCCACTCCAGGCAGGGGTGCGTCCGCACCCCGAAGTCGCTCCCGGATCCGGTCTCGGAGGTCGGCGGGGAATCCCTCCCAGCTGCAGCGACACATTCTGGAGTTCTGTCATCCATGGCCCTGAAGGAACTGATCGCCACCATTGCGCAAGCGCTCGTCGATGATCCGGACAGTGTGGAAGTGACCGAGATCGAGGGCGACCACAACTCCTTGATCGAGTTGAAGGTCGCCAAGAGCGACATTGGCAAGGTCATTGGAAAGGACGGTCGTACGGCTCAGTCCATGCGTACCATCCTGACCGCCGCCTCCACGAAGCTAGGCCGGCGCGCCCACCTCGACATCGTCGACTGACCGGGCCCCCGCGTTCGCCGCCGGTGAAGAAGGCACCCCCGATCGAGATCGGCCGCATCACGCGTCCCCACGGCGTCGCCGGTGAGGTGCGGGTGGCGTTGCACTGGTCGGAGAGCGACGCGCTGCTCCGAGCAGAGCAGGTCTTGCTGCGGCTGGCGTCCGGGCAGGAGCGGTCGTTTCGGATCGCCGCCGCCCGCGCCACCGCGAAGGGCTTTCTGTTGAAGGTGGTCGGGGTCGCCGATCGCGACGCGGCCGAGCCGCTCCGCGGCGCGCAGGTGCTGGTGGACCGTGCCGTCCTGCCGCCGCTCGAGGAAGGCGAGCACTACCTCTGCGATCTGGTGGGTCTGCGCGTCTTGACCCCCGAGGGCGTCTTCGGTGAGGTCATCGACGTCCGCAGCCACCCGACGCTGGACACCGTGCTCATCCGCCGCCAGGACGGCGCCGTGGTCGAGCAGGTGATGGGCGAGCCGTGGGTGGAGCGCGTCGACGTCGACGCCGGGGAGATGCACCTGGCGTCCACCGACGGCTTGATCGAGGCCTGAGCGCATGCAAGTCGCCGTCGTCACCTTGTTTCCGGAGCTGTTCGGCCCCTTCTTGACGACCAGCTTCGTCAAGCGAGCGATCGAAGCCGGCAAGCTCGCGGTGCACCTGGAGGCGCTGCGCGAGCATGGGATCGGCAAGCACAAAAGCGTCGATGACACACCCTATGGCGGGGGATCGGGGATGGTGATGCGCCCCGACTGCGTGGTCGCTGGGATCGAGGCGGCCACGGCCGCGGTCGGCGGCAGCGCTCACCGCGTGCTGCTCACCCCGCAGGGTCGTCCCTTCGATCAGACCGTGGCCGAGGAGCTGGCTGCCGAGCCGGCGCTGGTGCTGGTGTGCGGCCGCTACGAGGGGTTCGACGAGCGGGTTCGTTCGTACGTCGATCGCGAGGTGTCTCTCGGCGATTTCGTGCTGACCGGTGGCGAGGTGCCCGCGATGGCGATCGTCGAGGCGTGCGTGCGGCTGCTGCCGGGCGTGCTCGGCAACGAAGCCTCCACCAGCGACGAGTCGTTCAGCCTCGAGCGTGAAGGGCTGCTCGAGTACCCGCAGTACACCCGCCCTGCGGTGTTTCGCGGGATGGAGGTGCCCGAGGTCTTGCGCAACGGGGATCACGGCAAGGTCGCCGAGTGGCGGCGGCAGCGGGCGATCGAGCGCACCCGGCAGCGCCGGCCGGACCTGCTCGAGCGCGCGGCGACCGCGGCGCGGAGAGGCCGAGCGTGAGGCGCGTCGCGGCCGTGCTCGTGCACTACCCGGTGCTCGACCGCGAAGGGTCGATCGTCACCAGCGCCATCACCAACCTGGATCTGCACGACATCGCGAGGAGCGCTCACACCTACGGGCTCAGCGACTTCTTCGTCGTGCACCCGGTCGCGGCGCAGCGCACGCTCGCCGAACGGGTCTGCGAGCACTGGACGCGTGGCTCGGGCGGTCGGAGAATCCCCGATCGAACGCCCGCGATGCAGATCATCCGGGTCGTTCCCACGCTGGACGATGCGCTGGCGGCGCTCGGGGAAGGGGTGGAGCTCTGGACGACCAGCGCGCGCGCGTCGGGCCCGCTGCTCGGCTTCGCCGACGCGCGGGAGCGCCTCGCCGCCGCTGGACCCGCGGTGGCGCTCGCGTTCGGCACCGGCTGGGGGCTGGCCGAGCAGGTGTACGCGCGGGCATCGGCGCGGCTCGAGCCCATCCAGTCGCCCCGCGCCGACGGCTACAATCACCTCAGCGTGCGCGCCGCCGCGGCGATCAGCTTCGATCGCCTGCTGACGCCCCGGTGACGGCGCGAAGCTCCGCCGTGCGCTGTCCGGACCCGAGCCATTCGATGAGCGGCGCCTCCACCACCAACCCACCGGGTCTGGCGCGCCGGACCTCGAGCAAGACGAGCCGCGCGGGCGCTTCGGCGCGGCTGTGCACGCAGCGCAGCCGCTTGGGCACCAGACCGTGGGCGGACGCCTGTTGCAGCAGCTCCGGCAGCGACGGCGCGGGATAGACGAACGCGGCGCGCGAGCGCGAGGACTTCAGCAGGTGCCGGGCCGCATCCAAGAAGGGCGCGAGGTGGCCGAAACGCGCGCCTCGCTGGTCGGGCAGCTTCGAGGGCCGGTGGGCTCCCTCTTGATAAAAGGGCGGGTTGCAGACCACCAGATCGGCGGCTCCGGCGAGCCCGGGGGGCAGGGGGGCTCTGCCGAGCTGCTGGCAATGCACATCGCCCTCGGCGCCCGCTTCCAGCAGGTTTCGGCGCGCCAGCTCACACAGCCAGTCGTCGCGCTCGATGAGCTCCAGGCGTCCCGCTGCACCGCGGTGGTGCAGCGCGAGCGCCACCGCGCCGACGCCGGCGCCCAGGTCGACGGCCAGCTGCGCCCGGCCCGGCAGCGCGGCGAAGTGCGCCAGCAGCAGCGCGTCGACGTTGGTGCGGTAGCCGCGCGCCGGTTGCGTCAGGTGCAGCTGGCCCCCGAACAGCGTGTCGCGGGTGACGGCGGCTCGGGTCACGGTCCTCGGCTCGAGCATACACGCCCCGGCGGGGGCGGTGCGGCTTGCTTGGCGCCCGGACGGTCGAATACTGTCCGGCGCCCCCGGACCTTCGATGATGCCACCCGCCGCCGTTGATCGCGCAAAAGCCCACGGCTTGTTCGACCGTGCTCGGGCCGCCCGGCAGGTGCTCAACCCCGGCGGTCTGTTCTGGCGAAGGCTCGCCTACGCCGGCGCCCGCTACGGGCCGGCGCCCTGGGTGCGCTACAGCCCGGCGCTCTTCGGCTTGGCGTTTGCGGCGGCCCTGCCCGAAAAGCGCGCCACGATCCGCGACAACCTCCGGCGGGCGCTCGGACCGCGCGATCCGATCGCCGAGCAGCTCGACGTGCTGCGGACCTTCCGCAACTACGCCTACTGCTTGAGCGAGGCGCTGGGCGCCGAGCGGGCGGAAGGTCGCTCGGGCGCGCGCTGTTCGGGGGTCGACGCCGAGGCGTCCCGGTTGCTGTCCCGGCCGGGCGGCTTGATCGTCCTGACGGCGCACGCGGGCGCGTGGGACGCCGGGGCGCGGCTGCTGGCTCGCGATCACCAGCGTGAGGTGGTGGTCGTGATGGCCAAGGAAGACGACCCTGGCGCTCGAGTCCTGCATGACGGGGTGCGCCACCGCGCGGGGGTGCGCGTCGTGCACGTCGGCGGCCACCCTACCGATGCCTTGCCGTTGCTCGAGCACCTGCGCCGGGGCGCCATCGTCGCCATCCAGCTCGATCGGCTCCCGCCAGGTGCTCGCGCCGTCAGCGTCGAGCTGTTCGGTGGGGGACACCAGGTGCCGGAAGGGCCCTTCACGCTCGCGGCTCTGGCGGGCGTCCCGCTGCTGCCGCTTTTCGTGCAGCGCCGCGGGTTTTTCGACTATGCGCTCGAGGTCGGACCTCTGATCGAGCTGCCGCGCCGCCCCGACGCCGAGGTGCTCCGAGGCGCCGCCCAGCTTGCCACGACCGCCATGGAGCGCTTCATTCGACACCACCCCACCCAGTGGTTTCATTTCGGGACCGGTCGCTGAACCGCGCCCCGGGTGCCGCCCGAGCCTGACCTGTCGAAAGCTGAGATTCGAATGCAATTGTACGTGGGTCGAAGCAGTCTCCGCGGCGACCTTGCCAAGTACGCCCGGAGGCTCAACCTGCTCGAGATCAAGGCCGAGCCCGGCCGGCTTCCGCGCGGCGCGCGCCTGCGCGGCTGGCGCAAGGCGGTGCCCGAAGGTTTCGTGTTCTCCGTCGTGCTGCCGCGCAGCGCCGGGGAGCTCCTCGCCGATGCCCCGATCGACCCGGCCATTTCGGCCGCCGAAGCGCTGGAGGCGAGCTGGTTTCTGCTGCAAACCCCCGCCACGGTGATGCCGGGGGCGCGCACCCTCCGGCGGCTCGAAGCGCTCAAGCAGCGCCTGCCCGGCGACCGACGTCTGGCCTGGGAGCCTCGCGGGGTGTGGGAGGACGAGGTCGCCGATCGCGCGGCTCGAGATCTCGGGCTGTATCTGGTGCGCGACCTGGCGCAGCGCCCCGCGCCGCCCCGCGACGAGGTCGTCTACACGCGCCTGCTGGCGCTGGGGGAGGGGGCGCGGGTTCGCCAGGGCGCGATCGAACGCCTCGCCGAATCGCTCGAGGGGGTGCGCGAGGCGTTCGTGGTCATCGAGGGGGAAGGGGCCGTGCGCGCCGCCCAGGCGCTCCCGGAGTTGCTCGGCACGGAAGGCTTGACGCAGGACCCGAGCACTGGTGTGTGACCGGTTTCGCGGCGCTGTCGCCGCGGCACGGTGGAAGCGGAGCTGATCTCGAGTCATCCGGCTCGCTCTGGCGAGCGACGTTCCAGGCGCATCATGATCTTTTTTGGCAGGAGCTCACAATGAAGACGCGGTCAGCGGCAGTGGCCAACGATCCCATCGTCGAAGAAGCGGTTCAGGATTATCTGCTGGGTGGTGGCTCGGCGCTGGGGGCGGTGCTGTGCGGGTTTTTCACCGCCGCGGGTGCCCACGCCGGCGTGCTGCTCGGGCCGGTCGGGATCCTGGTGGCCGGGCTCGGCCAGGGGGCGCGCGCCTTCGACGGGCGCTTGCGTCAGCCGGGCCTGGGCACCAAGCGTCCACGCGGGTTTCAGCAAGACGAGGAGATCCCGGACGCCGCGCGCGTCGCGGTGCCCGCCAGCGTGGCCGCCGCCGTCGTGGCCCACGCCTACGACCCGAGCCAAAAGCTCAACACGCTGATGAAACCCGGGATTTCTCGGGCAGAGCGCGGTGGGGCCGAAGGTCGAGCCTCGCTGCTGCGCCGCATCCGCTCGGTCGGGGCGCAGGCCATGAACGAGCCCATGTTCGTGCGGCCCATGCTCCGCGGCGCCGGCCCGAGCCAGGGCGGACTGCTCACGCCGAGCGACTTCGGCGCGATCCCGGATATTGATCGCGAGGCCGCCGAAGCGTCGACCGGCAGCGAGCGGGTGCTCACCGCGCCGTGGGCGGAAGAGCCGCTGCCGGAGGGCTACCTCCAGAACATCGGCATCGGCTCGGCCGTGATCGCCATTGACGTTCGCGGCACCTGCGCGGCGCTCTGCTACCGGCGCACGGTCGACGGGTTCCCCCTGGAGGACCTGGAGCTCGAGGCGCCGCTCGGCGCGATCCCCGTCGAGCGCGGCATCACGCGCGTCGCCCCGGGGGCCCGCCTGCCGGCGCCGGCTCCGATCGCGATCGTCGTCGACGCGTCCAACGCACCCATCGAGGTCGTCGCGGCGCCGCTGGCGGAGCGACTCGAGGGCATCGACGCGGCCCCGCTCCGGCTGCGCCGGCGGGCCTCGACGCAAGAGATCGACGTCGTCCGGGCGTGAGGGCGCGGCGGCTGGCCGGGCGCGAGCCGGCCGCCCGCGCCCGCGGGGCTCATGAGCAGGCGCTGATGGCGCCGCGCTCGCCGCTCACGCCAGGCGGATGCCGTGCCGCTTCGCGAACGCGAGCAGGCCGACCTTGTCGATCGTGCGAAGGTCGCTGGTCGTCACCTGCAAGCTGACGAAGCGGCCGAGCTCTGGGACCCAGATTCGGCGGCGCTGCACGTTGACGTGCTGCCAGCGCGGCGTCTTGATGTTGGAGTGGGAAACGTTGCGCGCGCGGAGCTTGCGCTTGCCGGTAATCTCGCTTCTGGCCATCGGAGCGGCGGGAACCTAGCTCACGGTCTTCCGGCGTTCAAGCACCCATTTCAACCAAAGGGACGCGGGGGGCCGCCGGGCAAAGCTCGGGTCAGTCCGTCGACCCGTCCTCGGGCGAGGTCGTCCGGGCGCACGCTCGCGCCGCCGGGCCGAGGGAGGCAGCCAGCAGCTGAAAGAGGCCGACGCTCATCAGCAGCGTCGCGGCCAGCACGCCGATGCCCGTGGCGGCGTGGACCAGCGCCCCGGCCGTTCCCCACGCGCCGGGCAGGAACGCGGCGACGGCGACCTCGGCCGCTGCGACGGTGAGCACCGTCACCGCGACCACGGACCCTCCGCCGGTGCTCACGTCGCCCATGAAGCCTCCGAAGGCGGAGAACACCGTCAAGAGCGCGACCGCCGCCGCAATGCGCGGCAGCAACGGCGCGCCTTGGCTGCCGAGCAGCTGCGCCTCGAACAGGACGTAAGGGGCGGCCAGGATCAGCGCGAGCGCCAGGATCCAGCGAGCCCCGGCGAAGGCGCGGTAGTGGGCGCGGAACAGCAGCGACGCTGGCAGCACGGCGGCCGCGAGCAGGCGCGCCGCGTGCGGCCAGGGCTCCCCGCCGAGGCCCAGGCCTGCGAGCGGTCCGGCGCCGCGCAGACCGAGCACCGCGAGCACCAAGCCGATGAGCACGGTGACGCCGGCTCGCAACGCGTACGGGAAGGGGAGCACGGCCGCCGCCAGGAGCGCCCCGCCCGCCGAGAACGCGACCGTGGCGCCGTTCTGGCCCGCGCTTGGCCCGGGGCCGAGGCCGAGCCGCAGGGCCAGCCCCAGGCAGACCAGAGCGGCCGCGGCCGCGCCGATCCACAGCCGGCACGCCCGCCGCGACGGCTCGATCGGGGCCAGCTCCTCTCGCAAGACCTCGGACGCCAGGACGGGGCCTCGCGGCGAGGCGTGGCTCTCTGGCTCTGGCACCGGTTGGGAGCGGACAGCGGAAGAGGGCTGAACCAAGGTCTCGACTATCCTAGCCCGAGCCCGCCGAGGCGTGCCACCAGGGTCCGGCAGAACTCCCGTGTCGCCTCGAAATCATTAGGCTTTTTCGCGAGGGTCCGCTCGTCCATGTACTTGCGCCGCGCGATCTCGACCTGGACGGCGTGGATGCCCGCGTCTGGGCGTCCGTAGTGCCCGGTGCTGAACCCTCCCCGGTAGGGCGTGTCGTGAACCGCCGTCCAACCCCGCTCGCGCGCGACCAGCTCGGGCGTGTCGATGACCGCGGAGGCGGCGGTGGTGCGCCCGCGGCTGCCGGGCACCACGTCGGCGCGGTCACAGCCCGGATCGCTGTGCCCGCTGCGGCCGCGGCTCGGCATCGAGTGCGCACACAGCAAGACGGCGTATCCGAAGCGCTGCCGCTTGCGCTCCAAGAGCTCGCGCAGCGTGCGGTGGTATGGCCGATAGAGCTCGCGCAGGCGCCGCTCCAGCTCGGCACGGTCGATCGGGCGCAGCAGCGCGGGCACGTCCTCGGTGGTCGTCCGCCACACCAGGCCGTGCGGCGCCGAGCGGCCGATGCCGGTCTCGGCGGCGAGCGCGTCCACGTCTTGCTCGCCGCGGTTCAAATCGCAGACGTAGCGCGACACGTGCGAAAAAAGCAGGGTCGCGCCCTCTGCCGGTGCATCGGCGTACAGCTCGTGCACGTAGAGATCTGCGTCAGCGGCCAGCGAGCGGGCGGGGGCTACCAGCGTCGCCAGCGCGACGGCGTCCACCTCGAGCCCGGCGTGAGGCACCTCCACGACGACCGGCGTTTCGCGCCCTTCGGGCTCGCGGACCGTAAAGGACACGGGAAGGCATGTAGCAGGTCAAGCCCGCGGATGCGAGCGCTTGTGGGCCTGCCGGACGTGGTCCTGAGTGACATGCGTGTAGATCTCGGTGGTGGCGACGTCCGCGTGGCCGAGCATCGTCTGCACGCTGCGGAGGTCCGCGCCGCCGGCGAGCAGGTGGGTCGCGAACGAATGCCGCAGCTGGTGCGGGTGCACGCCGCCCCGAATCCCCGCCACCCGGGCGTAGCGCCGGACGATCTTCCAGAAGCCCTGCCGGGTCAGCGCGCCGCCCCTCGGCGAGGCGAACAAGAACGGACACTCGGTCGCCCGGGGGTCGAGCGCCCGCGCCTCCAGGTACTCCCTCAGGTGCTCGAGCGCGACCTCGCCAAGCGGGATCAGCCGGCGCTTGCCCCCCTTCCCGAAGGCTGCGACGACGCCCCGCTGAAAATCGACGTCTCCGAACCCGAGCCGAACCAGCTCGCTCACACGCAGCCCGGCGGCGTAGGCCAGGCTCAACATCGCCCGGTCCCTGAGGCCGCGCAGGCTGTGCGGATCGGGGGCCTGCAGGAGCCGCAGCAGCTCGGGCTCCGAGACCGTGCGGGGCAGCTTGCGCCCGATGCGTGCCCGGGCCGCGCGCGCGGTCGGATCCTTGGCGAGCTCGCCCTCCCGAACCAAAAACTTCACCAGGCCCCGGACGCTCGAGAGGTGGCGGGCGGCGCTGCGGGCCGACAACCCGGCACGCGACAGCTCCCCGAGCCAGGCCGTCAGCAGGCCGAGATCGAGCTCACGGGCGAGGCTCGTGCCGCGCTGCTCGGCGAACTCGACCAGCTTGCCCAGATCGCGGCCGTACGATTCGACGGTGTTCTTCGCCAGCGCGCGCTCCACCCGCAGGTGATCGAGGTATGCGTCGACGGCGCTGTCGAGCCTCACCCGCGAATCATACGCCGCCACGCGCGCTCGGCGCGAATTTCAGCTGCTGGCGGCGGCGTGCAGGGATTGCAGCAGCGGCTCCGGGTCGTCCTGCCGCATCAGCGCTTCGCCAATCAGGGCGGCGTCGGCGCGGCTCGCGCGGACGAGCCCCACGTCGTCCGGTGTCTTGAGCCCCGACAGGTGGACGGCGATGCGCTCCGCTGGCAGCGCCGCCAGTACGGACCGGGCCCGCGCGGGGTTCATCTCGAGCGTGTCCAGGTCGCGCGCGTTGACGCCGATGACCTCGGCGCCGGCGTCCAGCGCGAGCTGGGACTCCGCCGGGCTCACGACCTCGACTACCGGCACCAGATCCCGCTCGCGGGCGGCGTCGACCAGCGGGCGGAGTCGCGCCGCGCTCAGGCAGCGTACGATCAGCAGGACCGCGTCGGCGCCGTAGGCTCGCGCCGCGTCGAGCTGCACCTCGTCGATCACGAACTCCTTGCACAAAAGCGGCAGCCTGGTCGCGGCGCGGGCGAGCTCGAGGTGATGGTAGCTGCCGTCGAAGAAGCGCGTGTCGCACAGCACGCTGATGATCGCCGCGCCGCCACGCTCGTAGGCGGCCGCGCGCTCGGCGACGCCGAGCGCCGTCGACAGGGCGCCGGCCGACGGGGAGCGGCGCTTGATCTCCGCGATCAGGTGCAGCGGGCCCCCCGGAGCCCGCGCGAGCGCGATCGGGCGGCGCGGCGGCGGCGCCGGCAAGCGCGCCGTCCGGAGCTCGGCCACGTCTTGCCGTTTGGCGTCGAGGATGCTCTGGAGCACGCCCAAGGGTCCGCTCCTCACTCCGCGCTTCGGCGGGCCGCCGCGGCGCTGCGCCAGCTCTCGAGGGTGCGGCGGGCTGCGCCGTTCGCCAGCACCTCACGCGCGCGGTCGAGCGCTCGTTTGGGATCCGTGCCGCGGGCGACCACCAAGGCTGCCGCGGCGTTCAGCGCGAAGGCGTCGGCCGCGGGGTGCGCGCCGCCGTCGAGCGCCTTCTCCAGCACCGCGGCGTTGTGAGCCGGATCACCGCCGTCGATCGAGCCCGGCTCGAGCGGCTGCATGCCGAAGTCCTCCGGAGCGATCTCGATCTCGGCCAGGTGATGGCCATCGATTTCGGTGACCTTGGTGGGACCGAAGGGGCTCACCTCGTCGAGCCCGTCGCGCCCGCGCACCACCCACGCCCGCCGCGTGCCGAGCGCCTGCAGCGTCCGGGCAAGCATCGTTCGGACCTGGTCGTCGTAAGCGCCGAGCAGCTGGTGGGTGGCCCGCGCCGGATTGGCGAGCGGTCCGAGGCAGTTGAAGATGCTGCGGATGCCGAGCTCCCGCCGCGCGACCGCGGCGTGGCGCATGGCGGGGTGGTAGACGGGGGCCATCAAAAACACGATGTTGGCCTCGTGCAGCACCGACGCCGCGGCCTCGGGCGGCACGTCGAGCGCGATGCCGAGCGCTTCGAGCACGTCGGCGCTGCCGGCGCGGCTCGAGACGGCGCGGTTGCCGTGTTTGGCCACGGGCACGCCCGCCGCCGCGGCCACGATCGCCGCCCCTGTCGACAGGTTGAGCGTCCCGTGACCGTCGCCGCCCGTACCGCACGTATCCAGCACGACGTCGAGCCCGTGATCGACGCTCCGCATGGCGCTGCGCAAGCTCTCCGCCGCGGCGGCGATGATCTCCGCGCTCTCGCCTCGCAGCCGCAGCCCGACCAGCATCCCGGCGACCTGGGTCGGCGTCCACTCGCCGGCCAAGATGGCATCGAACACTCGCCGCACCAGCTCGGGGGAGACGCCCTCCGGCCGGCTCAGCTCCGCGAACAATTCGGCGAACCGTGCTCCGCTCATGACAAACTCCCGAGCCAGTTTTCCATCATCTGCATCCCGCACTCCGTCAGGATCGATTCGGGGTGGAACTGAACGCCGTGCACCGGCAGCTCTTCGTGTGACAATCCCATGATTTCCCCTTCGCTCGTCTCCGCCGTGATCCGAAGGCAGCTCGGCAGCGACGCCCGCTCCACGATCAACGAATGATAGCGCGTGGCTTCGAACGGGGAGGGTAGGTCTCGGAATACCCCGCGCCCGTCATGGAGGATGGGGGAGGTCTTGCCGTGCATGAGGCGCTCGGCGCGTACGACCCGGCCCCCATAGACCTCGCCGATGGCTTGGTGTCCGAGACACACGCCGAGGATCGGGATGCGACCAGCGAGCTCCACGATCACCTGGAGGCTGACGCCGGCGTCCTGAGGGGTCCCGGGGCCTGGAGAAATCAAGATGCCGTCAGGGCGAGCGGCGCCGACCTCGGCCGCCGTCGTGCGATCGTTGAGGCGGACGTCGCAGTCGACCCCGAGTCCTTGGAGGTATTGGACGAGGTTGAAGGTGAAGGAGTCGTAGTTGTCGATGACGACGACGCGCCGGGACACGGCCTCGAGCGTTGCATCGGGCACCCGCCCGGTCAATTCGCGCGCGGCGATCCCCCCCGGATGGCGAGGGGCTCTCTGGCACGGCGGACCCCCCCGGGTGCGTGCTTCTCCGCAGGCAGCCCGATTTCGAGCGGCGAGCCCTCTCGAGGGAGGGGACGAGCTTGGCGGCCGCTCCGAGCTGCCGCCGAGCGTGGGGCGGATCCCGCCGATCGAGCTCTCGCCGAGGAGGCTCGGGGAGCTGGTGTCAGGCGGCCAAGTAGCGCTCGATGCGCTCGCGGGCCTCGCCATCGAGCTCGACGAACTCGATCGCGTGCTGCGCGTTCCGCCGCCAGGCGCTGCGCGCGGGCAGCCAGAGCGGTTGATCGTCGCCGGGCAGGCACAGCTCGACCATGAAGGTTTCGTCCGAACACTCTGGCTCGGAGTAGGTCATGGCGAGGACGCCCCGCGTCGAGAGCGAGAGCCCGCGGCAGAGGTAGGGGTGCCCGTCCTGGTGCTTGTTGAAGAAGAGGTCGACCGACTTGCGAGCGGCACGGCGGCGGTCCTGCATGTTCCGATCGTAACCATCTCGGCGAGCAAGGCGAAATTTTGGAGGACAGCTGCTCGGTGGGCAAAATACGCTGTATCGACACTTCTGCACCAAGGGCGCAATGTCGGGCGACAGGCGTCGGGCAGCGTCCATCTCGATGTCGCTCACGACCTGCCCAAGGGAAGCGTGGGGAGCTTTGTCTGAATGCCGCCGGCGCTTGGTCGGCAAGCCAACGTGCCCCTTCTCAACGCGCGACGACTCGAAAACAATCTTGTTGCCGGCGGATGGTCTGGCCGCTAGTGTCGCCGGGCATTCGCGCCGCAGGTGGTCTTAAATGTGACCGCTGTGCGTTACACCAAAATATAGAGCTCGATGGCCGAAGACAAAAAGCCCCGCATTGACCTGAAGGCTCGCCTCGGGAAGAAGACCATCAGCAGCCCGAGCGGCCCCTCCATCCCACCACCGGTTGGCATTCCCAAGCCGCCCGGCTTCGCCCCTTCGGCCTTTGGCAGCGTCTCTCCGAGTCAGCCGCCGCCTCGGGTCGATCCGACCAACCCCTACGCTTCGGTCCCGGTCTCTGCCGCACCTGCCCCTGCAAGGGTGGAGCCCGCGGCGATCAAGATCGAGATGAGCGAAGAGGTCGTCGAGGCGCAAAAGCGCGGACGATCCAAGATCATGGTGCTCGCCGCCGTCACGGCGCTGGTGGGCGGCGTGATCGGCTTTTCGGTCGGCAGCGGGGTGGAACGGGGGAAGGGCGCGGACAAGGCGATCGAAGGCGCGCAGGATCTCGCCAAGCAGCTCGACGAGGCGACGGCGCAGGTCGAGCAACTGGCCGACACGCTCAAGAGCGCCAAGCAGAAGCTCGCGAGCTCGAAGTATCCGGAAGAGGAAATCAGCAAGCTCGGCGCTATCAACATCCCCTTCGAGGGTGCGACGTTGACCGGCAAGGGCATTGGTCGCTTCAAGCCGGAGCTGGTGACGATGCTCATCAGCTATGCCAACGGTGCCCAGCAGGCGAACGAGCGCAAAGAGAAGCTGCAGCGCCTTTTGGGCGGCAGCAAGACGGCGATCAACGAGTTCCTCGAGCAGCAGACCAAGCCGAAGGTGCGCTGGTCGGTGTACATCAACTCCGGCCCGCACGGTCCCTGGGCTCGCATGCAGCCGCTGCCGGAGGCATTCCTTGCGAGCAGCGACCAGAAGGTCAAGGACAAGGACGGAAAAGAGAGCGCGTACTCTTGGCCGGACGAGTTCAAGATCAAAGAAGGCAACAAGGTCCACGAGCTCAAGCGCTACACCGGCGGCGATCCGTCGGGGACCAAGATCATCCCGGTCGATCCCACCACCCAGGCGGCGGTGTGTCCCTCCGACGTGCTCATCATGCTGCGACGTGAGCTGACGGATCTGGAAGACACCCTGCGCGGTGACAAGTCCGACCCGACGAACGAGAAGGCGGGACTGCTCGACACGGGCCGCATGTTGCGGGAGAAGCTGAAGCAGATCGGCTCGCCGAGCTGAGGAGCTTCGAGCTGTCGGTGTGAACGCCCCGGGGCCCGCGCGGCCGCCGGGGTGTTTGCTTTTGTGGTGGCGGTCGTGCGTGGGGGAAGGGGACTGGGAGCGCTCGCTGTCGCTCGCGCGGGGGGGGGGGCGCGCGCTGTCGCTCGCGCGGGTGGGGGTGCGCTCGCTGTCGCTCGCGCGGGTGG
>JAEZYZ010000513.1 GCA_023418705.1 Pseudomonadota bacterium | reverse complement strand
CCTCCGAAGCCGCCCGTCACCGCACCTCCGGAACCGGGCACGCCGCCCGAACCGGTCGCCGCCCCCACGCCGCCGGTGCCAAAACCGCCGGTCGCTCCGGCGCCGCCGGTGCCGCCCACCGAGGGGGCTCCGCCGGCTGGCGCGGCGTTACCGGTCCCGCCCGTCGACGTGGCCGTTCCGCCGCTGCCGGGTGCCCCTCCCGTCGCGGGCCCCGGCGGAGCGGTGCTCGAGCAGGCCAACGTCAGCAGTGCCGCGCCGATCCAGCGGCACGCATTTCCGGCTACCGTCATTGTCGTCTTCATCCTCCGCGCCAGCGCGATCGTCCGATCCGAGAGGGCCCACGGATCCGCCCCAAGGATGGCCCCGAACGCCGCCGAGCGGTCGGGATTTTCTCAGCCAAGGACGCGGTGCGCTCTGTTTCGCCGGCTCTGGCATGCCCGATTCCGACAAGAGCTCAATGGGCGGCTCTGGCTGAAACCAGGGCGGTCGCGGCGCCGAAGCCCCGAACACCCACATCCGGCGGCGAGCACGCACACGGCGCGCTGGCTCACTGAGCGATGCAGTGCTCTTGCAGGGTGCTCCAGGCGGCGCGCGCCGTAGCAACGGCACCGGCCGCGGTAGGCACCAGCCCGTCGGGCTCGAGCAGCTCCGTTTCCCGCCCCGCAAACGTCGACCGCAGGTCGACGAAGTGACAGGGAGCGGGGCTTTGGGCGCACGCCGCCTGGATCATCGGCCGCAGGACGTCCAGCTTCGCGACCAGGGCCGCGTCCGCCGGGTCGGGATAGAAGAGCACGACGACGGCGTCGACCCCACCGCTGCTCATCCGAGCGAACAAGGCCTCGGCGCCGGCGGCGGCGTTCGCGAGCGCCGGGCAGGCCTCGGTCGGCGGGTCCGGACAGCTCACCAAGGCATCGGGGCCGCCAATGTTGGTCACGACCACGCGCGGCGCCTGATCGGCCAGCGCCGCTTCGTACTGCGAGACCAGGTCGTTGCCGGCGCCGAAAGGCACGATGGCCGTGGTCGAATGGTCGCGATAGCTCTCGTCCGCGGCGAGCGCGCCGGCCGAGCGCGCGAGCCGCTCGAGCTCGAGCTGGAGCTCGTCGCGGACCGCGATGAAGCTGTCACCGAGCAGCGCCACCTCGCCGCCGCGCACCGAGCCGGTGGCGCAATCGGTGGCCAGCGCCCGGCAGAAGCCCCGGTCACAGCGGTGCGCGTCCCCGAGCGGCGCGCACTCGGCATCCGCGCTGCAAGGCAGCTCGCACGAGGCCTCGATCGACGCCTGACCGCAGGCCTGATCCATGGGGCGCGACGCGGTCTGAACGCAAACAGCGCCGGCCGCCAGCGGGGCGCAGTCGTCGTCGCTGACGCACGTGCCCGCGCACACGCGGCACACGCACTCGAGCCCGCCGCCGCAGGATCCGCTGGTCGGGCACCAGCGCAGGAAATGGGTTTCGCTGCTGGTGTTCGGCGACGACGGAGACGATTGGCAGCCGAAGCCACCCGGGAGGAAGCCAGCCCAGAGCGACAGCACGAGCGCCACGCACGCCGATTTACTCAGACGGTTCATGCTCCGTGTTGCCCTCACCGATGACGTACTGGCCCATATAGAGCACGACGCGATCGTAGTCCTCCGGCACCCCATGTTCGGCGTTGTAGGCGTCGACACGCCGGCGCTGTTCGCTGAGCTCGGCACGCAGGCGTGCGAGCGTGCCATAGACGTCCTCGGCGTGGGGATGACCTCGCCAAACGTCGATGGAAAACGTGCTCCCGCCGACGCGCCCGCTGGCCGCTCGACCAGGGCGATCGTCGCTCAGACGCGCGGTGATCGTGTTGACGACGGCCTTGAAGTGATCGAAGACCGCGGCCTCCCAGCCCGCCGGAGCATCGAGCGGAATGAACAGCCGACTGGAGCGGTAGCGAGCCTCTTCTCCGCCGCCGAGGTCGCGCTCGACCGATCCAGCCTCCACCAGCCGGTTCAGCGCGGCTTCGAGCTCGTCCGCTTCGCAGCCAGCGTCGCGGACCAGCTCCTCCAGCGTCGCGGGGCCCGACCGATAGACCAGCGCCCACACCAGCTCGTCCAGGCCGTCGTCGGGACGCATTTGGCGAAGCGCCCGCAGCTCGTCCTCCGAGGCCGCCCGGTAGATGGCGCCGTGGCCCGTTCCGGAGCTGAAGATCAGCCGATTTTCGCACAGGTCGTGCAGCACCCCGCGCACCTGCGATTCGTCGTCGCTGGCGAAGCGCTGCAGCACCTTGGCCCGCGTCACCACCGTCTCGCCCCGGACGTAGTCGAGCACGACCTCCCACAACGAGCGCCCGCGCTCGGTGCGGCTCTCACTGAGTCGCTGGATCTTCCTCTGGTAGGTCCGGAGCCCGAGCCCGAACATGTCCGCGCTGACGCGGCGGCTGACCCCCTGCTGCTCGAGCTCTCGAACCAAGTCCAAGAAGACTCGATCCGCCACCTGCGCCAGCGGAGCACGGGCGCCGCCCGATGTCGCGAGCTTGGCGATGAGGAGGGTCGTCTGCCGGACGATGGAGTGGATCAGGAGCTCGAGGGTCATTCACCTGCGTTCTTCGACGGGCGCCATGGATCTTCCCACGAGCCATCATAAAGGCCGGCGACCGCGGCGGAGGGGCGACAAATTTGTCGTACCCGGGCCCATCCGCGAGCGCCGAGCGCACCCGCCGATCGAAAGCTCGAGGCACCTCGTGGCGCTCCGAAGTCAATCCAGTGAAATTGAAAAATCTACTCACCTTGCATCCCGAAGCGACGGGAGACGGAGTCGACGACGAGCTCAGGCTCGTCCGCTCGGGTGGAGCTCGACGGCGGCCGCCGGCCCTCCAGCACGAACCTCACGAACCGACACCAGGAGTGCTCGGGCAGGTCGATGTCAGCCCTGCTGCGAGCTTTCGGGGCGCCTGGCTCAGACCGGACGGAGGCAGGGTTCGGACGGCTGGGTTCGAAGGGGTCGGGCCGCATGGTTGCCGGGACGGGATCTCCGCGTCCATGGACCGCCGGCGGACTCGAAACTCATCGCGACTGGCTCCCAAAGCAGCATGCGTGAGGCGCCGAGCCGTGAGCCGAGGAGAGGGTTCCCCGGTCCGGCAAACGGATCGGCGCTCCAGGCCAGGGCGCCGCCACTCGAGCCTCCCGAGGACATCGCGCCGGTACCCCCGGCGAACGCCGCCCCGGTCCCACCCGGCATGGCTCCGGCAGCCGCGGCGCCGCCGGTCCCGGTGCTGGTCGTGGAGCGAGGGTCCGCGGGATCGCTGCAGGCTGCCAGCACGACGCCGCTCGCGAGCCCCTGCATCGCCAAAAGCCAGCGACGGCGCCCCGAGCACGCTTCGACCCGAAACCCGGCCATCTCCGAACCGGCCGGAGCTTCTCACGAGAGCCGCCCCAAAGCGCCGCCCCAGCGAGTCTCGGCGCTCCCGCAGCGAGGCCGCCTGTCGGCCTGCAAACGCGCGATCGTTGCTTCGACGATCGTCCGGACCGCGCGCGGGATCGGCGCGAAGAGCTCGCAACCTTTTTTGACACCATTCTGAGAAGGCGCTGCTGCGTGAAGCAGCCATTCGCGGCACGGGAGACTGGCGCAAAGAGCGAGCTCGAGCGGTTGTGCCGGGCGGATTCGAGAGCTATAGGCGCACGACACTCAGAGGCGGAAACACTCGGAAAGATCGATCGATGCAAGTGACTGGTGCTCTGTTCGTTTGTATCGCCCTCGCGGGCGTTGCCCTTGGCTGCACCTCGAGCTCCGACGACGGCCCCCATGCCCCCGGCGGCGAAGGGGGAGCCAGCGGCGCGGGCGCGGGTGGCGCGGGCGGCGAAGCTGGCGCAAGCGGCGAGACCCGCTGGGTCGGCACCTGGGCCACGGCCCCCCTGCTGATCGACGCAAACAACCAGCCGCCGAATCCGGGGCTCGCTGGCAACACGCTGCGCCAGATCGTGTTGACCTCGATCGGCGGCGAGGCGTTCCGAGTCCAGTTCTCGAACGCCTTCGGAACCGCGGATCTGGTGCTGGAGGCGGCTCACGTCGCCGCGTCTGCGGACGCATCTGGCATCGATCCCACAACGGACCTCGCGTTGAGCTTCGACGGGGATCCTTCGGTGACCATCCCGGCCGGAGAAGAAGTCTTCTCCGATCCGATCGAGCGCCCCCTGGAGCCGATGAGCAAGCTCGCCGTCTCCGTGCACTTCGGCGAGCTTCCGGATGACCTGACCGGACACCCCGGCTCGAGGACCACCTCGTACCTGACCGAGGGCGACGCCGTCAGCGAGGCGAGCCTGCCCGACGCCATCGCCGTCGATCGCTGGTATGTCCTCAGCGGCGTGGACGTGTTGGCGCCTAGCTCGGCTGCCGCCATCAGCATCCTCGGCGACTCCATCACCGACGGCTACGGGACGACGACCAACGCCAACAACCGCTGGCCCGACCACCTCTCGCGGCGCCTGCGGGACGACGCCGAGACCGCGGACGTCGCGATCTTGAACATGGGCATCGGCGGCAACGCGGTCTTGAGTGGCGGGCTCGGACCGACGGCGCGGCGCCGCTTCGAACGAGACGTGATCGCCCAGCGCGGCGTGGGATGGGTCGTGGTGGCCATCGGTGTGAACGACCTCGGGGCCAGCAGCGGGCTCGGCATCGCCGACGCGCTCATCACCGCGTACGGGGAATTCATCGACGTCGCCCACCACTATGGGTTGCTCGTCTACGGCGTCCCGATCCTGCCGTTCGGGGGATCGCAGTACGACACGAGCGATCGCGAAGCGGCGCGGCAGCTCGTCAACGACTGGGTCCTCACCGGCGGGCGGTTCGACGCCGTGATCGACCTCGACAGCGTGATGCGTGACCCGGAGAACCCCACCAGCTTGCTGCCGGACTACGACAGCGGCGATCACCTGCACCCGAGCCTCGCCGGCTACGAGGCCATGGCCGACGCGATCGAGTTGAGCCTGTTCACCGATCCCCCGGCGGGGGAGCCGTCGATGGGCGCTGGCGGCGCTCCGAGCATCGGATCGGGGTACCCTTGCGGCGGGTTCGTGCCGCCCGCCGCGACCATCAACGATTTTTCCTCCGGGTCGAGCGGCACCTGGGGCAGCGCCCCTGCCCTCTCTGGCGGCACCTTCTACTACGACAACGACGGGGACGACGACGTCCAGGCCCTCTCGATCGCCGTGGGCGACGACGAGGCCGGTACCGTCACCGGCGAGGTGACCGATAGCTACGCCGGCTTCGGCTTCTGGTTCGGCGCTTGTGTCGACGCCTCGACGTTCGAGGGCATCTCCTTCACCCTCCAGGGCGATCTCGGGGGGGCGACGATCGAGTTCCAGGCGCAAACCTCACGCAACTACCCGATCGACGACGCCAATCAGAAGGGCGAATGTGAAGGCAGCTGGAGCGACTGCACGAACAACAAGCTGGCGCTGGACATCGAGAGCTTGGAGACCGCGACCCCCTTCCAGATCGCCTGGACGGATCTGGCCGGCGGCACGCCCGTCGATGACATGGACGCGACGGAGATCCTCGGCATCCAATGGCAGCTCAACTGCCCGTCGGGCGAGACCTGCACGCCCAGCTTCGTGATCGACGACGTGCAGTTCTATCCGGCAGATTGAGGCCACCCCGCGGGGGTTGCGGGCACCGAGCCCTCACCCCCGCGCGACGGTCATCGCGACGAACGACCCGTACAGACCGAGCGCGAAGGCGCCTTCGACGCGGACGATCGTGCGTGCGGTCCGGATGAACACCGCCGCCACCAGCGTCATCACCACCATGGCCGCGACATCGACGGCCAGGCTGGCGAGCGGGGCGGCCACGCTTCCAGCCAGGCCGGCGGCGCCCAGGCAGACGAAGACGTTGAAGATATTGGATCCGATCACGTTGCCGACGGCGAGGTCCGAGTGGCCCTGCCGCGCCGCGGCGATGGCGGTGACCAGCTCCGGCAGCGAGGTCCCCACCGCGACGATGGTCAGGCCGACCAGGCGCTCGCTCATCCCGAGCAGGTGGGCCGTCGCGACCGCCCCTTCGACGAACAGCTGTCCCCCGAACAGCAGGACTCCCAGCCCGAGCAGCGCCGTGAGCGCAGCGCGAGGCGCCCCGATCGGCGTCGGGGCCCCGGCCGCGTCCGCCGCGGCCTCTTCGGCGGCGGTGTCCACCGCCGCGCCTGCCAGCTCCGCGGCGGCGCGGGCGGAGCGGACTATCCACGCGGTGTACCCGGCGCCTGCCAAGAGGAGCAAGGCCGCCTCCGCGCGGCTGACGGCCCCGTCGAGGAGCAGCAGCGGCACGACCGCGGCGCTCAAAAGGAGCACCTTCAGCTCGCGCCGTCGCAGCGATCCATCCACCCGGGCCGGTGCGATCAGCGCCGCGATCCCGAGGATGAGCCCGACGTTCGCGATGTTCGAGCCGATCACGTTGCCGAGCGCGACGTCCGGGTAACCCGCGACCGCAGCCTGCACGCCGACGATCATCTCCGGCATCGACGTGCCGTACGCGACGACCGTCAGGCCCACGATGAGCTGCGGGACGCGCAGCGCGAGCGCCAGCGCCGACGAGCCCCCGACCAGCCATTGTCCTCCGAGGTAGAGCAAGAGGCCACCGCCGACGAGCTGCAGCCACTGCACGCCGTCAGCCCTCCCGCTCCTCGCCGCCGAGACCCGAGCGCCGTCCAAGGCCCCCGTCGCCGTCGATCATGGCTGCTCCTTCCGCTCCTGCCTCGGCAAGCACGCCTTCAGGTCGTATTCGTTGACGACCGTGCCGGTCCAGAGCGGCGTCCCGCGGTGCAGCGCCACGCGCGCGACGATGTGCGCCGACAATGGAGCCGTCAGCATGATGAAGGCGGCGATGCTGAGCAGGCGCACGATCACCGCCACCTCGGGGAACTGAAGCGCGGTCCCGGCCAGCAAGCACGCCAGCCCCAGGGTCGATGCCTTCGAGGAGGCCTGCATGCGCGAGAACGTGTCGGGAAACCGCAACACGCCGACCGCCGCCAAGAGCGCCAGGATCGACCCGAGCAGCAGGAGCAGGGCCGTCAACCCCTCCAGCACGATCGTCATCGCGCCACCTGCCTGAGGTACCACGCGTAGGCGACGGTGCCGAGGAACCCCACCAGCGCGATCAAGCTGGCTGCGTCCAACAGCCCGCGCTGCCCGCTGCCCGCCGTCGATGCCACGATGATCCCGACGGTCAAGATCGCGATCAGGTCCATCGCGACGATGCGATCTTCCAAGCGGGGACCGAGCACCAGGCGCCGGAAGGAGATCAGCAAGGCAATCGCGAGCAGCGTGACGGAGATGTCGACGACCCATTCGAGCATGAGCGGTTCCCTTCAGCGCAGGACCTCGAGCACGCGGCGCTCGAACGAGTTTTTGATCTCCGCCCGCACGGCGTCCGGTGTGGTCACGTGCATGACGTGCAGGTAGAGCACCTTGCGGTCGGTCGAGACGTCGACGGCGATCGTGCCGGGCGTCAGGTTGATCATCGTGGTCAGCATGAGGATCTCGTAGTCATCGTGCACGTCCAGCGGCACCCGGATGATGCCGGGGTTGAGGGCGCGCTGGGGGCGCAGCACATCGATCGCCATCCGGATGTTGGCCGCGATGAAGGCCCAGAACAAAAACCAGGCCAGCTCGAACACCGCGTGCACCTTCTTCCGATACGCCCCGGGCAGAACGCCGCCGCGGGCCAGCACGGCCAAGACCGTGTAGCCGAGCAGGTAGCCGATCGTCAGGCTCAAGAGCGAGAACTCGCCTTGCAGCGCCGCCCAAGCGACCGCGAGCAGCAGATTGGCGACGAGCATGTCAGCCGCCCTCCAGTACGGCGTTCACGTACGCACCCGGCTCCAGGAGGTCCCGAGCGATCGTCGACGTCAGCTCCAGCAAGGGTCCAGCGGCCACGCTCAGCCCCAGGCTGAGCAGGGTCAATCCGCCGATCGGCACCACCTGCTGCCAGAGCGGGCCGGCCTTGTCGGCGTCGGGCGGAGCCGGCTTCCAGAACGATTCGTCCCACAGGCGCGCGATCGACCAGATCCCGAGCAAGCTCGTCACCAGCGCGACGCTGCCCGCGACGTAAGCCCGAGCCTCGAAGGCCGCCTGCACCAGGGCGATCTTGGCGATGGCGCCGGAGAGGGGCGGCACCCCGGCGAGCGCGAACAGCGCGAGCAAGGCGAGCACGGAGGGCAGCGGGTGCGTCCGAAACAGCGAGCCGAGGCGGTCGAACTCGCTCGTGCGACGCATGCGCAGAAAGAGCCCGCCGATCAGGTAGAGGTTCGTGATGGCCAGGATATGATGCAGGACGTACAGCAGCGACCCGGAGACGCCGAGCGGCGTCGCCAAGCCGAGCCCCATGGTCGTGAAGCCGATGTGGCCGACCAAGTTGAACGAGACGACGCGCCGAAAGTCGCGCTGGCTGAGCGCGCAGGTCACGCCGACGACCATCGTCACCAGCGACACGCCCAGCAAGAACGTGGGGGCGACCGGCGGCAGGCCGCGAAACAGCAGCGTGAACACCCGAAACATCGAGTAGACGCCGACCTTCGTCAGAAGCCCTGCGAACACCGCGCTGATGGCCGCCGGCGGGGTGTGGTACGACGCCGGCAGCCACGAGAACCACGGAAACAGCGCGGCTTTGATGCCGAACGCCGTAAAGAACAGCGCCGCCATCGCCCCGTAAAACGGCGGCAAGGCCCCGCCGGACCAGCGGTGGGAGAGGTCGGCCATGTTCAACGTCCCCGCCTTGCCGTAGAGGAGGCCGAGCGCCGTGAGGAGGATGGAAGAGGCGAGCAAGTTGAGCGTCACGTAGATGAACGCCGCGCGCACCTGCATCTTGTTGCGGTAGAGCGCCATCAACACGAAGGACGCCACCAACATCACCTCGAACCACACGTACAGGTTGAACAGGTCTCCCGTCAGGAAGGCCCCCGACACGCCCATGAGCAGCACCATCAAGACGGGGTGGTAGCCCGCCGACTCCCGCCGCGGATCGAGCCCCGCAAAGGCATAGGCGGTAGCGGCCACGCTCACGATCCCCACGGCGACGAGCAACATCGCCGACAGCCCGTCGGCCACCAGGGTGATGCCGAACGGAGCGCGCCACGACCCGGCGTGCAGCACCTGAATGCCGTGCGCGTGCACCCGCAGCGCGACGGAGACCGCCGAGCCGAGCAGCGCGAACGCCGCGACGAGCGCGACCCAGCGCTGGACACGCAGGTTCGGCACCAGCAGCAGGACCGCTGCCGTGAACATCGGGATGGCGACCGGGAGGACCAGGCTCGATACCATCAACTCTCACCAATGTCGTCGCTGCCGCTCGTGCGGTGCACCTGATGGGCCAGGACCAGCGCGAACGCGAGCACACCGAAGCCGATGACGATCGCGGTGAGGATCAGGGCCTGCGGGACCGGATCCGCGAACGGGGGCTCCAGCGTCTCCGCGCCCGGCGCCACCACGGGCGGGATCCCGCGGGTGAGCCCGCCGGACGTGAAGATCAAGATGTTCGTGCCGTTGGTGAGCAAGCCCAGGCCGATGATGAGCTGCGCCAGGCGGCGCCGTAGCATCAGGTACAAGCCCGCTGCGTAGAGCGAACCGGCTGCGAGAGCGAGCAAAAGTTCCACGATCAATCCTCGGTGAGTTTGAAGGTCATGGTCAAGACGACGCCGATCACCACCAGGCAGACGCCCACGTCGAACAAGAGTGGCGTACCGACGACCATCTGCCACCCAGCGACGGAGACGTCGGTCCAACACGCGGTGAGAAAGGGTTGCCCGAGGGCGACCGGAATGAAGGCGCTGCAAAGGGCGGTGAGCAGGCCCACCCCGAGCAGCCGCGCCGGATCCACCAAGAGCGCCGTCCGGGCGGCGGCCGGGCCTTCGGCGAGCACTCGCAACACGAAGGCCACCGCCACCACCAGGCCCGCGACGAACCCGCCCCCCGGTTCGTTGTGACCCCGTAGCAGCAGGAAGACGGCAAAGATCAGCACGATCGGCATCAGCACGCGGGCGGCGACGCGCAGGATGAGCGAGGTCATCGTCCGGCCCTCTCCGCCGCCGCGATGCGCAGCAGCGCCACCACGCCGATCGCGGCCGTCACCAGCACGGTGATCTCGCCGAGCGTGTCCAGAGCGCGGAAATCGACCAGGATCACGTTGACGACGTTGCGACCGTGGGCCAGCGCCGGCGCGGCTTCGGCGTAGAAGTCGCGCAAGCGCGAGTGCGTGGGGTTCACGGCGGCGCTGAACGTGAGCACCGTGATCATCAGCCCCGTCGCCAGCGAGATCAAACCGTCGCGCACCCGGATGCGCCGGGTGCTGCGCTCGACGACCTGCGGGAACTGCCAGAAGACATAGACGAAGATCACCGCCGTCAATGTCTCGACGGCAAACTGCGTCATCGCCAGATCGGGCGCTCCGTAAAGGGAGAACATCAGCGCCACGCCGTAGCCGGCCGTGCCGAGGGACAGCACGGCCTTCATCGTGGTCCGGGCGCGCACGGCGCTGATCGCGGCCGCGAACACCAGCAAGGCCACCAGCGCTTCGTGCGGGCGCGGGGTCAGCAGCGACCGCGCCGCCCCCTGCCAAGGCCCCCCGATCAGCGTCGAGCTCACCAGCAGCGTCCCGGAGGCGATGAAGACGAGCACGTACGCCGGCAGCGACGCCTCCTGAAGCGGCGGGGCCAAGCGGGCGCTCAGCGCGTCCAGCGCCCGGAGGGTCCCCTCATAGAGGCGCTCGGTGCCGATACGAGGGAGCTTCGTGGAACGCCAGCGGTCGCGCAGCGCGTACGCAGCCAGCGTGAGCACCAGCGTCACCGCGCTCAGCAAGAGCGGCAGGTTGAAGCCGTGCCAGAGGGAGAGCTTCAGCACGACGGTTTTTCCCCAAGCCTCGCCGGCCGCCGCCGCGAACAACGCCGTCAGGCCTGGCGCGAGCAGAGCCCCGAAGCCCAGCAAGCCGAGCAGCGCGGGGCCCAAGCTCATCCCCAGCCGAGCGTCGTGCGCGCCGTCGGATGGCGCCTTCGTCCCGACGAAGGGCGACCAGCCGACGAGCAGGCCCGCCGCACCCATCAGACCGCTCGACACTACGAGCACCCCCACGAGCAGCGCCGGCACGAGCGGCTGGCCGAGCACGGCGCCGTAGGCCTCCTCTTTCGCGAGAAAGCCCAGAAACGGCGGCAGCCCTGCCATCGACGCCGCGGCGAGCGCCGCCGAGGCGGCCGTCAGGGGCATCGATCGCCCGAGCCCCGACAGGCGGGACACGTCGCGCGTCCCGGTCTCGTGATCGAGGATCCCCGCGACGAGGAACAGCGCCCCCTTGTAGCAGGCGTGCGCGACGAGGTAGGCCAGGCCGGCGGTGATGGTGGCGGCGGTGCCCACCCCGAGCAACAGCAGCGTCGTGCCGAGGGCGCTGACGGTGGTGTAGGCGAGGATCTTCTTCGCGTCGGTCTCGCGCACGGCGCGGACGGCAGCCCCCAGCGTCGTGAGGCCCGCAACCACGACGATCAGGGTGGTCCAGATCGAGGTGCCCCCCAGCGTCGGCGTCATGCGCGCGACCAGGTACACGCCAGCCTTCACCATCGTCGCCGAGTGCAGGTAGGCGCTCGCGGGCGTCGGGGCGGCCATCGCGTTCGGCAGCCAGAAGTGAAAGGGAAATTGCGCCGACTTGGTGAACGCCGCGAGCAAAAAGCACAGCGCGATCGGCAGGTAGTGGGCGTGCGACTGCACCGGCCCGGCGAGCAATGAAGGGCTGCCGGTCGCCTGAGCGAGCAGCACGACGCCCGCGAGCAGCGAAAGGCCCCCCGCCCCCGTGACGAGCAGGGCCTGGAGCGCCGACCGGCGAGCCACGGCCTTGTCGTGCTCGAAGCCGACCAGCAGGTACGACGTGAACCCCGTTGCCTCCCAGAAGACGAACAGGGCGAGCCCATTGTCGGTGAGCACGACGCCGAGCATCGCCGCCATGAACGCGAACAGCGTCGCCTGGAAGCGCCCGCTGTAAGGGTGGCCATCGAAGTAGTGGGCAGCGTACAGCACCACGCAGGTGCCGATGCCGGCGATCAGCGCCGCGAACAGCCCGCTCAAGGCGTCGAGCCGAAACGACAGGTTCAGGCCGAGGGTCGGCACCCACTCGAGCATTTCCGAGCGCACCTCGCCGCCGACCGCCCGGGTGAGCCCGAACGCGAACCAGACGGTCATCGCGAGCGGCCAGAGCGCGAGCAGGCTCGCCCAGCGCGCCGGGCGACGGCCCAGCCACGCGGCGACAGGGCTCAAGCCCAACGTCGTCAGGATGAGGGCGCCCATGGCCGGATGTCATGTCGTGCCTGGGGCGACAAAGCGAGCCAAAAGCTGCTGCGTTTTTTGCTTGACGCGCCCTGCTGATGGCTTGCACCGACCGGTCCCCGAGAAAAGGCGGCGCGCCGGGCTGCGCGCCCTCCGCCGGGGTTCCTCGTCAGCTCGGGCGTTCGGCTCGCGGGTCGAGCGACACCGCCAGGGAAGCCCAACCGTTCTCCGGATAGGCGAGCGGAACGGGTGAGTCATCCGCCGCCCGGAGCGTGCCGGCCCGGAGCAGGTGCGCCAGCGCAATCCGGAGCTCGAGCCGCGCGAGCGGCGCACCGGGACACACGTGGATGCCCGCGCCCCAGAGCAGATTCTCCCCCTGATCCCTGTCCAGGCGCACCGCGCCGGGATCGTCGAAGACCGCTTCGTCTCGATTGGCGCTGATCCACATCACCGTCACCCGGTCGCCGGCGGCGATCTGCCGGCCGCCGAGCGTGACGTCTCGGGTGACGCGACGTCGGTTGGCGACCAACGGCCCACTCACCCTCAAGATCTCTTCGATGGCCGCCGCGATCGCGTCGTCGTCGCCGCGAAGCCGCGCTTGCAGGTCCGGATCTTTCGCCAGGTGGTGAACCAGGATCCCGAGGGCCGCCGCCAAGCTGCCGACCTCACCAACGGTCCAGTTTCGGAACACGCTGGCGAGCTCGGGCTCGGTCAGCGGTTTGCCCTCGACGCGGGCCAGCATGAGCTCGCCGGTGATGTCGGCAGGGTGGGTCGCGCCAGAGCTCCGCCGCTCGTGCAGCATCTTCGCGACGAAGACCTCGAGCTCGCTCGCGATCTGGGCGAGCTGCGAGCGGTCACCGGTCAGCACCGCTTCTCGGTTGCTCCGGGTCCAGTGGCGGATCGTATCGCTCAGCGACTCTGGCCAACCGAGGAAAGCACACTGGCAGCGAGCCGCGAACGGCACCGCGAACGCCTCGACGAAGTCGAACGCTGTCCCGCTCGCGAGCGGGGCGAGCAGGCGCTCCGCGATGTGGTGACACAACGGCTCGAACCGTTGCAGTCGCTCTCGAGCGAAGTACGGCTCGATCGCCCGCCGATACGCGGTGTGCTCCGGCGGATCCATGCCATTCGGTACGGAGCGGTGTCGGGAAACGACGTTGCTGAAGGTCGAAGGATCGGCGAGCACGCGCTTCACGTCGGCGTGCCGAAACAACGACCAACCGAGCCGCTCGCTGTGCGCGACCGGACAGCGCTGGCGCATCTCGTCGTAGGCGGTCACCTGATCGGCGAGCACTTCGTCGGAGAACGGGTCCCAATCCGGCGGGCTGTCATCGGTCATGCATCCTTCGTACTTCTCGGACAGAGTCCTATCAAGCGCGCGTCGGACCCGACATGACCGAAACCACCACGTGACGGCCTTGCTCCACGCTGAGAAGCTACTTACCGAAGATCCGCCAGCGGGGGAGATCGACATGGCCATCACCGAGCAGACCGGTCGGACGCGCCCAGCGACGCTAGCCGGCGCCGATCCGGATGAGCGGGCGCGACGAACCGAGCAGCAGATGACGGATGACGAGCGGTTCTCGCTCGTCGTGAGCGTGATCGGAGCCCTCCCCGCGCTCGGCGTCCCGCGCGACCCTCGCATCCCGCAGGGCACGAACATGAGCGCCGGCTACACGCCCGGCGTGCCGCGACTCGGCGTCCCGCCGCTACAGAGCAGCGACGCCAGCATGGGCGTCACCAATCCTGGCTACCGCCCGACCGATCCCGGGGCTACGGCCTTTCCGGCGTCCATCGTCGTCGGCGCGAGCTTCAACCCGGCGCTCGCGCGCGAGGGGGGCGCGGCCATCGCGCGCGAGGCGCGCCAGCGCGGCTTCAACGTGCAGCTCGCCGGCGGGGTCAACCTCGCCCGGGATCCGCGCAACGGCCGAAACTTCGAGTACTACTCGGAGGATCCTTTCCACAGCGCCGTGCTGGGCGCGGAGGCCGTCAACGGAATTCAAGGCGAGGGCGTCATCTCGACGCTCAAGCATTATTGCCTGAACTGCAACGAGACGAACCGACACTGGCTGGATGCGATCATCGATCCGGCGGCGCACCGCGAGTCGGACCTGCTCGCGTTCGAGATCGCCATCGAGCGCTCCGAGCCCGGCGCGATCATGACGGGCTACAACAAGGTCAACGGCGAGTACGCCAGCGGCAACGCTCAGCTCCTGCAGGCGGTCCTCAAGGGAGCCTGGGGCTACCAGGGCTACGTGATGAGCGACTGGGGGGCGGTCCCGAGCTGGGAGTTTGCGCTCTCGGGGCTCGATCAGGAATCCGGCATTCAGCTCGACATCAAACAGTGGGGTGCGGAGGCCTTCACCGATCGGCTGAAGGCCGCCTACGCGGCGGGCGAGCTGCCGAAGGAACGCCTCGCGGACATGGTCCGCCGCATCCTTCGCTCCATCTACGCCGTTGGCGCCGACCGGCCGAGACCTCCGCCCGAGGTCGACCTGGAGAGGCACGACCGGATCGCCCTCGAGATCGCGCGTCAGGGGATCGTTCTGCTGAAAAATGACGGTGCGCTCCCGCTCCCGAGCGATCGACCGCTGCGGATCGCCCTCATCGGAGGCCACGCCGGAGAGGGCGTCGTGAGCGGCACCGGGTCCGGGGCGGTGGCGCCGTTGGGCGGCTTCGCGGGCGTGGTCAAGATCGGCGGTCCCGGGACCCTCGGCGCCGTTCGGAACCTGTTCTTGGTCGCGCCCTCGCCGTTCGCCGAGCTGAAGCGGCGGTTGCCCCAGGCCCAGCTCGAGCTCGACCCCGGCTACACGCCTGCGGAGGCCGCCCTGACGGCCAGGCGCTCCGACCTGGTGATCGCGTTCGGCATTCGCGTCGAGGGTGAGGGCTTCGACAGCGCCGACCTCTCGCTGCCGTGGGGCCAGGACGCGGTCATCGATGCCGTGGCCTCCGCCAACCCCAACACCATCGTCGTGCTCGAGACCGGCAACCCCGTGTCGATGCCCTGGCGAACGAAGGTCCGGGCCATCCTGCAAGCCTGGTACCCGGGTCAGGCGGGCGCGCGAGCGATCGCCGAGATCCTGACCGGTCACGTCAATCCATCCGGCCGCCTGCCCATCACGTTCCCGGAGCGCTTGGAGCAAACCCCTCGGCCGACCCTGCCGGGCCAGGGCACGCCCTGGGGGACGCCGGTCACCATCCGGTACGACGAAGGCGCCGAGGTCGGCTACCGCTGGTACGCCAAGAAGCGCTCATCGCCCATGTATGCCTTCGGTCATGGCCTGAGCTACACGAGCTTCGAATACGGAGCCCTCGACGTTCGCGGCGGCGACACGATCCACGCGACCTTCACGGTCACCAACACGGGCGGTCGCCCGGGCGCCGATGTCCCCCAACTCTACCTGGTCGAGGCCCCCGGCGATCGCCGCATGCGCCTGCTCGGCTTTCAGCGCGTCGAGCTAGCGCCGGGGGAGTCGCGCACGCTCTCCATCATCGCCGATCTGCGCCTGCTCGCGCGCTTCGACGACCAGCTCGATCGCTGGCGGATCGCGCCGGGGCCGCACCGCGTGGCGCTCGGCAAGTCGGCGAGCGAGCTGGTGCTGACCGCCGAAGCCGCGTTGAGCGAGCGAGTGTTCGGCAGCTGAGCGTGCGCGACGAGCCCCCGCACGCCAGAGGCCGCGTGCTCCAAAACGGAACCCTTGGAACGCTCCCGGGTTGTGATCCGCTCCAGAACGCCGCCCGGAGCGGGCCCACCGGGTAGGCACACGTCGTGCTTTTCCCAGAGCGAAAGGAGGTGTCATGCCCGCCCTCACCCACCACGTTTCACTGGAGGTGTCGTGCCCCGTTTGCCCCGAGTCCTACCGCGTCCCGCTCCACGCCATCGAGGAGAGCCAGCGTCTGCTGGATGAGACCGGGCCTTGCTCGGGCATGGCCAGCTATGAGTGCCCGGCGCCCTACTTGGCGGAGCTCGCCCCGCCGGCCGCCATCTCACGGCTCTCGAGGGCCGCCGCCGACTTCGAGGTGGAGGTCGGCCGCCGCGGCTGCGGCGTGCTGTGGGACGATGCAGCGGCCGATCCCGCGCCGCCCATCGAGCCCGCAACCCTGGAGCAAATCGCGGAGGTCATTCGGCGCAGCGCGCGGCGCGCCCGCCGATCGGACTTCGAACCGAATCGAGACGCGGCCTCGAGCACGCCGGAGCTCGCGCGCTGGGAGAACGAAGGCGGCGCGTGCGGCCGGGTCTAGAAGGGCCGTGGCGGAGGATCAGCCACGGCCGCCCCGCAGCCGGCCGAGCGGCACCGCGAGCTGCCGAAGCGCCGCGCCGAGAGGCGCCCCGAACGCCGACAGGATCGTGTTGCGGTGATTCACGAGCTCCGAGGGCAGGCCGAAGGTCAGCTTTTCGCGCTTGCCGGTGACGTAGAGCGTGCCTCCGAGCCAGTCCCAGAGGGCGAAGGTGGAGCCGAAGTTCCGATCGTAGTGCTCGGATCGGTTGCTGTGATGGATTTGATGTTGCGCGGGGCTGATGAGGACGTGCTCCAGCACCCGCCCGTACGACAACCAGACGTGGGAGTGGCGGAGGTTCGCGCCCAAGAGGTTCCGGACGAACCCCAGCGCGTCCACCCCCAGGATGGCCCAGCCGCTGACCTTGCCGGGAAATAGCCAGCTCATCACGCCCGCCACGACACCCACGGCCAGCGCCGCCGCCCCCCGCATCAACACGCTCTCGATCGGGTGCGTGCGGTAGACCGTGAACGGCGTCAGGACCTCGGCCGAGTGGTGCAGCTTGTGGAGCTCCCAGAGCACCGGGACTCGATGCGCCAGGCGGTGCACCCAGTAGCGCGCGAAGTCTTGCGCCATGAAGCCGATGATCGAAAACAGGGCGATGACGTAGGCCCGGTCGACCTCGAGCGCAGGCAGCACGCCGACGTTCGTCCAAAAAAAGCGGGCGACGGCGAGCGTGACCCAGATGACCGAGACCGCGAACGGCGCCAGCAGCAGCCCCTCGGTGAGCACGCGGACGATCAGCAGGCGATAGTCGAGCAGCGCCGAGCGGTGCAGCCACACCCGCTTTGGGAACAAGAAGGCGAGCAGCGAGCAGCGCCGGCGCACCCCGAAGAACCAGACCAGCGTCGCGATCCCGGCCGCGCCCAGCAGGTTGCCCCAGAACACCCGCCTCGCGGGATCGCCGAACACGGCCCAAGGGGTGATCCAGTCCGGCATCAGCGGGGCCCGAGCTGCAGCGCGCCAGCGGGAGACGGGACCGGCGGCGGTTCGAAGTAGATAATGAATTTCATTTGCGGCTTCCGCTGCCATCGGCGCCTGCATGCGTCAACGAGGCGGCTTCGTGCGCCTGACCCCTATCAGGCGCACGCGCGGCGGGGCCGGTGCGCGGGCGCGTTCAGGAGCTTCCCGCGCCGTCGGGCTTCGACGTCGGCGGCAGGTAGTGCTGGATCTCCGAGATGAACGTCTCAGGATCGATCGGTTTTTCGATGTAGCCCGTGCAGCCGGCGCTCAGCGCCTTTTCTCGATCTCCGGGCATCGCATACGACGTCACGGCGATGATCGGTGTTGCTCGCAGCGCCTCGTTGGTGCGCAGCGCCCGCGCGACGGCGTAGCCGTCCATCGTGGGCAGCTGAATATCGAGCAAGATCAGGTCGGGGACGAAGGTCCGCGCGACGCTGAGCGCGCGCGCGCCGTCCACGGCGCTGACGACCTGGTAGCCGTGCCGCTCCAGCAGGAACGTGACAAGGTAGCGGTTCTGCTCGTTGTCTTCGATGACGAGTACGGTGGTCATGATGAATGCAGCGCCGTGGGGAGGGTGACGGAGAAGACGCTCCCGCGGCCCCACTCGCTCTCGACCGCGATGGCGCCGCCGAGCAAGGCCGTGAGCCGCTGGCAGATCGCGAGCCCGAGCCCCGTGCCCTCGTGCTGGCGCTGCAAACCCGTATCGAGCTGGCGGAAAGGCTGAAAGAGCTCCGACAGGTGCTCCCGCTGCATGCCGATCCCGGTATCGGCCACCCGGATCCGAGCGTCCCCGTTCTCGAGCTCGACCGAGAGCGAGACTTCTCCGCTGTCGGTGAACTTCACGGCGTTGTTCAAGAGGTTTAGCAGGATCTGCTCGACCCGTCGCCGATCGCTGTGCATGGATCCGAGCGTGTCGGGGACGAGGACCTTGAGCCGAAGCCCTTTTTGCGCGGCCAGCGGCGCGACCATGGTCGTGACGCGATCGATCGAGGCGCGAAGATCGAAGGCTGCCGGACACACCTCGAGCTGGCCGGCCTCGATCTTCGAGATGTCGAGCACGTCGTTGATGAGATCGAGCAGGTGGCGCGCGCTGTTCATGACCATGCCGAGCTGCTTGGCCTGCTCGTCGGTGAGCGGCCCCGCCAGGCCCTGGGAGATGATCCCGGTAAATCCGATGATCGAGTTCAGCGGGGTGCGCAGCTCGTGCGACATGGTCGCCAAGAACGCCGATTTTAGGTGATCGGCCGCCTCCGCGCGCTTCTTGGCGGTCTCGAGGTCCAGCGTCCGCTCCCGCACCTTCCGCTCCAAGCTCTCGTTGAGCTCTCGCAGCGCGGTCTCCGCGCGCTTGCGCTTGCCGATGTCGATCGACAGCACGAAGATCCCCTCCGGAACCGGCTGTGACCGCACGTCGAACCAACCGCTCGATCCATCAGGGAAGCGAAACTCGACCTCTTCGTGCAAAGCGACGCGCTCCTCCAGCGAACGCTTCAACATCGCAAACACCGGAGTGTCTTCGATGCCAGGCCACGCCGCCTGCATCCGCCGTCCGAGCAGCTCCGCGTTGGGCCTTCGATTGTGGCGAGCGGCCACGTCGTTCAGGTAAGTGTAGCGCCACTCGAAATCGAGGATCTGGCAGCCCTCCATGATGCTCTCCAGGGTCGTTCGATAGCGCTCCTCGCTGCGAGCGAGCGCTTCGGCGGCCCGCTTGCGCTCGGTGACGTCGTGGATGGTCCCGACCAGGTAGGTGCACCGCCCCTCGGCGTCGAGCCCCGGCGCGACGCTGAGCTCGCCGGCGATGCGGCCCGCCGGGTACTCTTCGATCGCCTCCCAGCGCACCACCTCTTCCCGCTCGCGAGCGGCTCGATAGCGCAGCTTCACCTGCGGCAGCGACTCCGGCGGCACGAACACCGCGATGTCCTCGTCGATGACGGCTTCGGGCTCGAGCCCCGTGAGCCGCGTGAACGCACGGTTCACCGAGACGATGCGATAGCGGTCGCCCGGCTCGATGGCCACGTGAAAAATGGCGTCGGCGACCGTATCGTAGATCATCGACAGCTGCTGCTCGCGCTCGACCACCGCGGCGCGGGCCCTGCGGTGCTTCGAGGCGAGCCGCAGGACTTGAAACGAGAACAGCGACAGCACGACGCTCAAGCTGGCGCTGGTGACGGCGTAGATCGATGAAAAGGGCCGAAACAGCGGCCAACCGCGGCGCGGAACGGCTGCGAGCGACCAGCTCCCGGACGGGAGCGGGACCTCCATCACCACGGGGGAGCTGTCGAAGACGACCCGATCGCCCCAGATAGGCCCGCCGCGGACGCCGGTGCCGTCGATGCCCCGCAGCGCGATCCGGAGGTCGTCGCTGGCAGCCTCGATCGGGGTGCGCCCCAGCAGACGCTCGAAGTCGAGCACCGTCGAGATCAGGCCCCAGTAACGGTGGCTGCCTGGGCGTGCGTCATCGCGCACGTAGATGGGAGACCGACCGATCAGCCCCACCCCTCCCTGGACGAGCGTCAGCGGCCCGGCCACCACGTGTCCCCGTTGCTCCATCATGCTCGCCACGCTGGGCCATTGGGTGGGGTTCTTTGCGTAGTCGAGGCCGATGGCTTTCTCGTTGCCGTCCCTCGGGAAGACGCGCAGGACGACGTTGTCCGGTGCGAGCGCGACGTTCCTGACGATGTCGTTGCGCTCGAGCAGCTCGGCAGAGAGCGCTTCGAACTTCTCTTGGGAGATGCCGCCCTCGATCGCTACCGTCGCGGCGATGCCCTCCGTCAGATAGATGGCGCCGAACGTCTCACGGCTGAGGGCGTCCCGGACCGTTCCAAGCGTGACGCTGGCGTCGTCGCGCGCCCTTTGAACCTGGTCGCGATGGTCCACGACGGCCATCGCGTAGGAAATCGCCAGGCCGCAGCCGAGGACGAGCAGCGGCCAGAGCCACACGCCGAGCGGCAGCCGCCCTCGGTGGCGTACCGCGCTCGTCGCCGCTTCAGCCCCGCTCCGCTCGGGTCGGAGCTCGCCTCCCTCATCCGCCATCGACGAATGATGGTAGCCGAAACTGCCGCGAACCCGTGGCGGATCTCGCCCTCGGCGGGCTTGGCGATTTGCGAACCGTCTCGGAGCTTTATAGCTCGAAGTCGCCGGCGCGCTCCGGCTGATAGTGGATTTCCACCACCCGGACGCGCCGCACCCCGCCGGGAGTGGGCCACTCGATCTCCTGCCCCTTGCTCAGGCCCAGAAGCGCCGAACCCATCGGAGCCAGCACCGAGACCCAGCCGCGCTCGGCATCGGCGTCCTTGGGGTAGACCAGCCGCACCTTCCGCTCGGAGCCGGTCGTCGTGTCGACGAAGGTGACGTCGCTGTTCATGGTGACGACGTCCGGCGGGATGTCCTTCTGGGCCACCACCTTCGCGCGGCCAAGCTCCGTGGCGAGTCGAGCGAGCGCTGGGGTATCGCCGGAGCCGACCAGCTTCTGTAGGCGCTCCAAATCCTGCTCCGTAATGATGATCGACGACGACTCCATGACGCTCCTCGTGAACGCGACGGCTCCAGGCCGTCGTACAAGCACACAGGGGCGCCATCATTGCCGCTAGCCGACCACTTTTCAACCGAACTCGGTCGAGGGGGGCCCATCGCCCCTACGGACGGCGCCCGAAACCGGGCGGCACGAGCCCCTGAGGCCCTCCCCAGTCCGCTCGGCCGGACTCGCGAAGCTGGACACCCCCGCCCAATCCACGGCGGCGAACCCCGAGGCATCGGGGCTCCTCCCCCCAGAGGGTTGCCCCGATGCTTCGGTCGCCTGGCGAGACGACCCCCGTCGTTGGTCACGCCTTCGCGCTGAGCTTGGTCACCTCGGCGTGCCAGACCTCCGGGCCGTCGTCGAGCTTGCGAAAGGTGAACGTGCCCTCTGGCTCGGTGGCGTTGAGCGTGTGGTACATGCAGATGGGATCGTGATCGACCGTGAGGGTCAAGGTCGCGCCGGGTTCGAGGGCACGATACCCGCCCAGGATCGTCTCGAGGCGATCTTTGGGCTCGACGTCGCGAACATCCAGCTCGAAGTCCCCATCACGGGTGAGCGGGCTGCCCGCGCCGCAGCCGGCGCTGCCGCGCGATGACAGCCAGCGGCGCCAGCGCGGCAAGACGGCGAGCGTGCTCGGGTGGAGCACGATGGGCCCGGTGTACCGCGTCATGGCCAGCTCGTGGAGGAGCGGGCCGACGCCGCGGCCGTCTTGCTCTCGCTGCTCGGGGCCGCCGCCATACAGCCGCACCAGGCCCAGCTGTTCCCGCGCCGCCAGCAGCACGGCGCCACGTCCTTCGAGATCTTCGCTCGCCGGTCGGACGTCCCACGCCAACCCGAGGGTCGAGTGCTCGGCGATGGCCGGCAAGAGGGCGACGATCTGGTCGAGATCGGTGGCGTGACTGAGCAGCAGGCGCGCGCCAGCATCGGCGAAGGCCTCGGCGAGCTCCGGAAGTGCGTGGACGGCGACGGCCCGCGCCGGCACCGATACCGGGGCCGCCAGCACCGCGGCGGCCCGGGCGAGCGCCGGCACGCAGCTTCGAACGAGGCGCTCGGACCGCAGCGCCAGCACCCGAGCCCCGGAGCTCTGCAGCTGTCGAGCCTGCGCTTCGATCGCGCCGCTGGCCATGTCGCCGCTCGCGTCGACCTCGAGCTCGAGTCCATCGAGCCCCCGCGCCCGGCAGGCCGCGTCGAACGCGGCCAGCCCGGCGGGGGTGAGGTCTTGCGCGACCGCGGTGCTGAGCGCCAGGGTCATGCGCGCTGCTTACCGATGCGGACCCGCCAGACCGCGGGGCCCTGCTCGAGGTAGCTCCAGTCGAACGCGCCGGGGCGGGTGGCCTCGAACTGGTGGCGGAGCGGGAAAGGGTCGTGATCGTTCACCAGGGTGAAGGCCTCACCCGGTGCGAGCGCGTCGAAGGTGCGGAAGATGGTGGGGTGTTTCTCGCGCGGGGGGACCAGACGGATATCGAGCTCGATGGCAGACATGACGATTCCTTCCAAAGGGTATGTGTGTGTTTCTTAGGGTGTTGCGTGACGGATGAAGAGCCGAACCAGCTCGGCCGATTGTTCGTGGACCTGCCAGGTGAAGCCGCGTTCTGCCAGCTTGGGCAGCAGGAACTGCGGGACGCGCACGTTGATTTGCACCAGCGTCTTGCCGACCGGCAGTTGTGCGAGCGCCTCGAGCGTCTTCACCATCGGCTCCGGCGGCTCGAGGCCGCGCACGTCGAGGATGATCACGTCATCGTTCGCTTCGGCGGGCGCCGCTGGCTCGGGCGTCGCTCCCACGGCGGCGGGCTGCGCGCCTCGCTGCCGGTAAAACCAGACCCGCCAGTCGTCGGCGGCGAGCCGCTCGGTGGCGTGCGCGAGCCCCTGCTTGCCGAGCACCGCGTACAGCGGCGCGGGCTCGAAGATGGCGCGCACGCGCAGCACCTGCCCCGGCCCCAGGGATCGAGCCGCGTCCATGATCTGGCGGAACGGCTCGCGACCGGCGCGCAGGTCCTCGCGAACGTCGAGGTCGACCCATCGCTCCGGCGGCAGATCCCGGAGGTGATCTGGGATGGGCGCGGCGGCGGCGGCGGCGGGCTCGGCCGCCGGGAGCGGCTCGAGCGCGGCGCCATGGCCGTCGCCGAGCACGGCGTTGAGCCGCGCGACCAGCTGGGCGGCGTCGACGCCGGCGATCTTGGCGGCTTGCTCGACCGTGACCAGATGGGCGAACGTGCGCCGCAGCGCGAGGTTGCGGAGCTTGGCGAACGTCGGCGAAGCGCTCACCAGCACGTCCACCAGGCGCTCGTCGCGCGCGAGCACCGCGGAGATGCGATCGCTGCTGCGGATCACAGCGCCCCCTCCCGCACCATGCCTGGGTGCCACCTGGGTTCCCAAACCAGGCGGGGGTACACCTCCTCGACGCCCGGGACCGCCAACACCGCGCGGCGGATCCCCGCGGTGATGATCCGCTCCATCGGGCAGCCCGGGGTCGTCAAGGTGTAGGTCACGTCGACGGCGTCGCCGCGCACCTCGACCTCGTAGACCAGCGACAGGGTGATGATGTCGAGCCCGATTTCCGGGTCGATCACGGTGCCGAGCGCGCGGATGACCTCCTGCAAGCGCTGGTCTTCGGTTTCGTCACTCACGTGAGCCTCCTTTGCGCGACGCGCGCCAGCGCGACGATCTCAGCCAGCGCACCCGCCGCCACCACCGCGGCGGCGGCGCGAACGCCCGCGGTGCTCCCGGCGAGGGTGGCCACCGCCAGGCCGAGCATGCCTGCCGGCAGCAGCGCGGCGCCGGCGCGAGCGAGCGTGCGCGGGAGGAGCTCGGCGACCTTCGGCACCTTCCGCGTGCCGACGTGGGGACCGAAGCGGTGGTACCAGACGATGAACGGCACGATTTTGAAGTAGTGGCCGGCGACGAACAGGCTGATGCCTCCGAGCAGGACCACGTAGTAGGTCGTCAGCAGGTTCAAGTCGCCGAGCCCGCGTCCGAGCGCGAACGGCGAGAGCGCGGCGGCCAGCGCGAGCGCGACCACCCCGGCCGCAGCCAGGCGCATGCCGTGGTCGATGTCGCGCCGCTTACGATGGCGGAAGTAGGCCGCCGCCTGGACCACGAACGCCAGCACCCCGGCGACCCCGAAGACGTGCGCGGCGATCAGCCGAGCCGTCGAGGCGATGGGCAGCGTCAGCAGCGCCGCGCAGGTGAACAGCAAGCCGGCGGCGAGCTTGCCGAAGCGCTCGCTCGCCCCGTGCGACAGCAAAAACATCGGCAAGAGCCGGCTGGCCACCCCGACCATGACCAGCAGCACCACGCCGACGACCGCGATGTGCGCGTGCTGTCCGACCAGCGCGAAGCGCTCGACGACCAGGCCGTCCACGAACGGGCCAAGGGCCAGCAGCGTGCCGAAGGCAGGAGTGACCAGCAAAAACAGCGCGGCGGCGGCCAACGTCCACCACGTGAGCGACCGCTCAGTGGCGCGCACCAGCGTCGCCAGCAGGTTGAGCGCGAAGGTGGCGAACGACAGCGACAGCGCGCTGGCACCGAAGACCAGCAGAGCGAGCTTGCCCGTCGCGAGCCCCGAGACGAGCCCGATCACCCCGAGCACGTGCGCCGCGAGCGACAGGTGCGCTGCCACGCGCGAGCGCAGCTCCTGGCCGATGGCGACCGGCAAGAACTGGCACAGCGCGCCGAAGATCGACAGCATGATCCAACCGAGCGTGAACAGGTGCACGACCGCCGCGACGCGCGGCAGGTAGAAGAGGCCGGCAGCCAGATCCGGCGCGATCCACACCAGCTCGACCGAGCCACAACCGAAGAAGAAGAGCGCGGCCGCGAAGTGCGCCGCCACCAGACGCGGCGCGGGCACGGCGGGCGTGATCGCCGGAGCGGCACCGGACGGGGCGGCATGCGGGATGGCGGGGACGAGTTGCACGCGCGTCGGGCCTATGCACCAAACGGGCCAACCGCCCCTGGCTCGCAGCGTTGACGGACGGCGCGGAGATCACCGTCGCGCTGGCGGCGGCGCGGCATCGCGGCGGCGCGCCTGGCCGAGCTTGCGGTACAACGTGCGCTCGGAGATGCCGAGGGCGCTCGCCAAGGCGGCCCGATCGGGCGTGCGTTCGAGGGCCCAACGCAGGTATTCGGCTTGGATCTCGTCGAGCGAGATCAAATCCTCGAGTACGAACGCGCTCGCGGGCGGCGGCACCGAGCTGGTGCGTGCGCGCGCGGCGCCCGCCAGCTCCGGAGGCAAGTGCTCGACACCCAGCTCATCGCCGTCGGCCAGCAGGGCCATGCGTTGCACCACGTTGCGCAGCTCCCGCACGTTGCCAGGCCAATCGTGCTGCATCAGGCAAGCGAGCGCGCGGGGATGGATGCGCTTGCCGGCGTACTTGTGCGCCAGGAAGGACTCGCACAGAAGTGGGATGTCGGCGTCTCGTTCGCGCAGCGGCGGCAGCACCACGGGGAACGCGTTGATGCGGTAGTAGAGATCCTGGCGGAACGTGCCGTCGGCGACCATCGCCGCCAGGTCGCGATGGGTGGCGCAAACCAGGCGAAAATCGGCGCGGCGCGGCTCGGTGCCGCCGACCCGCCGGAAGGTCCCGGACTCCAGCAGGCGGAGCAGCTTGACCTGAACCGGCAGCGGCACGTCGCCGATCTCGTCCAGAAACAGCGTGCCCCCTGCGCAGGCGTCCACGAGGCCGCGCTTTGCCTTGTGAGCTCCCGTGAACGCCCCCTGCTCGTAGCCAAACAGCTCCGACTCGAACAGCGACTCCGGCAGGCCGCTGCATTCGACCGGCATGAAGGGCCGCGTGTGGCGGCCGCTCATCTGGTGCACCGCGCGGGCAGCCAGCTCCTTGCCGGTGCCCGACTCCCCGAGGATGAGCACGGGCACCTCACTGCTCGCCGCCCGCTGCAGGAGCCCGAGGGCACGCAAAAAGCCTGGTGAGCGCCCGACCAGCTCGCCGCGCGAGCGCGACGGTGATCCGGGGATCTCGTGGATGCGCTCGAGAAAGTAGGCGATACGCCCGTCGGTGCCGAGCACGGGCTCGAGCTCGACGTCCACGTGGTAGGGGCCGGTAGCCCCCTGGTGGATCTGAAAAACCCGCTGTCGGCTGCCGGTCTCGATGGTCGCGCGCAGCGGGCAGAGGCCACCATTCTGATCGCAGGGCGAGTCGTAACCGTGGGAAGCGGCGTAGCAGGGGTGATCGGCGCTGCGAACGTCGCCGTACTTGGCGCGGTAGGCGGCGTTGGTCGCCAGGATGCGGCGATCTCGCGTCAGCAGGATCGCCGGCTCGACCACGCGCTCGAGCATCGCCATTTGATCGGGCCCGACGGCCGGCACCTCATCACGAAGGGGGAAAGCCACCTCCCAACTCTGCCAGCGGTGACAGTCCTGCCAAATGACGGCTGTCATTTCTGTCAGTTCGGCGCCAACTCTCTCCAGGTCACAGCGAAGAAGGGTCCGGGGCCCACGCGGAGGGCGCATACTGGCGACCATGACCGCCAACGACGACTGGAAGCTCCCCTGGAGCGGACACTGCCGCTGCGAGCGCGTCTCGCTGCGGATCACGCGCCCCCCGTTGATGACGATGGCGTGCCATTGCACGGGTTGCCAGCGGATGACGGCGAGCGCCTTCAGCCTCACCGTGATGGTGCCCGCCGACGGCTTCGAGGTGACGGGAGACGTCGTCGTGGGCGGTCTCCACGGCGCCTCGAAACACCTGTTCTGCAGCTACTGTCTGACCTGGATGTTCACGCGCCCCGAAGGCATGGACTCGCTCGTGAACGTGCGCGCGACGATGCTGGACGACCGCTCCTGGTTCGAGCCCTTCATCGAGACGTTCACGAAAGAGAAGCTTGCCTGGGCGTCGACGCCAGCACGGCACTCGTTCGCGACGCTGCCCGAGCTGTCGCAGTACGAGCCGCTGATGCGTGAGTTCGCCGAGCGCGCCCCGCGGCCGCGCTGATGCGGGCAGGGTGCGGAGGGTTTCGGAGGGTCGGCGTGGTCCATCGTGCGTCTCTGCGGCTACTTCGGAGTGGATCCCGATCGCCCCGCCGCCTTCTATCGAGCTCCGAGGAGCCGGAAGCCGCTCGTCTTCACCGCGGCGATCGCGATCTCGTTGGTTGGCGCGTTCTTGCTCGGAGGCCTGACGGGTCGGTAGGGCGGAAGCCTCGAACCGCTGCAATGGATCTTTTCACTCTTACTTAGGCAACTGCCTCGTATCAGCAACAATCGCCTTCACTGGTGATCAGGTTTCCCGACCCCGGGAATCATCACCTCGATGAAAACTCTGGCGGCGATGGTCCCGACGCGCGCGGGACGGGGGGCGAGGCGCGATGGCCTTCAAAAATTTCGACTTGCGTGGATGTTCGGCGCCGCCGCCCTCGTCCTGAGCGGCTGCAGCACCACTCCTGACGGCTCGGGCGATCCCTCGAATGAAAACCAGGGCGCGCAGGGGTGCGGGTCGGGCCTGAGCGACTGCGGCGGCGCCTGTGTCTCGACGCAGAGCGACCCGTTCAACTGCGGCGGCTGCGGGCAGCTCTGCGGTGCCGGACAATCCTGCGTCGGCGGCGCGTGCCTCTGCGCCAACGGGCTCGCGACCTGCGGCTCGACCTGTGTGGACGTCAACACGAACGCCGCCCACTGCGGCGCCTGCAACAGCCCCTGCGGCAACGGGGAGTTCTGCTCGTCGGGCCAGTGCGCCTGCCTGCCGGGATTGACGGCCTGCTCCGGCACCTGCACGGACCTTCGAACCGATGCCGCCAATTGCGGTGCGTGCGGCCAGGCGTGCTCCCCCGGACAAGTCTGCTCGCTCGGCCAGTGCAGCGACACCTGCGCGGCCACCTTGACCAAGTGCGGCTCGAGCTGCGTCGATGTCGCGAACAGCCCCGCCCACTGCGGGGCTTGCAATCTGCCGTGCTCGGCGGGGCAATCGTGCGCCGGGGGCGTGTGCAGCTGCCCGAGCGGCCAGCAGCTCTGCGGTGGCGTTTGCGTGCTGACGGACAACAACCCGCAGCACTGTGGCGCGTGCGACAACGCCTGCACCGGCGGGAGCGCTTGTGTTGGCGGCGCGTGCGCGTGCGGGGAGGCCGAGACGCTCTGCAGCGATCGCTGCGCCAACCTCGACAACGATCCCACCCACTGCGGCAGCTGTGACAACGTTTGCGGCGCGGGCTCGGAGTGCGTGGCCGGCAGCTGCACGCCGACGGGCGGGGGCGGATCGGGAGGCGGCGGGTCCGGTGGCATGTCCTCTGGCGGCTCCAGCGGCATGCCCTCTGGTGGCTCCAGCGGCATGCCCGGCTCCGGCGGCATGAGCGGAGGGACCGGCAGCGGCGGCATGCCCTCCGGAGGCGCCGGCGGCATGAGCGGAGGGACCGGCAGCGGCGGAACGAACGGGGCCTGCACCAACGTTCGCCCGACGGGCACCGACTGGGACGAGGCCACGTGCGACCAGTGGGCTTCGGCAACCAGCGAGTGCAGCGCCGCCTGGATGATCGACAACCACTACTGCGACCAGAGCTGCGGGCGCTGCGGCGGCGGCTCCGGTGGGAACGGCGGGACGGGAGGGACCAGCGGGACCGGCGGGACCGGCGGCGGCTCCGGCGGGACCGGCGGCATGTCCAGCGGTGGTTCGGGCGGCACCGGCGGGTCCTGCACCAACGTTCGCCCGACGGGCACCGACTGGGACGAGGCCACGTGCGACCAGTGGGCTTCGGCAACCAGCGAGTGCAGCGCCGCCTGGATGATCGACAATCACTACTGCGATCAGAGCTGCGGGCGCTGCGGCGGCGGCTCCGGCGGCAGCAGCGGGACGGGTGGTAGTGGCGGCGGCACCGGCGGCTCTGGCAGCACGTGCACCGAGTCGAACCGCCAAACGTGCAGCAATCAGACCGGCACCCACTGCGGCTACACCTATGAATACTGGAAGGACCAGGGGAGCGGCTGTCTGACCAACACGGCCGACGGTTTCGACGTGGATTGGAGCAACATCAACAACCTGCTCGGTCGCAAGGGGGTCAGGCCCGGCACCTGGAACAACGTCGTCACCTACTCGGCGAACTACCAGCCGAACGGCAACTCCTACCTATGTGTCTACGGCTGGACCCGAAACCCGCTCGTCGAGTACTACATCGTCGATAGCTGGGGGAGCTGGCGACCGCCGGGGGGGCAGCCCATGGGGACCGTGACCAGCGATGGCGGCACCTACGACATCTATCGCACCGAGCGCGTCAACCAGCCGTCGATCGACGGGACCAGGACCTTCTATCAGTACTGGAGCGTCCGCAGAGAGAAGAAGACCAGCGGGACCATCACCGTCGGCAACCACTTCGGCGCGTGGGAAAACCTCGGCATGGACATGGGCAGCCTGTACGAGGTCTCCATGACCGTCGAAGGTTATCAGTCGAGCGGCACGGCCAGCGTCCAGATGTCCATCCGGTGAACCCGATGGCGATCCGAACCAGCCGACTGCCTCCCCGATGCGCGGCTCCCGCGCGTCTCCGCGTCATCCGCCAGAGCGGACGCAACGCTGCTGGCGCGGAGACGATTGCGTCGAAACAGGAACTCTACAACCACAACGCACGCATGTTCCGTTTTCGATCCGAAGTCGCTGGAGGGTTTCCCCGCCGCATCGATGAGGCGGAGAAATCATGGACGCGACCGGCGGATCCTCGAGATCTTCAGCCAATGACGAGCGCGCTGGAGACCCGACGACAAACCAAGCCACGACAGATGTGGGCCCCAGCGTGATCAAGAGACACCCTCTCGGGAATTGGCACTTAATTGAACCTGAATGCGCACCTTTTGAACGGAGAAGTCATGCGTTCACCTTCACTGCAAACTTTCCCACTGGCGCTGGTGGTGGCCGTCGTCGGCTGCTCGGGCGACGATCCGGCAGCGGTGCTGCCCGGGACTGGAGGTAGCACCACCGGGGCCGGGGGCTTCGTAGCCACAGGCGGCGCAGGCGCGGGAGGCCCGGGCAACACGGGGGGCACCCCCACTGGATCCGGAGGATTCGTCACGGGCACGGGAGGCGTCGCAACCGGCGGCAGCGTGTCTTCGGGCGGCAGCGTGTCTTCGGGCGGCAGCGTCTCCACCGGAGGCAACGGCAACTCGCAGTGCACCAACGTCCGCCCCACCGGAACCGACTGGGACGAGGCGACGTGCGATCAGTGGGCCAGCGAAACCAGTGAGTGCAACAACAGCTGGATGATCGAGAGCAACTACTGCAACCAGAGCTGCGGGCGTTGCACCCCGGGGGGTGGCTCGGGCGGCGGCGGACCGGGCGCCGGCGGCAGTGGTGGCATGCCCCCCGGGGGCAGCGGTGGCATGCCCGGCGGCAGTGGCGGCGTCACCAGCACCTGCACAGAGGGCGAAGCCCAGAGCTGCAACAACGAGATCGGCACCCACTGCGGCTACACCTTCGAGTACTGGAAGGACCAGGGATCGGGTTGTCTGGTCAACAAGGCCGACGGGTTCAGCGTGGACTGGAACAACATCAACAACCTGCTCGGTCGCAAGGGCGTGCGCCCCGGCTCCGCCAACAACGTCGTCACCTACGAAGCTGACTACCGCCCGAACGGCAACTCCTACCTCTGTGTGTACGGCTGGACGACGGGCCCCTTGGTCGAATACTACATCGTGGACAGCTGGGGCGATTGGCGCCCACCGGGCGGACAAGCCGTGGGCACGGTCACCAGCGACGGCGGCACCTACGACCTGTACCGGACGCAGCGTGTCAACCAGCCCTCCATCGAAGGGACGGCGACCTTCTATCAGTACTGGAGCGTCCGCAGAGAGAAGAAGACCAGCGGGACCATCACGGTTGGCAACCATTTCAGCGCCTGGGAGAGCCAGGGCTGGAACATGGGAAATCTGTACGAGGTCTCGATGACGGTGGAGGGCTATCAGTCGAGTGGCTCGGCCGACGTGAAGATGTCCATCCGCTGAGCGATCGACGGCGCCTTTTGCGCCCTTGGTCCAACCCCGAGCCCGATGCTCCACGCCGAGCATCGGGCTCGCCGCATTTCGTCCCCCGCCCCCGCGGACGACGAAGGCCCCAAGCCGGCGTTTTCGCACTTCTTCTCGGGTCACCGGCCGCGGGTCCGTTTGCCCCAGTATATTCGCTTGCTTTTATATAACGCATATGTTATTCATTGTCGCCGTGCCCGAGCAGCGCTCCCTCGACATCGCGTTTGCGGCCCTCGCGGATCCGACCCGCCGAGCCATTCTCGCGCGCCTGTCGCAGGGGGAAGCGACCGTCAATGAGCTGGCGAAGCCGTTTCCGATTTCCCAGCCGGCGGTTTCACGCCACGTCCGGGTCCTCGTCGAGGCCGGGCTGGTCGTTCAGCGCGTCGACGGCACGAAGCGCCCCTGTCGCTTGTCACCGGCCGCGCTGTCCGACCTGGACCGGTACCTGGAGATGCTGCGCGAGGGGCTGGAGCGAAACTACCAGCGGCTCGATCGTCTGCTGGCGGAGCAACGAAAAGGAAAGGACACCTCGACATGAGCAAGTTGACGTTGACGACCGAGGGCGAAACGTACGTGGTCGCCAAGCGGCGGTTCGAAGCATCCCCCGAGGAGGTCTTTCGAGCCTTCATGGATCCGGAGCTCATCCAGCAGTGGATGCTCGGGCCCGAGGGCTGGACGATGCCGGTGTGCATCCACGAAGGCGTCCCGGGAGGCAAGATCCGCTACGAGTGGTCGGACGGCAAAGGCGGTGGCTTCTACCTGACCGGGGAGATCCTCGAGCTCGATCCGCCGCACCGCAGCGTTCACGTCGAACGCATGCACCTGCCCGATCCGACGCCTGACAACCACATCGTCACGACCTTCACCGCGGACGGCTCCGGAACGCTCGTCACCATGCGCATGACGCTGCCCGACGCGGAGACCCGCAAGGCCATGCTCGCGACCGGCATGGAGCACGGCATGGAGGCCTCCTACGCTCGAATGGAACGCCTGTACGGCTGGAACGGTGCCCAATGACGACGTCACGACCGACGGTCCACGTCAGCGTCGATGTCCCGAATCTCGAGCGCGGGCTGCGCTTCTACGGCACGGTCTTCGGTTTCAAGGAAACGGGCCGCCCCTTCCCCACCATGGCCATCCTCGATGCCAACAACGTGACCGTCTGCATGCACGAGAAGGCCGCCAACACGCCAAGCTCGCCCACCGGCGGACCGCGGCGCTACGAGCGGCACTGGACGCCGGTGCACCTCGACCTGCACGTCGCCGATTTCGATGCCGCGCTGGCGAAGGTGCGGGCCGAAGGGGGCGCGATCGAGAGCGAATTTCGCACGCAGGGTCCCAAGCCCGCCGCGTTTTGCAGCGATCCGTTTGGCAACGGCTTCTGCGTGATTGGCGAGAGCGCCCGCTGAAGGAGGGCGGGGCCTGCGGGGCTGGCGCTTTTCATGGTGGCCGGCGCGTTCCGTGTCATCATTGGCCCCTTGTTCGGAATCGTCGGGCTCGCGGTGATCGCCCAGGCGGCCGTCGCTCCCGACGTGCCGGTTCGCAGCCTGTGGCTCGCGTCCAGCTACAACCTATTGCTGGCCGACGCCTTCGAGCCAAGCTCGAGGCACGGTCTGGGCGCCGGCGCGGCCTACGAATTTCATGTCTCGCCGCGCTTCAATCTGGGGCTCACGCTGGCGTATCGGCTCTATCCTGGCGAACGGGTAACGCAGCAGCTCGGCTATGGGGCTACCCTCAAGCACTTCTTCACCGCGCGCTGGGCGACGGCCGACGGCGTCTATCCCTTCGTCGACTACGGCCTGCTGATGCAGCAATCCTTCGTCGAGGGTCGGAGCGGCCATGCCGTCTCGCACGACACGCGACTCGGGGTCGGAGCCATCCTGCGCAACGCGCAGCTCTCGCTCTTCGCCGATGTCGCCGGGCACTACAGCCGCCTGGACTTCTTCGACGAAGCGTCCGCCTGGATCCCCTACCTGGAGGTCCGCTTGGGATGGGTCGCGCCCCTCTGACCGGTTTCGGGCGGCTCGAGCGCGGGCGCGCTCAGAGCTCGGGAGCCGGAACGAGCAGCACCGGGACGTGCGATGCCTCCACCAGCGCCAGCGCCACGGAGCCGAGCAATGCACGGCTGGTCGCCGGTCGCTTCCGGGCGCCAGCGACGATGAGATCCGCCCCCACCCTGAGCGCGAGCGCGCACAGCTGCTCGGCCGGCTCACCTTCGAGGACGTGACGCTCGAGGGAGGCCGCTCGCTCCCGAGTGGTGAGCCGAGACAGCGCCCCCCAGGCTCGGTCGTGCAGCGCACGGCGCTCGGACGGTGCGCTGATCGGAACGACGTGTGCCACGTGGATGCGCCCGTTCGGCCCGACCAAGGCGCTCGCCTGCTCCAGCGCCTCCGCGCCGGCCTCCGTGAGATCCGTGCCCACCACGACGACCTTGGGGGGGGCCGCCTGCCGCCGTCCCGCCGGGCCGCGGGCGCCGAGAGGCAGCGGAACGCACGCGACGCTGATGGGGGCCGCGCTCAGCACCCCGCTGGCCACCGATCCATACCAGAGCTCTTCGATGACCGAGCGGCGACGCTGCCCAACCACGATCAGATCGAACCAGCCCTCGTCCGAGCGAGCCACCAAGTGCACGTCGGCGCTGCCGCGGCCGGAAACGACGCGCAACGCGGCCGGTCCTTCCTCCCCCGGTGCCGCGCGTGACAGCTCGCGCCGCAAGATCGTCTCCGCCTCGCTGGAGAGCGCGTGGTCGTCAGACGGCGGCGGCAGGCCCAGGCGCGCGTGCGTTTCTTCAGGGGACGCCACCAGCGCCACCTCGAGCTCACAGGGTCCGGCGCTCCGGAGGCGCGCCGCGAAATCGCGCGCCGCCGTGGCCGTCTGGCCGAGATCGGCGCCGACCAGCACCTTGAGCGGGCGCTGCCCGCTCAGCCACTCGCCGAGCCGCCGAGGGTCGCGGAGCGTCAGCACCGGGACGGGGCTCTTGCGCGTGACGCGCTCGGCCACGCCACCGAGCGGGCGGCGCCGCGCCTGGCTCGTCGCGCCCACGACGAGCGCCATCGCGAGCTCCCATTCAGCGATGCTGACGAGCGCGTCGACGACCGGTCCCGCGGCGAGGTGCGGACGCACCTCCGCACCGGTCGCTGTGCGAATGCGGGCCGCTTCACGCTCGAGCTCCTCGCGAACCGACCCCAGGATGTGTTCTTCATCCGTGCCCAGGACGATGGGGGCCCGCGGATCCTCTGCGACGTGGACGACGCGCAGGGGCTGCTTCAGGCGCTCCGCCAGCCTCCCCGCGACCTCGGCCAAGGGGTAGCTGTCGGGCCTCAGGGTCGTGCCGAAGATGATGGTCATGACACATCCTTGTCGCTGCCCTCCTTGTACCACGGGCTGCCGCGCGCCGCGGCGACCTGCCGAGCCCTCGGTCCAAAAGCTCCAGCGTGCGTGCGGACGCGCCCTTCTCGCCGGCGCCAGCGTTCAGGTCGCCGCGTGGCGCGACGCCTGGGCTCAGTGGAGCACGGGCAATCGGACCGCCCCGCAGCTGCCGTCCTCAGCGTCGCCCCGATCGGGAAAGAAATCGAGCGGCGGGGGTTCGGCGCCGGTCGCCAGACACTCCGCCTCGATCATCCGCGCACACCAAGCCAGGGCCGGACCATACAGCGGGTTGCTCTCCACGGCGGGTCGACTGGCGATCGCGCGAACGAACCGGCCGAGGTGGTCCTCCAAAAATCGGCGGCGCGCCTGCTGCACGACCGCGCACCCTTCGGTATCCAGCGCCTCGGCGAGCAGGTGCTCCTTGATGAGGAGGTGCGCATAAAACTCGAGCTCCACCGCGAGGTGGTCGAGCATCTCGCCCACGCCGTCGTCGAGCGCCAGGAAAAAGGCTCGATAGAACCCCGCGATGTCCGCGAGCTCCTTGCCCTTCGCGGCGCCGCGCATGTGCCCGTGCTCCGTTTCGTACAGCGAGACCGATCCTCCGCCGGTGTCGAACAGCGCCCCATACGCGAGCTGAAGGCTTTGCAGCCCGTCGGTGCGAACGGCGTTGGCGAGCGCCCACAGGCCCTCGTACCGCTCGAGGTACGACCTGAGCTCCGCCAGGGTCAGGACGAGCTCCTCGGTTGGATAGTCGAGCACCAGCGAAGCGAGCACGAAGTCGCGCGATCGGTCGAGGGCCGACATGGATCCGGAGGCCGTCATTGCAGCTTCACCGGCAGCCACGCCATGGTCACGCTCTTGCGCGACCCGACTTCCCCCTTGCCTCCCTGCCAAACGGCGAACGCCAGGTAGCTCTCCGTTCCTGCCTTCAACACCGAGCGCTCGGGCACCGCCAAGGGCCTCGTCACCACCAGCGCCCAGCGGCCGTCCTTCCAGGCTGCGCGTCCTTGGGCCGCTCCTGCTGCCTGAACGGCCGAGGTGCCGAAGCCGCGAGCGACGATCTCGTCCACCGCCTGCTTCCGAAACGCCTGGGGATTGCCGAGGGTCCGCGCTGGCAGAAAGCTCTCCTTCTGGGCCTTGGTGCCCCCAGGGGCTTCCTTGAAGTCCATCGCGTACATATCGACCGCCATGTTCGGATAGAGGGTGGCCATCTCGGGCTTGCCCTTCTCTTCGTCCCGCTGGTACTGCGCCCGCCAGTGGTAGATGTGCACGGGAGCCTCCGCGCTGCCCATCATGACCGGTGTCTCGTCCTTCCCGTTCGACGGGAACTGCAACGCGAGGGCGTCCGAGAACTCTCCGAGCCGCCCGCCTACGCTCGGCTCCGGGTCCCTCCACACCACACGGAACGCCACTGCCTTGCCGTCGTGCACCGCCTGCACGATCACCGCTTCGGTGTTGGTCGCCTCCGGGCGCGGGGTCACCATCGGCTGGGCGAGCAGCGCCACCGATCCCCGCGGCACGTCCCGCCAAAACGACGCTGACGGATCCGCTCTGGCGACATCCTGCTCCACCCGACGGACCACCAGCTCTTCGATCGTCGGCGCCGGCAGCTCGTCGAACGGCGGCGCGGCCGGCTCGGGCGGCACCTCTTTGCAGCCGGCGGCGGCGCCGAGCAGCAAGCCAAAGGCCAGGACCTGGGATGAATGGCGAAGCGTTCTCGTCACGGCGCTACCTCACGGCGTGTTGTTGCGGATGGCGCCGACGCGCGCGTCGTACGCCGGGCGTTCGTGCATCGGCTCGGTGACGGGGACCCGCACCAGCTCGTTGCTGGCGTCGTCGTAGGCGACGGCGACGTTCCCCCGCACGTCGAAGCGATGGATGATGCGGTCGGTGCTGCCGATCAAGCAGAGCAGACCCTGCGTCTTGCGATCCTCGGAGAGCTTCCGATAGCGATCGATGGCCTCGTGCACCCTTGGGCCGAACATCTGCACCAGGTAGCGCGGGTCGGCGTGGACGGGTGGGATATAGTAGATGTTCGGCTCGGTCCCGAGCTGCGGATAATACGGCAGCGCGATCTCTTTCTTGTGAACCAAGTAGTCCACCGGGTTGTCCTCGCGCGCCTTCGCGGGCGGGCTAATGAACCCCATGACCCGGATCTTGCCGATGCAGTTGACGACGCACTGGGGCTGATACCCTTCTTCGACCGCCGGGTAGCAGCCAATGCACTTTTCACTGGTGCGGGTGTAGGGGTTGTACAAGGATTTTTTGTACGGACAGGCGCGGACGCACTCGCCGTAGCCTTTGCAGCGAGATTGGTCGATGAGGACGATGCCGTCCTCCTCCCGCTTGTAGATGGCCTTGCGCGGGCACGCCGCCAGGCAGGCAGGATAGGTGCAGTGGGCGCACGTCCGCGGCAGATAGAAGAACCATTTGTCGTGCGTTGCCCGGTCGAGGTGCGCGCCGCCGTCGAGCGTGCCCCCCGCACAATCGTCCTCCCCGACGTTCGGGTACATCCAGTCCTCATCCGAGGGGTTGAAGTGCACCACGCGTTCGTGGGGCGGCGCAGCCTCGAAGATGGTCTTTCCCAGGTACTCGCCGTTGCTGCTCCAGTCCTGACGGCCGAGCCGCTCCAACACGTTGAGATCCCAGCCCAGGGGGTAGCCGCCCCAAGGTTTGGTCTCGACGTTGTTCCAGAACATGTACTCCTGCCCCTTGCCGCTCGTCCAGGTGGTCTTGCAGGCGAGGGTGCACGTCTGACAGGCGATGCACTTGTTGAGGTCGAAGACGATCGCCCACTGACGCCGCGGGCGCTGCTCTTCGTACGGGTACTCGGCGTCACGCCCGAGCTGCCAGTTGTGGACCTTGGCCATGGGTTTCCTACTTCTTTCGAACCTGGGCGAACTCGCCAGCCAGGTAGCGCTTCATGGCGGCGCTCTCGTAGGTGGGCCGCATCCCGAGCGCGGCGGGTCGCCAGATCCGTCGCCCGTCCAGGCCGCCCGCCTCCGCCTTGGTGAGCTTGACGAACGACTCCCGGGTCGCGCCGACGGGGCAATGCACGTCCGCCAAAAAGCCCTTCATCATCTCCTGGCCGAACATTTCCTTGTGAACCAGCGAGTCGGTCATCAGCGTCGGCTTCAACCAGGCGCGCGTGGCGGACTGGTGCGAGCCGAAGCGGTACATCGCCTGGTAGTTCGTGATGGGGTTGCGGGCCAGCCCGTCGGCGCGCGTGCGCTGCCCCTTCACGCTGCCGAACGTCGCGCCGTACATGTTGTACCAGGTGCGGGTCACCTTGCGCGGCGTGCCCGGGTAGTAGCGAACCCGAAGCATCAAGCGCGCGACCGTGAACTCCTCGCTGCCCGGCTGAAACCCGCGATAGGGTCGATCCTCGGGGTCGGCGTCCAGGTAGACGTAGTCGCCGTCGTCCAACCCGAGCTCCTTGGCGTCCAGCGGGTGGATGTCGACATAGCCCTCCGTCACGGCCGGCAAGCGCTTGTCGTGCCGGTACAGGTCCCCGAACGGGCCGAACAGGACCGCCGTGAAATCCGTGTCGATCGGCGTCGTGTGGGCGCCGTGGCGATACTTCGGCGTGTGATAGATGAAGCCGTGGCCGCGCGCCTTCAGCGGGTGCTGGCTTGCCAGCGTCTGCTCGACCGTGAGCTGGACATTGCGCACCTGTCGGGTTTCGGTGCCGAGGTCGTCACGCGCGAGGCCGTACGCCTCCGGCGGCTTCGGACGCAGCGCCGGGTGAGGCCCGGCGACGATCACGTGGGGTTCGTAGAAGGTCGAGTCGATCGGCTCGCGGTAGACGACCAGGTTCTCCCCGCTGTCGACGAACTCCGGCTCGAAGCGATAAAACTCGAGCCGTCCGGACTTCGTGTGCCAAGGCTGCTCCCCCTTGCGCTGCTCGTACGACGAGGCGCGCGGGTAGGTCCGGACGTTGACGAGCGCCGGGACCCCGTCCTTCGCGAGCGCGTGGAGGTCTCGAGCCGAATAGCCTTTGGCGGCGAACGAGCCGTCCACGATCCGCTGCAGGTATTCCTCCACGTTGTTCTCGTCGACGAACTTCCAGGCCGCCGCGAACCGCTCCTCGCCGTAGATCTTCGCGAGCGCCTTGCTCACGCCGGCGACGATCTCGATATCGCCGCGCGTATCGAACACGCGCTCGATTGCCGACACCGGGAAGGTCTGGAGGAACGGGTTCGTGCAGCTCGCCGTCATGTCCGGGTGCTTGAACTCCGCCCAGGAGTCCGCCGCGAACACCAGGTCCGCGTACTCGCACGACCCGGTCCACCACCAGTCGGCGAAGGCGACGAGCTCGACCTTTGGCAGCGTCCTGTTGACGACGTCGAAGTGCCACTTGACGTTGCCGACGACCGAGTTGCTGTTGCTCAGCCACATGGCCTTGGTGGGAGTGGGGACGTGCCCCTTGCCGGTGAACAGCCGGTTACCTCGCCGCAGGGGTCGATCCCCGTAGTTGAAGTAGTGCAGCGACTCGTACTTCGAGCACTTGCGCTTGCTGACCTTGCCTCCCGGTTCGAGTTGGAGGTGGAACGGGTCCTCGGCGATGTAGTTGGGGATGCCTCCCAGGATGGCGCTGCGGTAGTTGCCCGAATAGCTCCCGACGTTGCCCCCCGGAAACCCGAGGTTGCGGGTGAGCGCGGCCACCAACAAGATCGCGCGATCCTTGAGGTCCGAGTTGAAGAACTGATTGGGACCCATCCCGACCGGGATCGTCGTCTTCTCCGGATTGGCGGCGATCTGCTCCGCCAGCGACTCGATCGCAGACTCCGGAGCCCCCGTCAGCTTCGAGACCTGCTCCGGCCGCATGTTCTCGTCGAGGTAGCTCTCGAGCAGCGAGAAGTGCGTGCGCACGGCGACCTGTGTGCCGTCCCTGAGCCGGACGGTCCGCGCCGCCGACAGCTCCGGTGACAGGCGCTTTCCGCGGACACCGACGTCGTCGCGGGTCACCGCCGCGAGCTTGCGCGTCCGCTCATCGAGGACGACATAGCCCCTGAACTCCGCCAGCAACGCCGCGGGGCTCACCTGCTGCTTGTGCTCGAGCGGCGGCGGCGCCCGATCGCCGCTCTGGACGACCTTCAGGTTTCGGGGGGCGCTCGCGCTGAACCCAGGCAGCTCGCTCGCGTCGAGGTCCTCCGGGCGCAACGGCGCGAGCGTGTCCATACGGATCAAAAATGGCAGATCCGTGTTGTGCTTGACCCAATCGGCGTCGTACCGCTTTCTCGAGATGATGACCTGCGCGAGGCCGAGGGCGAACGCCGGGTCGGTGCCGGGGCGGATCACCACGATTTCGTCTGCCTTCGTCGCCGTCGCGTTGTACTCCACCGTCACCACGACGACCTTGGTCCCCTTCAGCCGAGCCTCGGTGAGCCAGTGGCTCTCCGGCATCTTGGTCGCGATGAAGTTCATGCCCCAAACGACGCACAGCTTCGATCGCTCGATCGAGAACAGGTCGAAGTCGTTGGTTTGCGCCCCCGTCACCATCGGGTGTCCCGGGGGCAGGTCGGTATGCCAGGAGTAGCTGTCCCACCCGCGGGCGCCCCGGGCCTGATCCGGTCCGACGCTGCGGATCTTGGCGTCGGCGAGCGCCATCAGGTTCGCCATCCGGTAGAGGCCGTAGATGCGGGTCGCCCCCAGCAGCGCCATGCCCCCCCGCACCTTCACGGTCTGCGTGCCGGCACCCTCGACCGCTTGGATCATGGCCTCGTCGTACCCCTGAGCCCTCAGGCGCCGCTCCCCAGCGTCCCCGGTGTACGTTCGGCAGATGTTGTCGATGGCGCGCGCCGCGTACTCGAACGCCTGGTCCCACGAAATCCTCAACCAGCCGTCCTTGCCGCGCTGAAAATACTTCGGATCCGGCGCGCCGCTGTTCGCATCCCGGGGAAACCCGGCTTCGATCCAGTCCTTGTAGCCCTTGCGGATCATCGGCGCCTTGATGCGACGGTCACCGTAGATGCGGCGGACGAGCGCGAGCCCCTTCTGGCACAGGCGCGGATCCCAGCGGTGCGACGCCGTGTTGCCGTACAGATCCTTGGCCTTGCCGTAGCCGAAGGTCGGGCCGATGCGGACGATGATCCCGTTTTTGACGTGGGCCCGCAGCAGGCAATTGTGCGTGTCGTTGGGGGCACAGAGGAAGACGAACGAGGCGTCGGCCTTGAAGATGTTCCGGTAGGTCTTCTCCCAGTCGCGGCTCGGGTAGGCGGTGAGCGGGTTGTCGACCGAGGTTGGTTGCAGGAACCGAGCGGGCGACGCGAGCCCGTCAGCGGCGACCATCCCCGACGCTCCAAACAACGCCTTGAGAAATGACCGTCGGGGGAATGATTTCGGGTGAGGCATGCACGGATCCAAGCGTTCGAGTGAGAGGGCGCGAGGAGCGGCGGTCGGGCAGACGGCAAATAGCGAAACGGCTCCGCACCGTCGCGCGACGAATTCGTCGCGGAAGCTGAGACCATCTCGAGCACCGAGCCGTGAGCCGACGAGAGGGTTCTCCGGTCTGGCAAATGGGTCGGGGCTCTAGGGCGCGTCGAATACCGCCCTGGACGAAACGTCGATGGTCGTGAGCGAAGGATAGCGTCGCTGCACCGCATGTTCGATGACGGTCGTCAGCCGGACGTTCGTCGATCCCCCGACGCTGACGAGCCGGTAGTAAAGGACGCGCTCGGAGATCCCCAGAAACTCAACCGCGGCGGTGGAGTCGAACAACTCGAGCGTGCGCTGCACCTCGGGCAGCCGTTCGGCGATCCTCGGCGGGATCGGTCCAAAGCGTACGGGGCTTTGGGGCTGGACGTAGAGGACGTCGACACACCGCTCGCCGCCACTCCCGACGCTGTCGTGGCGCGCGTGATAGACGGCGCCGCTCAGACCCAGGATCAAGCCGTCCACCGCTTCTCGAAAGAAGTCGCAAGCGCCGGCGACGTTCGCCCCCAAGGCGCACCCGCTGCGCTCGGATCGGAGATGGCGGGGGCGCTCGATCCTCACCCAGGGCTTTGATACGCACGGCACCCCCAGGGCGGGCAGCAACCAGGCCAGATCGGCCAATCCCAGGTCCATCCGGTGGTAGGACCGGAAGCTGTCGCCCAAGCGCCGGCTGTTGTCGAAAACCCGGCGCAGCAGGCGCTCCGGATCGTTGGCCAGCGCCAGCCGCAGCAGCTCTTCCTCACCAGGAGCGCCCTGGCCATCGGGCAGCACCTGTTCGAGCGCCGCACGACGTGCGCGGCGCCAGCGATCCGCCAACTCGCTCGCCATCGCTCGCACGGCGCGGCGGGGCAGCAAGGCTCATACCAGGCCTGGTGCGCAGCGCGTCGGGGTGTCGGATCGGCCGGGATGAGGGCTCTCGAAGCCCACGCGCCACGGTGGCGCCGTGCCGGCTGGCGCGAAGATCCTGCAGCCTCTCGCGTCACCCGACGAAGATTCTGCACGCCGCCGGTCGCGAGCACGGCTCAGACGTTCGTGTCCTCGGGCAAGACCGTCGACGGGTTCGGCAGCGGCGCTGACGGGCGCGAGTTTGCTCCCTCCGGCGGGCAGCGAGCATCGAGCGAGTATGCGATCATGGAGATCGAGCCGAAGGCATACCCATCGACGAGCGTTGCGAGGGGACGCCCCGCCGCCGCCCCGAGGCCCGCGATGTAGAGGAGCGGGAGGAAATGATCGGGGGTGGGGACGCTCTTGGATCCTTGAGCGCAGGGATCCCCCCGACATCGGGGCCTCACGAGGGGTCACGCGATGGACAGATAGAGATCGGTGCGCAGCGCCTCGGGCGCGACCTGCCTGGGGTCGTTGCGATAGACCTCGAAGGCCAACCCCGAACCGACGCGGTGCCCGCTCTTCGGCAGCCAGTGGCCCATCAGCCGAGCCCAAGCATCCGGCAGACCCTCGTACGGGCCGACGTGGGTGAAGCGCGCGTATCGTCCGGCGGCAAGCCGCTGCTCGGTAAGCCCCTCCGGCAAACGTGCTCCTTCGGGGACGGTCAGCCCGGCGTCCGATCGCAGCTCGGCCGCCGGGGTCGTCTCCGGCTCGTCGTAGTAGATCGCCAGCATCATCGTGTCCGGGGGCCGCACCAAACCGGCTGGGCCAGCGAGCGCCCCCAGGCGCGCGAACGCCTCGGAGATGCGCGAGTAGGGTCCCAGGTGGCGCACCGCGGCGACGCGGAGCTCGGGCATGTCTTCGATGGTCACGTCCATGGCGGACTCTCCTCCTGCAAAGCGAATAGTCAGGTGTTGGCTTCGATAGTGGACGCCGGACGGCGCCGCGAGCTCGATCGAGGGCGGCCTCGAGCAGCCGATGCCCAGGCCGCTCGCCTGCTGCCGGAAGCTGGACGGCGATCCGCCGTAGGCCTGGCGGAAGGCGCGGGTGAACCCCTCGTGGGTCTCGTAGCCGGCCGCGAAGGCGATGGTCGTCACCGCCAAATCCTGCTCGGTGAGCTGAGCTGCGGCCCGCTCCAGCCTGAGGCGGCGGTGCATCTCGATCGGCGTCTCGCCCAGCATCCCTCGGAAGACGCGCTGGAAGTGGAAGGTGGACAATGCCGCCTCGCGGGCCAGCACGGACAGATCCAGGGCCTCGTCCAGGCTGCGGACGATCCGCACGACCGCGCGCTCCACCGCCGCTTCGTAGTAGGACCGGGTCTCCGTCTTCACGAACCCAAGCCTAGCTACGCGGCGGCAGGGCGCTTGACCTCCCTTGCGGATTTTCGGCGCCCTGGGGATGAAAATTCTCCGACGCGCGCAGGCGTGCGTCGGTCGAACCGCGCTGCGCGAGCGGGCCCGAGATCGACGACGGGCGGCCCCTTCACCGCCGTGCGTTGGCGCGGATGGCCGCCGCCCACCAGGGCGTGAGATCCTGAGCGTATTGGTCAATGCTCTCGGCGAAGCGCGGGTCGGCTTCGTACATGCTGGCAAGGCCAGCGTGCATCTGTGGACTGCAGCGATAAAACCAGCGATCGATCGAGAGCCGGTGCTGCTCGGCGACGGCCATGGCCTCGGCGCCGGCGGCCGGTGCGCCCGCTCGAAAGAGCTCCGCGGCGGCGCTCATGATGGCATGGGACTCCGCCTTGTGCCGCTCCCAGTCCGCCTTGGTGTACTTGCGGGTTCGTCGCTGCGACTCAGCGTAGGCGTCCGTGTGGCCCCAGCGTTGCTTTGCCTCCTCCTCGTATCGGGAGGGGTCGAAGCCGTCGAACAACGCGGTGATCTCTTGCTGGTTCATCTCTTTCATGGTCTTTGCTCCGTCTTCCAAGGCTGCCAAGGCGCGGTCGATGGCGTGCAGCATCGCGGTCGTCTGCTCGACCCGCGCCGCGAGCGCGTCGCGCTGACTTCGAAGCGCCGCCGCACGGTCGAAGCTCGGATCGTCCAGGCAGCGCTGGATCTCCTCGAGCGGCATGCCGAGCTCCCGATGGATCAAGATCTGCTGCAGGCGCAGCAGATCCTCCTCGTCGTAGAGCCGGTACCCGGCTCGCGTCCGCGCGGACGGGACGAGAAGTCCAATCTCGTCATAATGGTGCAGCGCACGCACGGAGACCCCGGCGAGCTGCGCCACCTCTTTGACCTGGTAGCCGCGGCGTCGTGCCATGCGAGCCAATCTACGGCCTCACGCTGCGTGAGGGTCAAGCGCCTCTCGCGGCGGGACGCGCGCCCCTCCTTGCACCCCCGCGTTTGCATGCTCACCCTGCGGCGAGCAACCTGGGTGGCACGTCGGAAAGGAACGCCCATGATGGCTTGGGAGGAGCTCACCCGCAGCCTGCTGCACCTCGTGATCGCCTTCGTGCTCGGGATCCCAGTCGGGTGGGACCGTGAGCACCGCAACTCCGGTCCGGGCCTCCGAACCTACCCGCTCCTCGCCATGGGCGCCTGCGCCTACCTCGAGATTGGCCAGCTGGCGTTCTCCGACAACCCCGAAGCACAGGCGCGCACCTTCCAGGCGGTGGTGAGCGGGATCGGGTTCATTGGCGCCGGCGCGATCATCAAGGGGCGCGTCGAGATCCACGGTTTGGCGACGGCGGTCAGCCTCTGGGTGACCGTGAGCATCGGCATCGCGACCTCCTACGGTTTCTTCGCGCTCGCTGCCGTGCTCTCGGCGACGACCTTGGTCGCCCTGCGGCTGCTCAGGCCCTTCAAGCTGAACCACCACGACGACGAGCACAAGGAGCCCGGCGACATGCCGTGATCGCCGCCCGCTTCAGCCGCTCTGCGCCCGTGCCAGTCTCGATCGCCGCTCGAGCTGCTCGCGGATCCGGAGCATTAGATCACGCTGCGTCTCCCGACGTTGAGACGCCTTCCGGAGCCACAGCGATGCCTTGAGCTGCAGGCCCCCCGGAGCGCCGGAGATCCAAACGTGGGGTGCGTACGTCGCGGAGACCTGCGGATGCGCGCTCAAATCCCGCTCGAGATCGTGGCAGGCGGCCCGCAGCGCCTCCGTCCGGAGCTCCGTGGGGACGGCGACGATCAGCTCCAGGCGGCGGCGATCGGCGACCGACAGGTTCTCCACGCGCAGCTCCCCTACCCGCACGTTGGAGACGACCACTCGCGTGTGCCGCGCCGTCTCGATCGTGACCGCCGACAGACTGATCGAGAGCACCCTCCCCTCGGCCGCCACCCCCCCGCGAAACTCCTCCATGCGAACCCGGTCTCCGAGCCGGAACGGCGGATCGATCAGCAGGTTCGCGAAGGCCAAGGCGTTGCGGATCGGATCGCGCGCGGCGAACGCCAGGCCCGCGCCGATGCCACCGAGCATCAGGTAGAGCTGGGGACCGGCGCCGAATTTGACGGCCAGCGCCACCGCGGCGGCGATCCAGAGGATCACCTTCCCGACGAGCCGAATCGATAGCAGCGCCGAGCGAGCCATCGTGCTGTGGCGCAGCCGCGCGCTGTGCTCGCCCGTGCTCGAGAACACGTCGAGGGAGCGCGAGAAAAACCAGAAGGCGGCGAACATCGCCGCCACTTCGAGCGCGAAGGAGAGCACCTCCGGATCGTTCGCGATCGGCACCATCAACAGCGAAGCGCTCGCCGCGATCACGAACAACGTCAGGGGGGCTGCGAGCCGTTCGAGGCTGCGCAGGCCCATGCGCGTCCACCCCTTCAAGCGCCGGCCGATCCAGCGCGCGAGGACGAACGTCATCAGAGCGATCACCAGGATCGCGGCCAGCGCCAGCAGGCGTTCCGGGGTCGTCGAATCGACGAGGTCCGAGATCATCATCGCTCCCTAGGCCCGCGCTCCTCCTCCGGCGCCCCCCAACGGTCCCTCCTCCAGTGTCAACGCCTCCCGTGTGCGCCGGTCGCCGCCGCGCTTCAGGAGATACGCCGCCGGGAACAGCACCGTGAACGCGACCATCGACGACACCACGACCATCACCAGGGGGCCCGGGTCCTCGAAGGCGCGCGACGCGACGACCATCGCCGCCGCCACGTTCCGCTGCGCGGTGCCGAGGCCCAACACCGCGCGACGCGCTGGATCCTTCCCCCCCAGCGTGTAGCCGATCACGAACGCGCCGAGCGTCAACAAGAAGGCCGCGGCGAGGGCCCCCGAGCCGAGCATGCCGATGATCGAGGGAAGGTTCAGCGCGAACGTCGCGGCGATCAGCAGGATCAGGGAAAGCTGCGCGATCCTCGCGAGCAGCGGGATCAGCCGCGCCGCCAACCGCGGCGCCACCGCACGCACCAAGAGCCCCGCCGCCAGCGGCAGGAACAGCGTGAGCAATAGAGGTCGCGCGATCGCCACCACGCCGACGTTCGCCCAGGGCAGCACCGCCGGGATCACGATCGGCATGTAGATGATGCTGGTGATCAGCAGCAGCACCAGAAGCCCGGTCGCCAGCGTCAGGTCCGCCTTCGCCGATCTAGCGAGCGCCACCAGGAAAGCAGCGCCCGCCCCGGCCGACATCAGAAACAGCCCGATCGCGTGCGCCGGCTCCAGACGCAGCCATCGAACGATGCCGAAGCCGAGCAGCGGCACGAGCACGAAGTTGCCGAGCAGTGCGGCGAGCACCGGCACCGGGCGCCGCAGGGTATCGGAAATATCGCGTACCGTTTCCCCCAGGCCCGCGCCGGCCATGCTGACGATGGCGAAGAAAGGCACGATGAAGCCGAGTAGCGCTCGAAGGAAGGTCTCCATCACTCCTCACCGCCAGTCCGCCCCTCGGGCAGCTCCCCCCGCTCCTCAATCATGGTGCAGCTGCTCTTCGAGCAGCTCACCACGGGTCAGCTCGACCCCCTCGCCGAGCTGCACTTCGACCCGCTCGAGCCTCCCCGTGAAGCGGAAGGGCAAGCGATCTCGGTACCCGGGGAACACGGGGGACATCTTGTCCTCGCCGATGTCCAGGCTCTCGCTGAAGCGCCCCGGCACCTGCTTGTCGACGCGGCCCGCCGCGACCAGGTGCCCGTTGCAGAACAGGCGCACGTCGGCGGCCCCCCCTCGCGTTCGTGGGTCCTCACACTGAAATTCGAGCCGAAGCTCGACGCGACCGGTGGGGAGCGGCCCCGCCGAGATCACGTCATAGCGGGCGACGGCAAACCAGTTGTAGTGATAGCGCAGGCGGCGCTCGTCGTCGACGAACAGGGAGAAGCCCGCCATGTCGCCGCCCATGCAGACGAGCACGCCGCGCGAGTCTTCGGCGAGCTCTGCGAGCACGTCGATGGTGTGATCGACGTTGGAGAACCGGGGCGCGCTGCCCTCGGGCAGGCGCGTCATCCCTGGGTAGAAGGTCAGCGCGTTCCGACCCGCGAAGTGGCCAGGGCGAAGCGAAGGATCGGTGCGCTCGGTGAAGCGATCGTCGAGCGGGAACACGTCGTGTTTGGCGGCTTCGATGAGAAACTGATCCTGTAGCTCGCGCAAGCGTTCGGGGTACCGCTCCGCGAGGTCCTCGGACTGACTGAAATCCTCTTCGATGTAGTAGAGCTCCCAGGTGTCCTTGGCGAAGTCGGCGGTGCCGGACGTCTCCCAGGGCAAGCGCCCGTGGCGGCAGCTCGCGATCCAACCGTCCTTGTACAGGGCGCGGTTGCCCAGCATCTCGAAGTATTGCGTCGTGCGCGCGCTCTTCGCCTCGGCGTTGGAGCGATCGAAGGTGTAGGCAAGGCTCACTCCCTCGATCGGCTTCTGGGCGATGCCGTTGACGGTGGTCGGCTCGGCGATGCCGATCACCTCGAGCAGCGTCGGCACGATGTCGATGACGTGGTGGAACTGGTAGCGGCGCGCCCCCTTGTCGGCGATCCACGACGGCCAGCTCACGACCATGCCGTTGCGGGTACCCCCGAAATGCGAGGCCACCTGCTTGGTCCACTGAAACGGGGTGTCGCCCGCCCAGGCCCAACCGACGGCAAAGTGCGGCCACGTGCCGGGCAGGCCCCACTCTTGCTCGAAGCGCCGGCACTGGTCGAGGGAGGGCGAGAGGCCCTGCATCGTGATCCCCTCGTTGATCGTGCCCTCGAGCCCGCCCTCGGCGCTGGAGCCGTTGTCGCCAAGAATGTAGATGAAGAGCGTATCGTCGAACTCCCCGAGCTCCTCCAGCGCCCGGACCAGGCGTCCGATCTCGTAGTCGCAGTGTTCGAGGTAGTCGGCGTAGTTCTCCGCCTGCAGCGCCAGCAAGCGCTGGTCCTCCGCGCGGAAGCTGTCCCAGGCGGGGATCTGCTCGGGACGAGGAGTGAGCTTGGTCCCCTTTGGGACGACGCCGAGGGCGATCTGCCGCGCCAGCGTCTGCTCGCGGTAGCGGTCCCAGCCCATATCGAAGCGGCCCCGGTTGCGCCCGCGCCAGGCCAGCGGCGGCTGATGCGGTCCATGGGCGGCGGCCGGGGCGAAGTGAATGAAGAGGGGGCGATCCGGCGCGATCGCCTTCTGCGTGCGCATCCACTGGACGCAGTCGTCCGCCAGATCGGTCGTGAGCTGGTAGCCCTGTTCCGGCGTCCGGGGCACGTCGACCGGCGTCGTGTTGCGGAAGAGGGCGGGATAGAACTGGTCGGTCTCGCCGCCGACGAAGCCGTAGAAATAGTCGAACCCTCGTCGAATGGGCCAGTGGTCGAACGGGCCTGCGGCGCTGGTGTGGCTGTCGGGGACGTTGTGGTTTTTGCCGAACCAGGCCGTCGCGTAGCCGTTGGGGGACAGCATCTCCGCGATCGTCGCGGTGCTCCTGGGAAGGATGCCGCTGTAGCCGGGATAGCCCGTGGCCATTTCCGCCACGACGCCCGTGGAGACGGTGTGGTGGTTGCGTCCCGTCAGGAGGGCGGCCCGGGTGGGCGCGCACAGGGCCGTGGTGTGAAACTGGCAGTACGTCAGGCCGATGCCAGCGAGGCGGTCCGCCGTCGGTGTGCGCACCAGCCCGCCATAGGTGCTCGGCCAGGCGAAGCCGACATCATCGAGCAACACGAGCACGACGTTCGGGGCCCCATCAGGCGCCTTCTGCAGGCGCGGGTAGTCCGGCTTCGAGTCCTTGTAGGTGACGCCAATGCGAGCCCCGCCGAACGGGTGGTCGCGCTCGGGGTAGGCCTCGCGGCTCACTCGGGAAGGAAAGGAAGAAGGGGGCCTTCTGGCGGTCATTGACCCAGACCGCTGCAACAACGGGTCCCGAGCCGCGGGCCCAGACAAGGGCCGGCCGGGTGGCGATGGTCCGCCCACGCGAGGGCGCAGGCGCGAAGGCGCACACCGTCCGCCCGGACGATCGTGCCGGCGACAGATCTCGAAAGCATCCGCGCTTGACAATCGATAAGTATGCACTTATGAATAGACCATGCAGAGCGCCGCTGCGGCCGAAAACAAGGTCTTCCAGGCGCTGGCAGATCCCAGCCGCCGGGCGATTTTCGAGTCGCTCACCCGGGGCGAGGCCGCGGTCAAAGACCTCACGGCACGCTTCGCGATCTCGCAGCCCGCGGTGTCGCAACACCTGGCAACGCTCAAAGACGCCGGGCTGGTCAACAACCGGCGCGAGGGGCGCCGCGTTTACTACCGTGTGGAGCCGCGCGGCATGAAGCCACTCATCGACTGGATCGCCCACTACCGCGCGTTCTGGACCGAACACATCGACCGCCTCGAACAGCTCTTGGACAAGATGGACGCATGAGCCTCATCGATAAGACCGCGAAGTCGCAGACCGAATCGATCGCGTTCGACGTCGAGCTGCAGCACGCGCCGGCGAAGGTGTGGCGCGCCCTCACCGACCCGGCGCTGCTCGCCGAGTGGCTCCTGCCCACCGTCGGCTATGCCCTCGCCCCCGGCGCGGCGTTCACGTTTCAAGCGCCGCCGCAACCCGGCTGGGATGGCAGCGTGAGCTGCCAGGTGCTCGAAGTCGAAGCGCAGCGCAAGCTCAGCTACGCGTGGGTCGTGGGCGATCTGGACACCGTCGTGACCTTCGCGCTCACGCCCACGGAGACGGGAACGCGGCTGTCCATCGTGCAGTCGGGCTTCAAGCCGGACCAGAAGCGCAACTTCGGCGGCGCTCGCTATGGCTGGAGGATGATGGGCGAACAGCTCATCGATCTGCTCGTCAGGGTCGCGTGAGCGTCCCTGGTCTTTTTGCGCTTCGAATCGGCGTCGCACGTCGGCGCTGCTCCCCCCAACCCAGGCATTCAACCCAGGCAACGCATGAACATTCTATTGTGGGTTCTTCAGGCGCTCCTCGCCGTGCACACCGTGATGGGCGCGGTGTGGAAATTCTCCAATACGCAGCAGGCGGTGCCTTCGCTGAGCGCGATACCGCACCCGCTGTGGCTCGGGCTCAGCGGGGTCGAGCTGCTCTGCAGCGTGGGGTTGGTCCTGCCTGCCATCTACGCGCCTTCGGCGATCCTGGCGCCCATCGCGGCCAGCGTCATCGCGGCGGAAATGCTGCTCTACTGCGGCGTCCACCTCGCCTCCGGCGAACAAAACCATAGTCCCATCGTCTATTGGCTCGTGGTCGCGGCCGTCTGCGCGTTCGTCGCCTACGGCAGGTTCGTGCTAAGACCGCTCTGAACCGGAGGACGCGATGGCCGGCACATCGACGAAGAAGACTGCCAAGGCGCAGCCCGCCTCGAAGGCGTCGGCGAAGCCGACCCGCGCGACGGCCGCGCGGCGGCCCGGCCAGGCCAAGCGCAAGGCGCCCTCGGAGGCGGCAGCCCCCAAGCTCCTCTCCGGGGGCAACCCGCAGATCCCCAAGGGCGATGGTGACGGCCCCGTACAGGCGTACATCGCGGCCATGCCAGGGTGGAAGCAGGACGTCGGGCGAAAGCTCGACGCGCTCATCGTGCGCAGCGTGCCCGGCGTGCGCAAAGCCGTCCGTTGGAACTCCCCCTTCTACGGGGTCGAAGGCAAGGGCTGGTTTCTCAGCTACCACTGCTTCTCGAAGTACCTGAAGGTCGTCTTCCTTCGCGGGACCTCGTTGCGCCCGCTCCCCCCTATCGCGTCCAAGGACCCGAACACGCGCTACTACCACATTCACGAGCAGGATCCGCTCGAAGAGGAGCGCTTGGAGAGCTGGATCCGGCAGGCCGCGAAGCTGCCTGGCGACCCGCTCTTTTGATGACCGAGCGCGCGTCTCCCTCGCTCCCGGCGGCTCCGGTTTTCGAGAGACCCGCGGTAGCCGACGTTGCCGACAGCCACCAGAGGGAGCTTCCCGGCCCTTGTTCACAGGAAGAGCATCAGGGCCTTCGGCCCACCTCGAGTCGGTGAAAACGGAGCGAGCTGTGTCGACGAGTCTGGCTCGGAGATGGGTCACAGGAAGGGCGGAAGCTCGGAAGGGGGGCCCACCGCGGCGGGGCCCCACTAGAG
>JAEZYZ010000255.1 GCA_023418705.1 Pseudomonadota bacterium | reverse complement strand
GGCGCACGGGCTGGCGCACCCGCGTCACCACCGGCGTCTGTCGCGACGCCAAGACGCCGCCGGTGGAGATCCCCAGCGCGACGACCGGGACCGCGGCCGCGGCGCCCTGCAGCAAGCCGCGCCGCTCCGGATTTTCGAGGGTGTCCTCGGCGCCGGCTGGGCTCCCGGCCGCGGCGGTGCGGGCGGGCTCCTGCGCGTCGAGCGCGGGGCCGAGCCGCGACGAAAGCCGCGCCAGCCGCCCCAGCGCGCGCACGAGCACGTGCAGCGCGGCCCCCAGCAGCACGGCGAACTGCAGCCCCATGAACGCCATCAAGAGCTCCTCCGGCATCACCGCGCGCACACGGCGGATCGCCGACCAGCTCAAGAGCGTCCCCATCCACGCGGGATGAAAGAGCACCACGAACCCGACCCCGACGGCCCAGCGAAGGCGCCGCTCCGCCGCCGGGGCACGCCGCACGAGGGCGCGAAAGAATCGCCAGCACACCCAGGCGTTCAGCAGCAGGACCGGCAGCGCCATCAAACGAAACATCGCGAGGCTCGAAGCCTAGCACCGCGGCAGAGGCCCTCCGTCCGATCCAGCTGGGCGAGCTCCGAGGTAGCCACGGGTGAGTCACCCACCGCCCCCGAGCTCCCCTGGCTCGGTTTCGTAGGAGGGCGGAAGGGAGGAAGATTTTCGGCGCTCGAAGGTTCAGCCGGACGCGATCCTCGCGTCGGGGGGGCACCACGAGGTCGGATCGCGACGCTCGAGACCAAACTCCGATCGGGACCGACGGCTTCGTCGGTCCCCCTTCCGGTCTTCCTGTGAACGATCGGTTCTCCCCGGCGAGCCACGAACGAGCGGCGCACGGCGGCGCTTGTGCTACACGGGCCCGCGTGATTCGGCTCGACAACGTCACCAAGCAGCATGGTCGGCAGATCCTGTTCGTCGATGCCTCATTCGCCGTGAACCCCGGGGAGAAGGTCGGGCTCATCGGTCCGAACGGCGCGGGCAAGTCGACCATCTTTCGTATGATCACGCGCGAGGAAGCCCCCGACGGCGGTCAGGTGGTGGTCGATCGCGGCGTGACGGTCGGCCACTTCAGCCAGGACGTGGGCGAGATGAAGGGCAAGACCGTGGTGGCGGCCACCCTGGATGGCGCGGGGCCCGTGTCGACGATTTCGGCGCGGCTGCGCGAGCTCGAGGCGGCCTTCTCGGATCCCGCGCAGGCCGACAAGATGGACGAGCTGGTCGCCGAGTACGGCGAGGTTCAATCACGCTTCGAGGAGCTCGGCGGCTATTCGCTCGACGCCAAGGCCCGCGAGATCCTGGCCGGCCTGGGCTTCGCCGAGGACGTGATGGAAGGCGACGTCGGCAACCTGTCGGGCGGCTGGAAGATGCGCGTGGCGCTCGCGCGCATCCTGCTGATGCGGCCGGACGCGTTGCTGCTCGACGAGCCGACGAACCACCTGGACATCGAGTCCATCCTCTGGCTCGAGCAGTTCTTGAAGGGCTACGAAGGCGCGTTGGTCCTCGTCTCGCACGACCGCGAGTTCATGAACCGCATCGTGTCCAAGATCGTCGAGATCGACGGCGGTCAAATCGTCGTCTTCTCCGGCGACTACGACTTTTACCTCAAGCAGCGCGCGCTGCTCGACGCTCAGGCAGAGAGCGAGTTCGAGCGGCAGCAAGCCATGCTCGCCAAAGAGGAGGCGTTCATCGCGCGCTTCAAGGCGCGCGCGAGCCACGCGGCCCAGGTGCAGTCGCGCGTGAAGAAGCTCGAGAAGATCGAGCGGGTCGAGCCGCCCAAGCGGCGGCGCAAGTTGAGCTTCGATTTTCCCGAGGCCCCACGCTCCGGCGACGACGTGGTCAAGCTCCAAGGGGTGTGCAAGGCGTACGGCGAAAGGAAGATCTACGAGGATTTCGATTGGCTGATCCGCCGCCAGGAGCGCTGGTGCGTGATGGGGGTGAACGGGGCCGGCAAATCGACCCTGCTCAAGCTGGTGGCGGGGGCGATCGAGCCAGACCGCGGCAGCGTCACGATCGGCGCGAGCGTCAAGCTCGGCTACTTCGCGCAGCACGCGATGGAGCTCTTGGACCCCGACGCCTCCGTGTGGGACACGCTGATTGGCAGCTTCCCCAAGGCTTCCGTCGGCTCCCTGCGCACCCTGGCGGGCGTCTTCGGCTTCTCCGGCGACGACGTCGACAAACCGTGCCGCATCTTGTCCGGGGGAGAGAAGGCGCGGCTGGTGCTGGCGCGCTTGCTCTTCGACCCGCCGAACCTGCTCGTGCTCGACGAGCCGCCCAACCACCTGGATTTGACCACCAAGGAGCTCTTGGTCGAGGCGTTGTCGAGCTACCAGGGGACGTTGCTCTTCGTCTCGCACGATCGCCATTTCTTGCGCGCCCTGTCCAACCGCGTGCTCGAGCTCGGCGACGGCGGGGTTCATGGCTACGGCGGTGGCTATGCCGAGTACGTCGCCGTGACCGGTCGAGAGGCGCCGGGAGTGCACGCCTGATCCCCCCTGTTTAGCGGCGGCAAAACAATCCACTACGACACAATCCGCACCTAATCTTGCCTCGTTCGGCGGTGCGGCGCCGTTACTCCATTACATGCAGCAGCAGCGGCTCGGGGTACTTGGTGGAGCGGTGGTGTGTCTTGCGCTCGGGTGCAGTGCGGGCACGGACGACGGAGCGGGTGGCAGCGGTGGCCAGATGACCGCCTCGAGCGGCGGCACCACAGCGGGCGGCTCGGGCGGCCTTCCGGGTAGCGGCGGCACCGGCGCGGCGTCCGGCGGCGCCACGACCACCACCGGCGGCGCCGGCCCGGGGGGCACGGGCGGCGCTCCGGGG
>JAEZYZ010000510.1 GCA_023418705.1 Pseudomonadota bacterium | reverse complement strand
CTGGGGGACTGCGGACTGGGGGACTGCGGACTGGGGGACTGGAGGACGGGCGGCATGGTTTTTGAGATCGACTCTTGGGAGGAGGAAGCATGAGCGATGGCGCGGCGCGGCGGCGGGCGATGGTTCGAGAGCAGCTCGAGGCCCGGGGGGTGAGCGATCCGCAGGTGCTGCGCGCGATGGCGGAGGTGCCGCGGGAGGCTTTCGTGCCGCCGGAGCTCGCGGGGCTCGCGTATGGGGACACGGCGTTGCCGATCGGGTCGGGCCAAACGATCTCACAGCCCTATATCGTGGCGGAAATGATCCAGGCGGCTGGCGTGGCTCCGGGGGCGCGGGTGCTCGAGATCGGGACGGGCTCGGGCTATGCCGCGGCGGTGCTCGCGCGCGTGGCGAGCGAGGTCTACACCGTGGAGCGGCAGGAGGAGCTCGCGCGGGCTGCTCGAACGCGCCTGGCCGAGCTCGGTTACGACAACGTGCACGTGCTGCACGCCGACGGTACCCGCGGCTGGCCGGAGCACGCCCCGTACGACGCGATCATCGTGTCGGCCGGAGGTCCCCGCGTTCCGGACGCGCTGGTCGACCAATTGGCGATCGGCGGCAGCCTGCTGATCCCGGTCGGCACCACGCCCCGCGTGCAGCGGCTGGTCCGCGTCACTCGGACCGATCGGGATCGCACGACGCGCACCGAGCTCGGCGCGGTCCAGTTCGTCCCGTTGATCGGCGACGAGGGCTGGTCGGACGCGCCCGCGCCGCGAGCTCGCGCGCAGGGCTCGGGAAAGGGCGCCTCGAGCGAGGAGGCGCTGGCGCGCCTGATCCGCGAGTCGGCCGAACCGATCGACGACATCGAATCGGTCTCCCTCGGGCCCCTGCTTGACCGCATCGGCGACGCGCGGGTGGTCCTGCTGGGCGAGGCGACGCACGGGACCTCCGAGTTTTATCGCATGCGCGCGCGCGTCACCCGCGAGCTGATCTTGCGGCGCGGGTTTCAGATGCTCGCGGTCGAAGCGGATTGGCCGGACGCGGCGGTCGTCGATCGCTACGTCCGGCACGCGCCGCCGGCGCAGCGCCGCTGGGCGGCCTTCGATCGCTTCCCCACCTGGATGTGGAAGAACCAGGAGATGCTCGAGCTGGTCGAGTGGCTGCGTGAGTACAACCGGGGGCGCTCCTCGGACGAGCAAGTGACCTTCCATGGGCTCGACCTGTACAGCTTGTACAGCTCCGCAGCGGCGGTGGTCGAATATCTGGAGCGGGTGGATCCGGCGGCGGCGCGGATCGCCCGCGAGCGCTATGAGTGCCTCTCTCCGTGGGAGAGCGATCCGGCGATGTACGGGCGCGCCGCGATCTCCGGACAGTACCGTCGCTGCGAGCAGGAGGTGGTCGAGGTGCTCCGCGACCTGCTCTCGCAGCGGCTCGAATACGCCGCCGACGACGGAGACCGTTTCCTCGACGCGCTGCAGAACGCGCGCTTGGTGGCGAGCGCGGAACGCTACTACCGCATCATGTACTACGGCTCGGTCGAATCCTGGAACCACCGCGACCAGCACATGTTCGACACGCTCGAGGCGCTGCTGGCGTTTCGAGGCGCCGGGTCGAAGGTCATCGTCTGGGCGCACAACTCGCATATCGGCGATGCCCGCGCGACCGAGATGGGCGAGCGGGGCGAGCTCAACGTCGGCAGCCTGTGCCGGGCGCGCTTCGGCGACGCGCTGTTCACGGTCGGTTTCGGCACCGATCACGGCACGGTGGCGGCCGCGACCGGTTGGGATCGGCCGATGCAGATCCTACGGGTGCGGCCGGCGATCGCCGACAGCTACGAAGGGCTCTTCCACCGCGCCGAGCTCCCGGCGGGGCTCTTGCACCTGCGCTTTCCGAAGCGAAACGCCGTCCGGGACGAGCTGATGTCCGCGCGGCTCGAGCGCGCCATCGGCGTCGTCTATCGGCCCGACACCGAGCTTCAAAGCCACTACTTCCAAGCGATCCTGCCGCGGCAGTTCGACGAATACATCTGGTTCGACGAGACCTCCGCCGTCGCCGCTCTCTCCGCCGAGCTGCCGAGCGGGGTCCCGGAGACCTATCCGTTCGGGCTTTGACGCGCTCGAGCGGCCGAGACCTGAAGCGGCCGATCGTTTGGCACACCACCGCAGGTCGATCGCTGGCTCACGGCCTTTGCTCGGCCTGCTCCAGGATCGCGTCGTAGACCTGCTGGCGTGGCGTGCCGGCGGCCACCATCGCGCGGGCGCGCTCGAGCTCCTGCTCGATGGCCTGCTCGAACGTGGCGAACGGCTGCGCGCCGACGAGCTTGCGCCCGTTGATGAAGAAGGTCGGGGTGCCGCGGGCGCCGAGGCGCTCGGCGAGCTCCTGGTCGCGCTCGGTGACGGCGCGGTGCCGCTCGCTGGCGATGGCGTCCGTGACCTTTCTGGCATCCAGGCCGAGCTCTCGTGAAAGCGCCGTCAACGCTGGCGCGCTCAGCTCGGGGCTCTGCTCGAACAGCGCGCTGGTGGCGCGCCAGAAGCCGGCGTCCCCCTGCTGGGCGCGCGCCTCGATGGCGAGCATCGCCGCGGGCAGGGCGTGTTGGTGGAAGGGCAGGGGGTGGTGCTTGAAGACGATGCGTAGATCCTTCGGGTAGCGGGCGACGAGCTGCTCGACGGTCTGCTCCGCGCGCTTGCAGAACGGACACTGGTACTCGGAGAAGACCACCATCGTGACCAAGGCGTCGGCGGGACCTCGAACGGGTGAATCCCCGACGGGCACGGCGTGCACGCGATCGGGCTCCTCGCGGTCGCCGCTGTCGGCGACCGGCTTGGACGGCGGGTCGTCCCGCAGGTTCTGCTCGACCCGCAGCCGGTAGAGATCGGCGGCGGGCGCGCCCGCGCTCGCCAGCGCTTTGGTCGCCGCCAGCTCACGCTCGATCAAGTCGCGAAACGCGCCGATCGGCTGGGCGCCGTTCAGCTCTGCGCCGTTGACGCGAAAATGGGGAGTGCCTTGCACGCCGAGCTCGGCGGCGAGCCGCAGATCGCCCTCGAGCTTGTAGCGCACCGGATCTCCAGCGATGAGGTCGCGGTAGGTGCCGCGCGCAATCCCCACCTCCTCGGCCCACGCCGCGAGGTTGGGCGCCGAGAGCCCGCGCTGGTTGTGGAACAGGGTCTCCGCGTAGGCGAAGAAGGCCTCGCTGCCGGCGGCCGTGTGGACGGCTTGTGCCGCGATCGCCGCCGGCAGGGCGTTGCGATGGAAGCTCAGCGGGTAGTGCTTGTACACGACGCGCAGCGTCGCCGGCCCGTATTGGCGCTTGAGCGCCTCCAGCGTCCGGTGCGCGTGGGCACAATAGGGGCACTCGAAATCGGTGAACGCCACCAGCGTCACCGGCGCCGTGGGGGAGCCCCAGCTCGGATCCGCGGCGGTGACGGGGATCGCCGCGTCGCTGCCGACCACCGGCGCCAGGGGCTCCTGGGCGGGCGGGGGCGGCGGCGTGTCCTTGGCGGCAAATGGCGACGGGGGCGGCCGCTCGGCGCCCCCGCATCCGATGGCGAGCAGCAGGCCGAGGCCTGCCGCTCGCCGGCCCCAGGACGGGGCTCGCCGCCGCAGCGACGGGCCCCGCGCTCGGGCGTTGGGCATCACTTTTCCTTCAACGCCTGGGTGATGAGCTTCTTGAACGCCGGGTACGGCTGGGCCCCGCTCAAGAAGTAGCCGTTGATCACGAACGCCGGCGTGCCGCTGATGCCGGCCTTTTGCGCGAGCTTCATGTCGGCGTCGACCTTGGCCTTGTGCTTGCGCGAATCGAGCGCCTGCTTGAACTTGGCCATGTCGAGGCCGAGCTCCTGCGCGATCTTCTCGAGGTTGTCGCGCTTGAGCCCGTCCGGGTTGCCCTGGGCGTCGAACAGCTTCTTGTGGAAGTCCCAGAAGCCCTTGTTGCCCTTCTGCGCGAAGGCTTCCTGCGCCGCCTCCGAAGCCAGCGGCGCGTCCTGGTGGAACGGCAGCGGGTAGTGGCGCCAGGCGATCTTCACCTGGCTGCCGAACTCCTTCTCGATCTGATCGAGGGTCGGCTCCACGCGCTTGCAGAAGGGGCACTGGAAGTCCGAAAACTCCTGGATCACCACCTTGGCGGTGGCCGGGCCCTTGACCGGCGTGTTGGCATCCGGTGCGGGGATGTCCTTCTTCTCCGGCTCCTCGGGACCCTTCGCCTCCTTCATGAGCTCGTCATAGACCTTCGCCTTGGGCACACCCCGGGCGGCCACGGCCTTGGCTTTGCCGAGCTGCTCGTCGATGACGGTCTTGAACTTCTCGAACGGCTGGGCCCCGGCGACCCGGTAGCCGTTCACGAAGAAGTGCGGCGTGCCACGAGCGTTCAGGTCCATGGCAAGATCGGTGCTCTCCGAGAACTTCGAGTCGTACTTGTTGCTGTCGATGGCCTGCTTGACGGCGGCCCAGCTCACGCCCACCTGTCCGGCAATCTTCTGGAGATCGGCGTCCTCCAGCTGCGGCTGGCTCTCGAACAGCAGATCGTGGGCCTTCCAGAAGCCGGCTTCACCCTTCTGCTCGTAGGCCACGCGGGCCAGGACGGCGGCCGGTTTGGCGCGCGGATGGAAGGGCAGGGGGTTGTCCTTCCACACGATGCGCACGTCGTTCGGGTACGTCTCGAGGATCTTCTTCGTGGTGTCGGTCACCCGCTTGCAGAACGGGCACTGAAACTCCGACCACTCCACGATCGTGACCAGGGCGTCCTTCGGACCCTTGACGGGATCGTCCTTGGCGACGGGCACCTTCCAGATGGTCTTGTCCTCTTCGGGCTGCTGGCGCTTGGCGTCCTGCTTCGGCGGCTCGGCGAAGTTCTTCTTGGAGGCGGCCACGTACACCTCGGAGCGCGAGGTGCCGGAGCTCACCAGCTTGTTGGCCTCGGCCAGCTGCTGGTCGATGATCTCCTTGAATTTGTCGAACGGCTGCGCGCCGCTCAGGGTCACGCCGTTGATGCGGAACGCGGGCGTCCCGGTCGCGCCGACCTTGTTGGCCAGAGCGATGTCCTGGTCGACCTTGGCGGCGTGCTTCTTCGACTTGTAGGCCTCTTTGAACTTCGCGGCGTCGACGCCGGCCTGAACCGCCCACTTCTCGAGGTTCTCCTCGTTGATGTTGCGCTGGTTCTGGAACACGATGTCGTGGAACTTCCAGAAGGCGTCGCTGCCGGCGAGGGCGAAGACGGTTTGCGCCGCCTCGGCCGCCGGTCGGGCCTCCTTGTGGAAGGACAGCGGCTGGTTTTTCCAGACGATACGGACCTTGTCGGGGCCGTAGGTCTTCTTGATCTGCTCGAGCGTGCTGCCGACGCGGCTGCAGAATGGGCACTGAAAGTCGCTGAACTCCACGATGGTGACCAACGCGTCCGGGTTGCCCCAGCTCGGGTCTTCGGCAGAAACGGGGATCGGTGAGGCGCTGTGATCGAGCGCTCCGTCAGCCATCTTCTCGGCGCTGATGCCGGTCCCTTGGCTCCGATCGATGCCCCACATCAAGCCCATCCCGGCCAAAAAGCACAGGAAGAAGCCGACGATGGCGGTTCCCTTGTTCATTTGGATGACTCCTGTTGACTCAAAAATACTTTGGATTCGAATTGAAAAAGCTGGGCTCGGCGTCGGGCGGCACGGCAGCGCGATGGCCTGCCGGCGCTGCTCGGTCGGCGACGCCCGTCACTGAGGCGACGAAACCAAGCGGTGGCCGAGCTCGAATGGGGCCGGCGAGGGGTGCTCGCTGGGGGCCCATGGAGGGTCGTGTTTCAAATGGCCGGCGAGAGGGTTCGCCGAGCCGATCGTCGTCCCGAGCCGGACGACGCGGGTCTCATGCCCGCGGTGGTCGATAGACCCATCGCTCGACGCCCTGCGCGGGCGGGGCTTGCTCCGGACTCAAGCCCAATCGGGGCCCACGGGTCCGCGGTGGCCAGCCAAACGCAGACGGCAGCGCCCGCTCGATGAGCTCGGCGCTGGGCGCGACGCGATCGTCGGGAGCGCGCTGTCTCTGCGTGTCGAACTGGAGCTCTTCGGCATCCCCACATGGAGGAGCGGCGCGGACCTCTCCCGGTTGCGCGCGCACCAGCTGGAGCGGCGCTTCGATCGTCAACGCCTGGGGATCGCACCAGGGCGCGGGCGCGGCGCTCGCCATCGGCGACCCCAGCAGCACGGCCAACGTGCAGACCAGCATCGATAGCCGGATCCGCAGCTCGCCACACCCCGTGGTGAACGATGTGTCGTTCGAAGCGCGCATGTCCCGTCGGAAGCGGACGCGAGTTTACCTACGTCCGGCGGCAGCACAACCAATCGGCCATCGACGCCATTCCCCACCCGGGCGCCCGAGCCGCTCCGCTCGAGCGGTGCCGATTTCTTGCCTACGGTATCCTACATTGGCACCATCGAGCCATGCAGGCCCCTCAAATCGACGGTAACTCTACGGATTCTCAGCAGAAAGCAGTCCAGTCCCCGGCGTCGAACGGGGCGCCGTCGACGGCCGCCGAAGCGTCGCTGCCCCGGCGCTTCGAACGCTTCACCCTGCTGCGCCAGATCGCGCGCGGCGGGATGGGTGAGGTCTTTCTGGGCACGTCCGCCGGGATCGAAGGCGCCGAGCGCCCCGTCGTGGTGAAGATCATTCGCCGCGAGCACGCCGAGGACAGCTCCTTCCTCGCCCGCTTTTTGGACGAAGCCCGCATCCAGGCGCAGCTGCAGCATCCCGGCGTCGCGCAGGTCATCGAGGCCGCCACCGACGGGGCCGGCAAGCCCTACGTGGTGGTCGAGCACGTCGAGGGCCGAAACCTCGGCGAGGTGCGCGGTCGAGCGGCGCAGCTCGGCGCCCGCGTTGGCTGGGCGGACGCGGTGGCGATCGCCGTCAGCATGGCCGACGCGTTGGCTCACGTGCACGAACGCACCGACGCGAGCGGTGCGCCGCTCTCGATCGTGCACCGCGACCTCAGCCCCCAAAACGTGATGGTCGGCTACCAGGGCGACGTGAAGCTCATCGATTTCGGCACCGCGCGCGGCGAGAACCGGCGCTGCCACACGGTCGCGGGCATCGTGTTCGCCAAGCCGGGCTACGTGGCACCCGAGGTCGCGAACAACACGCCCGGGGGGCCGCCCGCCGACATCTACGCCCTGGGGATCATGCTCTGGGAGCTGGTCGCTGGGCGCCGGTTCCTCAGCGGCGAAGCGTCGCAGCACCTGGCGGCCGTGGCCGCGGGCGAGCGGGTCCCGCCGCCGCTCGCCGCGGAGGTGGGCGCCCCGCGCGAGCTCGACAGCGTGCTGGCCCGCTTGACCGCGACGCGCATCGAAGAGCGCTACGCCACCGCGCGCGACGCCACCTTGGATCTCGTGATGCTCCTCAAGCGCGCGCCCAGCCTGTCGGACGGCGAGCGCAGCGTGCGCGGCCGGGTCGCCCAGCTCATGCAGCGGCTGTATCCCTCCGAGCCCGCCCGCAGCCGCGCCGAGTTCACGCGGCTGGTCGCGGCCGCACGAACGGCGGGTGCCCTGCGCCCGGCGGAGGCTGCTCGTCCCGGAGAGAGCAAAGAGGCGAGCGACGACGGCACGCTGCCCGGGACGCGCTACCGCACCGTGCGCGAGATCGGCCGGGGAGCAATGGGCGTCGTCTACGAGGGATTCCACGCCGACCTTGGCCGGACCGTGGCGATCAAGGTGCAGGCCAAGGAGCTTGCCGCGTGCGCCGAGAAGATCGAGCACTTCCGCGCCGAGGCGCGGGCCATCGCTCACCTGCAGCACGAGAACCTGGTGCGGCTCTACGACTTCGGCTTGTGCAGCGATGGGCGGCCCTACTACGCGATGGAGCTGCTCGAGGGCGAGACGCTGGACAAGCTCATCGAGCGTGAGCACGCCGTCTCGTGGCAGCGCGCGCTCGGGCTCGGCATCCAGGCGTGCCGGGCGCTCGAGGCGGCGCATGGCGCCGGGGTCGTCCACCGCGACATCAAGCCCGCCAACCTCTTTTTGACCAGCAGCGGGACGCTCAAGCTGCTCGACTTCGGGGTGGCCAAGGCCCGCACCGAGCCGGCGGCGGCGAGCGATGAGCACAGCCCGAGCGCGCTGTCGCTGGTAGGGACGCCGGAGTACATGGCGCCCGAGCAGGTGGCGGGCGGCGGCGGCGACGAGCGCAGCGACCTGTATGCGCTGGGTGTGGTCTTGTACGAGCTGACCACGGGCACGCGGCCGCACTCCGGGACGAGCCCGATCGCCGTGATCGACGCCAAGCTGCGCGGCACTCCGGAGTCACCGCGTGAGCGCAGCCCGCGGCGGGGGATCCCGAGTCAGGTGGACACCCTGATCCTGCGAGCGTTGAGCCGAACCCCCAGCCTTCGCTACCGCAACGCCGCGGAGATGCGCGAGGCGCTCGAGCAGGCGCTGATCGCGCCGGTGGCGGCACGCCGCGCGCGCCGACGCGCCGGGGTGGTGGCCGTGAGCGCGCTGATGACGGCGCTCATCGCTGGCGGTGTCGTGCTCGGCAGGCACTCGTCGGCCGCGAAGCTCGCCAAGAGCGCGGTCGACGGCATCGAGCGGCAGGTGCGCGCGCTGCGCACGCCGGCGCCGTTGCGCACGGCGCTGGCTTCGTCGGCCGAGCGCGTGAGCGAGGCGCTCGAGCAGCGCCGCTCGCTCGCGGCGGCCGCAGATCCTGCGGCGCTAGCCGCGGCGAGCGACGGGGAGCCAGCGGAGCTGCTG
>JAEZYZ010000509.1 GCA_023418705.1 Pseudomonadota bacterium | reverse complement strand
CGCCACGACGAGCAAGCCCCCCAACACCGCTGCCGAAATCCGCGTCCCTTGATCCATGCCGCGCTTTCCGTGAGAGAAAGGTTCACGGGCAGCTCGGCCAGCGCGGGCGGCGGTTGCGTGGTTTGCGATCGTTTCTGCGCCTTGGCGCACCGCCGCTCGCTCGGATCTCGCGGGCCCGACTTTCTCGCGCTCCGCCTGGCGGGTGGCTACACTCGACGGGTGCAGCGCGCGGCGTCGCTCTTGACCGTGGGGTTGTTGTTGTCACCAGCAGCGGCGGCGGGGCGACCGCAGGCGCTGGTGCAGCCGGTCCAGTATCGCAGCGTCGAGGTGCTGGAGCCTGACGAGCCCCTCTTCAGCCGTCCCGCCGGCGGGTCGCCACGGCGGGGTGCCGCCGAAAAGGGAGCGCGGCTGCCGCTTTACAAGGCAGCTCGTGGCGGCGGCTGCGGCGGGCGCTGGCTGTTGGTCGGCACGGGCGCCTGGATCTGCGAAGACCGCGTGCGGCTGTCGACCAGGCCCGCGCCCCGGCCGACGCCGGCACCTGGAGCGGCGTCGGGCCCCGCGCTGCCACACGCTTACTACCTCGTGGGTCCGGACGGGAGCTTCGGCTATGAGCGCCTGGCCGACGCCGAGGACGTGGCGCCCGCCGCCCAGCTCGAGCCCGACTTCATCGTCGCGGTGGTCCGGGTCGCCGCCAAGTACCCCGGCGCCGACTACGCGCTGACCACGCACGGGCTGTGGCTGCCGATGCGCGACCTCAGCCCCGTGGCCGCCCCAAGCTTTCACGGCGTGGCGCTCGAGGGGAGCCTCGACGTCGGCTGGGTGCACGCGGACCACGCGGCGGAGTACCAGCGGCCGGGGGGCGCTCGCACGGCAGCGCGGCGGCCGCGCCTGTCCTCGTTCCGCGTGGCCGAGCGTCAGCGCGTGGGCGGGCGGCGTTGGTACCGCACCGACGACGGCGCCTGGCTCCGTGGCGACCACGTCCGCGTGCCCACCCTCGCTGCGCCGCCCGAAGGGGTCGGCGCTGGCGAGCGCTGGATCGACGTGGAGCTCGAACAACAAACGCTCACGGCCTACGAGGGCGCGCGGCCGGTGTACGCGACCCTGGTCTCCACGGGCAGAGGGCCCCAGAGCTCGGATTCCGCCACCCCCAAGGGCGAGTTTCGCGTCTGGGTGAAGCTTTTGACCAGCGACATGAACAACCTCGAGGCCGAAGCGCCCGGGCGCTACTACGCCATCGATGACGTGCCGTGGGTGATGTTTTTTCACAAGGGCTACGGCTTGCACGGGGCGTTCTGGCACGACGACTTCGGCAACGTCCGGAGCCACGGCTGCGTGAACCTGGCGCCGCGGGACGCTCGCTGGCTCTTTGAGTGGACCGCGCCGAGCTTGCCCACCGGCTTTCGCGCCCTGTTGCCGAGCCCCGGCGAGCCAGCCACGCTGATTCGAGTACGATGAGCGCATCATGGTCTCGATAGTCCACGCCGCCCGAGACATCGGCCGCGTCCGCGAGGTCGCGATGGTGCTGGCGCGCCACGGTTTCGGCGAGGTCGTGGCGCGGATCGGGCTGTCCCGCCGCAAGAAGGAACGTCGCGACGGCGACGACGCCCCGGAGCTGCTGGACGCGAGCTTCGAGGAGGAGGAGGCGCGCGGGGCCCGGGAAAAGCGCGACGTCTCGCGCCCCGTCCGGATTCGGCGCGTGCTCGAAGATCTGGGCCCGTCGTTCGTCAAGCTCGGGCAAATCGCCTCCACGCGGCCGGATTTGCTGCCCGCCGACGTGATCGCGGAGCTCAAGAAGCTGCAGGACGCGGTCGTCCCCGTGCCGTTCGACCACATCAAGGAGGCGGTCGAGCGCTCGCTCGGGGCAGAGCTCTCGGAGCTGTTCGACAACTTCGACCCGGAGCCGCTCGCCGCGGCGAGCATCGCCCAGGTGCACCGCGCCACCCTCCGCACCGAGGAGGGGCCGCGCGACGTCGTGGTGAAGGTGCAGCGTCCCGGCATCGCCCAGACGATCGCCAGCGACCTGGACATCCTGCACGCGCTCGCGGCGCTGGTCGAACGAGCCATCCCCGAAAGCCGCATCTACTCGCCCGTCGGGCTCGTCCAGCAGTTCGATCGCGCCATCAACGCCGAGCTCGACTTCGCGATGGAGGCGGAGAACGCGCAGCGGTTCGCGCGCAACTTCGAGGCGCACCCGGCCATCTGCTTCCCGGACGTGTACAAGCACGCCTCCAGCAAGCGCGTCATCACGCTCGAGTACCTCGACGGCAAGAAGGTCTACGAAGCCATCCGCGCCGGGCACTCGGGCAAGCAGCTGGCGCGGATCGCGCTCGACGCGATCGTCAAGCAGATCTACGAGGATGGCTTTTTCCATGCCGATCCCCACCCGGGCAACGTCCTGGTGTTGGGCCCCCCGGAACACCCGCGCCTGGCGATGATCGATCTGGGGATGGTGGGGCGGCTCAGCCCCCGCTTGCGCGATCTGACCGTCGACGTGATGGTCGCCGCCGTCCGGCGCGACTACGACGCCATCGCCGACGCTTTGTACGCGATCGGCACCCCCACCAAGAAGATCGACATGGAAGCGTACCGGGCCGAGGTGGCGCTCCTGGCGGAGAAGTACCTGGGACGGCAGCTCAAGGACATCGAGGTGAGCGCGCTGATTCGCGACCTGGTGCGGGGCGCGACCAAGTACGGCATCGAGATCCCGACGGACTTTCTGCTCGTCGGCAAGGCGTTGATGACGGTCGAAGGGGTCGGCAAGGAAATCGATCCCGAGCTCGACGTGTTCGAGCACACCAAGCCGCTATTTTTGGAGATCCTGCGCAAGCGCTACTCCCCGGAGCGGATCGGCAACGAGCTGCTCCGGAGGCTCGAAAAGCTGAGCGGCGCGACCTACAACATGCCGCAGCAGCTGCAGGAGGTGCTCGATGACCTGCGACTCGGTCGTCTGAGCGTGCAGACCGTCGACCCCACGCTGCACCGCGCCGCCGATCGCCTGGGCAGGCGCATCTTCGCGGCCCTGGTCGGCGGCGCGTGGCTGATCGCTGGCGCGTGGCTGGCCAGCTCGGGCCGCGACCTGTTCGGGGGCATCCTGCTGGCCGTGGCGGTCGCGTGGTTGATGTTCCACGCGACCCTCGACGCTTACCGGGGCTTTCGCAACCGCCCCTGACGCGAAGCTCAGCCCACCTTGCCTTGGAGCAAGAACGCGATCGCGAACGCGAACAGCACCAGCGACTCGATCAGCGCCAGACCGAGGATCATCGGCGTCTGGATGCGGGGCGCGGCGCCCGGGTTGCGGCTGATGCCCTCGAGCGCGGCCGCAGCAGCGCGGCCCTGTCCGAGCGCACCGCCGAGCACCGCCAGGCCGATGGCCAGACCGGCGGCGAGGGCCGCCATCGACTGAGCCGAGAACTGGTTGGCGCCGACGGCAGCGTCCTGAGCGAAGGCGCTGGACGATACGAGCGTGGTGAAAGCAGCGGCAGGCAGCGCCAGCTTCTTGTTCGACATGGGAGGTCTCCTTGTACGGGGCGAGGCTTTAGTGCTTTTTCAGGCGTGAAGCCACCGGATTCAGCGCCGGCAGCGACGAAATTAGTGCGCTTCGTGCTCGGTCGCGAGCGCGATGTAAATGCACGTGAGGAGGGTGAAAACCAGGGTCTGCACCAGGATGATGACGCAGCCGAGCAGCATGACGGGCAACGGCACGAGCAGCGGCACCAGGGCCAGGAAGATCCCGAGGATCAAGTGGTCCACCGCCATGTTCAGCATGAGACGAACGGCCAGGGTGATGGGCCGAACGATCAACGAGATCACCTCGATCGGGAACACCAGCCAGGCCAGGTACCAGGCCGGACCCGCCAGGTGCTTCACGTAGGCCCAGCCATTTTCCTTGAGGCCGTACAGGTTGAAGAGCAAAAACACCACGAAGGCGCAGCCGAGGGTGACGTTCAGGCTGCTGGTCGCCACCGGCAGGCCGGGGATCAGGGCGAGGACGTTCGAGAAGAACACGAAAATCGCCGAAGCCCCGATGATCGGAAAGTATTTCTTCGCGCGCTCGGCGTCCATGACGCTCTTGGCCAGATCGTAGAAGTAGCCCAAGAAGGCTTCCATGAACGTGCGCAGGCTCAGCCGATCCTCGGGGATGACGGCTTCGTCGACGTTGGTGAGCCGCTTGCGCGCCATCGAGGCCAGCAGCAGCACCAGGAGGGCAACCAGCACCGAGGCCAGGATGGGCTCCCAGCTCTGCCACGTCGGCTCTTGGTGGCCGACCAGGCTTTGACCGATCAGGTGCACGTTGTGCGAGAGCGTGTCCTCGATGTGACCCAGGGCGAAGGTCAGCCAAGACGTATGATCCGGCATGTCAGCTTTCCTCACTCAGAGCGGAAGCAGCGCGCAGCTGGGCAACCACGATGCCCACCGGGAGCGCGGCGTAACCTGCGATCAGGGGGACGATGTCCACGAGGCCCGATCGGGTCAGGCCGTAGACGACGGCGAACAGCCCTCCGAGCTTCAGCGCGGCCAAGAGCGACCAGGCGAGCTTGGCCCCAGGGGCGAGGAAGGCGCGCACGATGCGGCCGAAGGCCCACAGGTTGAGGGTGGCCAGCGCGCCACCGGCAGCCACCCCGAGCATCGTCGCGGGACCGAACGCGATGCCCGCGATCGCAGCCGAAGCGGCGCCTACGGTCGCCACGACGAGCAGCACCGGCGAAATCGAGTCTTCAGTTTTGGTCGCGTCGGTCATCGTGAAACTTGCGGCGTCGTTCTCGCTCCCGCTGCTCTTCGACCTCGGCTTCACGGTTGGCTCGAATGAGCGCGCGGTACACGGACCTGAACCCTGCCGCGATGCCAAAGCCGAGCCCGATGACCGTCAGCCAGCCATGGGTGCCGAGCTTTTGGTCGAGCCAGCGGCCGCCGAAGAGCCCGACGAGCACGCTCAGCGCGAGCTCGAGGCCGACGGTGGCGTAGCTGCCGACGCCTTTCCAGTGTTGATACACTGCTGCCGCAGGGGCGGCGCTCGCTTAGCACGCGTTCGTCGCGGGGGTCAACGACCAGCCGCGCGCAAGGGCCCGAATCGACGGCCGATTCTCGGTCTCTACCCGGGGCCGCCGGGCCAGTCCCGACCGGACACGCTCATTCCCCGTTTCGACCGGTCGCGACTGGCTCTATCTTCTCGCCCATGAAGCGCCGCGTTTGCACTGCGCTGGGCTCGGCCGCCGCCGTCTTTGCGCTGGCCTTCGCGGTTCGGGCTCAAACGCCACCGCCCCAAACGCCGCAGCCGGCCGCGCCGCCCGCCGCGCCGGAGGCTCCCGAGCCCGAGCCCGAGCCCG
>JAEZYZ010000159.1 GCA_023418705.1 Pseudomonadota bacterium | reverse complement strand
GGCTCATCGGCGGGGGGAGCGCCGACGACGCCGGACGCAGGCAGCGGCGGCTCGGCGACGGGCGGGGGGAGCTCGACGGCGGATGAATGTGCTCCGGCTTGCGGGATGACGGAGGTGTGCGCGGCGGGGGCGTGCGTGTGCCGTCCGGGGCTGATGGAGTGTGGCGACGGCTGCGTGAACCTGAGCAGTGATCCAGCCCACTGCGGGGCTTGCAACGACGCTTGTCCACCGGGGCAGGTGTGCTCGGGGGGCATTTGCACGGCGACGTGCTCGGCGGCGGAGGCCAACTGCGGTGGCAGCTGCGTCGACCCGTCGAGCGACGCGCAACATTGCGGCGGCTGCGGGCTCGCGTGCCCCTCGGCGCAGGCGTGCCTGGGCGGTGCTTGCGCGTGTGCGGGCGGGCTCACTGCCTGCGGTGATACGTGCGCCGACCCGCAGACGGATCGCTTCCACTGCGGCGCCTGCGGCAACGCCTGCGCAGACGACGAGGTGTGCACGGCGGGCAGCTGCGTCTGCCCGGGGGGCGAGCAGCGGTGCGGGCAGGGGTGCACCGACACCGCCTCGGATCCCAACCACTGCGGGGCTTGCAACAACGCTTGCGGCGGCGGACAGGTGTGTCAGGGCGGCAGCTGTTCGTGCGGCGGCGGGCAAACCCTCTGCGGCGGCAGCTGCGTGAACACGGGGACGAGCAACGCGCACTGCGGCGCCTGCGGCAACGCCTGCGCCGAGGGGCAGGTTTGCAGCGCGGGCGCGTGCCAGGATCAGGACAGCGCGGGCACCTGCAGCGTGGTGCGGAGCGGCGGCAGCGGGGACGAGCCGAACGGGCAGATCGCGGTGTGCTGCAGCCCGGACGCGACCCAGCGGCCGCACATCGACGAGGCGTTCCAGCTTCTGAACGAGTACCGCATCGCCAACGGGCTCTCGGCGCTGGCCGTGGACGCGGAGCTCGGGGCCGCGATCCAGGGCCACTGCCGACACATGGTGGAGCACGATTTTTTCGCGCACGACGCGCCCGAGGCGATCGTGAGCAGCCCGTGGGACCGCGCGGAGCTGTGTGGCACGAGCGCCAATGGGGAGAACATCGCTTACAACTACCGGAGCGCCGAGCAGGTGATGAACGGCTGGATCAACAGCCCGGGTCATAACTCCAACATGCTCAACGCCAGCTGGCGGCGCGTTGGCATCGGCATGCACGCCTGGTACTGGGGGCAGCTCTTCGGGCGCTGATCTCCACGCCTCGAGGTAGCCCTGGCCGTGGCGCGGGCGGACGGCGCGCCGCGTCGCCCTCCGCTACGGCAAGGCGCTTGCATCGCGCTCTGGGAATGAGATCCGCGCGCGCGCAGGCGACCGTTGCGGCGCTGGCCGGGGCCCTGTCGGCCGGTTTGTCGGGGATCGGCTGTGACCGAGCGTCCGAACCAACGGCGGCGACGGGCCGCGGCGAGGCCGCCGAGGACGGGAAGGACGCTGGGGCGGCTCCCGGCGACGCGGGCGCCCGGGCGCGGGCCCCCGACGCGACCGAAGAGCCCGCCGCGGCGATCACGCCAGAGCGGCCATCGGGCGCACCCCGCGCGCTGGCGGAAGGCCGGGACATCGACGACGACCCTGAGGTCGACGTCGCGATCCGGGAGCGGGGGGAGCGGCTGGACCCGGTGCCCAGGGATCTGGACGGCGACGGCGAGCCGGACGTGCGCCTCAGCGATGGCCGCGAGCTCGAGCGCGGGGGAGGGGGCTTGTCGATCATGCACGCGGTCGACGGCGGGGCCGAGCAAGCGGAGGCGGGCGCCGAGCCCGAGCGGGAGCCGGTTGCTGGCGAACAGGAGCCGGAGCGGGAGGCGGCTCGGGGAACGCGACCGCCCGTGCGCCGGCCAAGCTCGGGCATGGGGACGCTGGCCTGCGTCGAGGCGGTCATGGCGGACCCCACGCTCGGCATCGACGAGGTGGAAGCGCGCCGGTTGTGCACCGGGGGCGTTGGAGAAGGGCCCGCGGTGTGTGCGGCGGCAGCTATGGAAGAGCTCTTGATCGATGAATTCCAGGCGGTCGAGCTGTGCCAATGCGCGCGCTCGCTCGAGCCCGTGCGTTGCTACGAGCGAGGGCTCGCGGAGACCACGTTGACGGAGTTCGACATCATCCGCTTGTGCAGCCCCGTCTGGAGCGGCCAGCTCGGCGCTGGTTGCGTGCCGGGCGGCGCGCTGGTCCCGCCCTACCCATAAGAGACAGGAGGAAGCGAAAATGCCGTCGTGGAGCAACAAGGACGAGCGACAGTACGAGCACATCAAAGAAGGCTCTCAGAAGCGCGGTGTGTCAGCGAAGCGCGCCAAGGAGATCGCCGCCCGAACCGTCAACAAACAACGGCGCGAAGAAGGGCGGACACCGAGCCAGCGCACGCAAGGCACTGGCAACCCGAACCAACCGCTGCAAGCGCGCAGTCGGGACGAGCTCTACAACAAGGCCAAGCAGCTCGAGATCGCGGGCCGCAGCAAGATGAGCAAAAAGGACCTGGTCCGCGCGATCAAAAAGGAGCGTTGAGCGCTTTCACGGTGTCGTTGTCGTTGCGCCGGTCGCCCGCCGCAGGCGGTCGCCCCCCGACGAGCGGCGCGGTTCGGCGCTGGAGCAGGTCCACTGTAAGGGTCCGGACCGGCGGGCAGTCGCCGCCGCCCGCGGGCTTGGCGCGGGCGCAGAGCCAGAGCCGCCACCACTCGGCGGCGTCTTCTTGAGTCCAACTTCCGTGCGCCGTGCAGGTGCGCAGCCACTCCGCGAGCGCCGCCGCGCTGGCGGGTCGGTCTTCGGGCGCCTTCGCCAGGCAAGCGAGCACGATGCGCTCGAGCTCCGGGTCGATCGAGCGGCTGGGGGCGCGTTCGCTCGGCGGCACCGGTGGGGTGTGCAGGTGGTGGCTGCAGATCTCGACCAGCGTGCGCCCCTCGAACACCGGGACCCCCGTGAGCAAGTAGTAGGCGACGGCGCCCAGGGCGTACAGATCGCTCCTGGCGTCGACCTTCTCCGGATCGGTGATGCCTTCGGGCGAGAGGTAGAGCGGCGTCCCCGCCAGCACGTTGGTGCTGCTCTGGCTGAGCGTTGGCGCTGCCCCGACCTGCTTCACGAGCCCGAAATCGAGGACCTTCACGAAGTCCCAGATGCCCCCGCGCTCACACAGGAAGATGTTGGCGGGCTTGACGTCACGATGGATCAGCTCGACCGAATGCGCCTCGTGCAGCGCGCCGCAGACCTGCAGCAAGATGTCGATCACACGGCCCGATGGCTGGGGGCCGTGGCGGTCGACGAGCTCTTCGAGATCGATCCCGTCGAGGTACTCCATCGCGTAGTAGAAGATGCCGTCGGGAGTGCGGCCGTAGTCGTAGACGTTGATGGTGTTGGGGTGGGTGAGGCAGCTGGTGAGCTGGACCTCGCGCTCGAACCGGCGGAGCTGCGCCTCCGTCGCGTCCGGGCCGAGCACCAGCTTGACCGCTGTCGGGCGTCTCAGGAGCGCGTGGCGCGCGATGTACACCTCCCCCATGCCCCCCGCGCCGATCGGGGCTTCGAGGGTGTACTGACCGAGCTGCCGCGCCTCGCGCACGCGCTCGTGCAGCCCGTAGATCACGCTGGAGGTGATGGTCGCGAGGGTGGTGGCTGCGGTGGCCCACATCAGCAGGTCGATCGTCCCGCCGATCCGCTCGAGGCCCGTGGTTCCGCCGTACGCGACGTGCGGAAACAGCCAATGTGCCACGGGAAGGGGGGCGAACGCCGCGGCCGTGAGCAGCAGGCTGCGTTTCGCCGTGCTTGGAATCAAAACGGCGCGGCCGATCGTGACGTGGACGATCGCGAGCACCGCCGGCACGAAGCCGTGCATTTCGCCGAAGGCGAGGCCCATCACCCCGAACACCCAGCAGACGCTGAGCAAGCCCAGGGCATCCAAAATGTGGATGGCGTGGAGGCCCAGTGTGCGCGGCTGCCTGGCAATCAGCCACAGCGAGCCGCTCAACAGAGTCCCGACGAGGTGCCAGGCCCGCGCGATCAGCGCGTTCGTGGGCGCCGCCTGTGGCAAAAGCTGACCCAGCGTGGCGGTGACGACGAAAAAACCGCCCGAGATCGCGAAGATCACCAGCCCGAACAGAGCCACCCGCTGCTGAACGAAGCGCAGCGACTGCTCGGACCCCTGCGGCACGCTGCCCAGGCGCGCCAGGGGGCGGAAGCCGGAGGAGAGGGCGTCGGTCGTCACGGGCGGAGTATGGGACCAAGCCCCTCGAACGAACAGGCCTTCGCGCACGCCGTGGCAGATTGGCGTGCCGGCGAGGACCGCGCGGCGGGGGGGGCGGCGGCACGACCCCTGCAGGTCCCCACCTAGAGCCGGGGCCCGCGGCTTGGTCGTTCACGGGGCGGTCGTCAGGCGTTTTTGTCACGCGGCCCCGAGGCGGCGCACACCATCGTTTACAGCCACGACGAATCGCCATGAGCAATTACTCCAACCCGTCCGCACCCGAGTGGTCCCGCACGGCGGGCGCCAAGCCGATCGAAATGCCGTCCGCGACGGAGGTGAAGGCCCTGCTGGACAGAGTGCTGCCAGAGCTGCGGCAGCGGCTCTTGTTCCGCCTGGTCGGTGGCGAGGCGCTGCGCGACCTGGCCCTGTTCGCGGTGCTGGACGACGATGCCAGCCGCGTCTACGTCGGCTGCGCTTCTCACGACGAGCTGTCGCGGGCAGCGCGGGTGGCGCGCGCGGTGCTCGGCTACGAGCTGCCGGATGGTTTCGTGTGGGCCATGATCTCGTTGGTGTCGACCGCGCCTGCCTTCGTACCGGTGGACGTGCGGGACGTGGTCTCGGTGGCGGCATCTCGGGCCAGCGCCTGATGCCCCGAGCTCGAGCTTGGGAGAAGGAGAAGACTCATGGACGCAGTACGCATCGTGTGCGCCGTTCTGCTGCCGCCGCTCGGCGTGTTTCTGCAGGAGGGTTTGAGGAAGCGGTTTTGGATCAACGTGGTGTTGACGCTGCTCGGCTACGTGCCCGGGATCATTCACGCGGTTTACGTGATTCTGAAGTACGAGCCCGCTCGGCGGCTCCCCGGCGCAGGGCACCGCCGCCGCTTGCACCCGGGCGTGTGAGCGAGCGAGGCGCTCGGGATCCGTTCTCGTAATTTTCCGGGCGCAGCACAAGCGCCGCGTCCGGAGGGACCGGGAGAACGAGCCGCTCGGGGCGACGAGATCTGATAACGTCGTCGCCATGCGAACCTGGACTGCGGCAGCGAGTGTCCTCGTGATGTTGGTGCTCGGCTGCGAGGAAGAGAAGGTGGAGACGCCCGCGGCGGCGAGCGCCGAGCCGCAGGCTGCCGCGCCGCCCCCGCCGGCGCCGGTCGTGGAAGAGAAGCCCGAGCCGAAGAAGCCAAAGAAGACGTTGGCGGATTGCTCGGACTCGAAAGAGGTCGAGTTTCCAAGCCCGGAGTTCGAAGCGGCGGTGCGGCTGAAGCTGCAGAAGCCCGAGGGCACGGTCACCAAGGCCGACCTCTCGCGGCTGCGGTCGCTCAACCTGGCTCAGGTGAAGCTCGACGAGCTCGACATCTGCTTCTTTTCGCAGACCAAGAACCTGCGCGAGTTGTTTCTTGGCCCCGGGAAGATCGACGACCTGTCGCCGATCGAAGGCCTCACGAAGCTCGAGTCGCTGAGGGCCTCGATGAACCCGGTCGAGGACGTGGCGCCGATCGCCAAGCTCGAAAAGCTGGATCGGCTCGATCTCGGGCGCACGCAGGTGCGGGACATCGCTCCGCTCGCGTCGCTCACCAAGCTGACGGAGCTGATGCTCGACAACACGCCGCTGTCGGACGTGAGCGCCCTCGGCAAGCTCGAGGCCTTGGAGATCGTCAGCCTCAAGAACACGGCCGTCAAAGACTTCTCGCCCTTGACCGGCTTGAAGGAGCTCAAGACCGTGTACGTCGGTGGGACGCCAGGCGACATCGTGCCGCTCCTGCCGCTCAATCCCGCGGCGTGAAGGTCATCGACACCTAGAGTGACAACCCCCTGAGCTCGGCGCCTGTGCCCGCGCCGGCGGAGGAGGGCTCAGCTCTGGGGGACGGGGCGCGCGGGCGGGGCCGCTTCGAAGGCGGCCGAGCCCCAGCGACCGGCGAGCAAACAGAGCACACACACGCCGCCGGCGACCCAGCTCCAGGCGTCCAGGTGGCCCGCGCCGATCAGCCAACCGGAGAAGGGCGCCGCTGAAATCTGAGCCAGCGACGCGAGGCTCTGCGTCAGCCCGAGGACGATCCCCTGCTCGTGGCGCTCGACGATCTGAGTGACGAGGCTGGTCAGGTTCGGCCTGAGCAGGGCGTTGCCGAACGCCGACACCACGGTCGCCGCGGCCAGGGGCGCCCAGGGCTCGACGTGGGCCAGCAGGGAGTAGCCGACCCCGAGGGCGATCAACCCGACGGTGATCAGGCGCACCTCGCCGAAGCGTCGGACCAGACGTCCGAGCAGGCCGCCCTGGACGATGACACCAACCAGACCCGCGAGCGCGAACACCCAGCCGATGTCCGGCGCGGTGAACGGCTCGCCCTCGTAGCTGTAGCGTCGCTCGGCGAACAGCGCGAACCCGCTCATGAACATCGAGAACGAGAACAGATACAGAAAAAACTCCAACAGAAGCCCGTTCAGCACGGGCCGGCGGAAGTACTTCGCGTACTGCCGGACATCGAGCACGCTCAGCCGGCGTCCGGCCGGCAGCAGGGGCTCGGCGGGCACGGACGCGCCCGGCTTGCGCAGCGCGGCCGGCGGCGCGGCCTCTTTCGGCAGCAATCGCCAGGTGCACAGGATGCTCAGGGCGGACAGGCCTGCGGCCAGATAGAGCGGCACCCCCATGCCCCAGTGCGACAGGTAGCCGCCGAGCGCCGGCCCCACCATGAAGCCGAGGCCGAAGGCGATGCCGATCAGGGCGAACGATTTGGCGCGATCTTTGGGCGCGGTGTTGTCGGCGATGTACGCCTGGGCGACGGTCAAATTGCCGGCGGTGAGACCGTCGAGGATGCGCCCCACGAACAGCACCCAGAGCGACTGAGCGCTGGCGATCATCAAAAACCCGAGCAGCGTGCCGGCCTGGCTGATCAAGAGCACGCGCCGGCGCCCCACGCGATCGGACCAGCTGCCGAGCAGCGGCCCGGCCAACAGCTGGCACGCCGCGTAGGCCGGGACGAGCAGCGCGGCCACCAGCGCGGTCGCCCCGAAGCTCTCCGCGTACAGCGGCAGCAGCGGGAAGACGATGGTGAGGCCCAGGACGTCGACCAGCACGATCAGAAAGATCGGCAGCAGCGGGAGATGCCGCGGTGTTTCCGGCGGATCGGCGGGCGTGGACGACGGCACGGCTCCCGTTTTGAGCCGATTCGCGTCGGGGTGCAAGGCGGGCGGCGGCCCAGGCGTGGTGACCGCGCGCCGTCAGCGACGCCGCCGGAGGATCACCCGACCCAGCGCCGGGCGTTGCGGAACATTCGGAGCCAAGGTCCGTCGTCGGGCCAGGATCGCGGTGCCCAGGACGAGGTCACCGTGCGAAAGACCCGCTCGGGGTGGGGCATCAGGATCGTCACCCGTCCGTCGGCCGCGCACAGCGCCGTGATGCCAGCGGGGGAGCCGTTCGGGTTTTGGGGGTAGCGTTCGGTGGGAGCGCCGTGGGGATCGACGTAGCGCGCTGCCACCAGACCGGCCGCTTCGCAGGCGCGCCGCTCGTCGTCGCTCGCGAAACGCGCCCGGCCCTCTCCGTGAGCCACCGCGATGGGCAAGCGGGAACCCTCCATCCCCTGGAAGAAGATCGAAGGGGAGGGCTCGACCCGCACCAGCGACAAGCGCGCCTCGAACTGCTCCGATCGATTGCGAACGAACGCGGGCCAGCGCTCCGCGCCTGGGATCAGCTCCTTCAGCCCCGAGAGCATCTGGCAGCCGTTGCACACGCCGAGCGCGAAGCGCTCCGGGTGGCGGAAGAAGCGCTCGAACGCCTCGCGCGTCCGGGCGTGAAAGAGGATCGACTTGGCCCAGCCGAGCCCGGCGCCCAGCACGTCCCCGTACGAGAAGCCGCCGCAGGCCGCGGCCCCGCGAAATTCATCGAGCCGAACGCGCCCGCTCTGCAGGTCGCTCATGTGCACGTCGACCGCCCAAAAGCCCGCTCGGGTGAACGCCGCGGCCATCTCGACCTGACCGTTGACGCCCTGCTCGCGCAGGATCGCGACGCGCGGCCGCTCCCGCCCGCCCTGCACGAGCGGACGGGTCACGTCGTCTGCGGGGTCGAAGGTCAACACGGCGTTCAGGCCGGGATCGCTGCCGTCGGCGAGCGCCTCGAACTCCTCCGCGGCGCACTCCGAGTTGTCCCGCAAGGCCTGGATGCGGTAGCTCGTCTCACCCCAGATTTGGCGCAAACGCGAGCGCGGTGCGTCGAGCAGCGTGCGGCCCGCGTGCTCGAACACCAGCCGATCGTCGGGGCAGAGCTCCGCGATCACGTGGCAGAGCGCGCCAGCGTCCAGGCCGGCGGCCTCGAGCGCCTGGCGCACGCGCTCGACGTCGCGCCGCTGCACCTGGACCACGGCGCCGAGCTCTTCGGCGAACAGCGACGCCACCGGATCGGGTCCCAGAGCGTCGAGGCGGACCTGCAGCCCAACCCCGGACGCGAACGCCATCTCACAGAGCGTGGCGAAGAGGCCGCCATCGGAGCGATCGTGATACGCGAGCAGGGTGCCAGCGGCTCTGAGCGCGGTGAGCGCCGTCCAGAGGCCCGAGAGCAGCTCGGGCCGGTCCAGATCCGGCGGCCGATCGCCGCTCGCCGAGTAGACCTGCGCCAGCGCCGAGCCCCCCAGGCGGTTTTTGCCGCAGCCGAGATCGACGAGCAAGAGGCAGGTCTCGGGCACGTCCCGGCGGAGCTCCGGCGTCAGCGCGCCGCGCACGTCGTCCACCTTCGCGAACGCGCTGACGATGAGCGAGAGCGGCGCGGTGACCTTTTTGGCGCCGCCTTCCCAGACGGTGCGCATGCTCATCGAGTCCTTGCCCACCGGGATGCAGATCCCGAGCGCGGGGCAGAGCTCGAGCCCCACGGCCCGAACCGCCTCGTACAGCGCGGCGTCCTCGCCGGCTTCACCCGCGGCTGCCATCCAATTGGCGCTGAGCTTGACGTCCGAGAGGTTGGCGACCGGCGCGCTGAGCAGGTTGGTCAGCGCCTCGGCCACGGCCATCCGGGCGGAGGCCGCCGCGTCGAGCACGGCGAGCGGCGTGCGCTCGCCGACGGCCATCGCCTCGCCGGCGAACCCGCGGTAGTCCGCGAGCGTGAGCGCGGCGTCGGCGACCGGCACCTGCCAGGGGCCGACCATTTGGTCGCGAGCGACGAGCCCGGTCACCGTGCGGTCCCCGATGGTGATCAAGAACTTCTTCTCCGCGACGGCCGGCAAGCGCAGGACACGCTCGGCCGCCTCCGCCACGTCGATCGGACGCGGATCGAAGGGGAGCGGCTCCGGCGCGACGCGCGCCGCCTGCCGCACCATCTTCGGCGGATTGCCGAACAGGAGCGCCAGCGGCACGTCGATGGGGCGATTGCCGAAATGCCGATCGGTGAGGACGATGCGGGGCTCGGACGTGGCTTCACCGACGACGGCGAAGGGACAGCGCTCGCGCTCGGCGATCCCCCGCAAGACGTCGAGCTTGTCCGGATGTACGGCGAGCACGTAGCGCTCTTGCGCCTCGTTGCACCAGATCTCCAGCGGCGACATGCCGGCCTCGGCGCTCGGGATGTCGCGCAGCTCGAAGACCGCGCCCCGCTCCCACTCCGCCACCAGCTCGGGCAGCGCGTTCGACAAGCCCCCAGCGCCGACGTCGTGGATGCTGAGGATCGGGTTGTCCTCACCGAGCGCCCAAGCCCGATCGATCACCTCCTGGCAGCGGCGCTGCATCTCGGGGTTGCCGCGCTGCACGGAGGCGAAATCGAGATCGGCGGCGCTCGTGCCCGACGCCATCGAGGACGCCGCGCCCCCGCCCAGGCCGATCAACATCGACGGCCCGCCGAGCACCACGATCTTGGCGCCGGGGGGGATGGGGAGCTTCTTCACGTGCTCGGCCCGCACGTTGCCGATGCCGCCGGCCAGCATGATCGGCTTGTGATAGCCGCGCGCGGCGCCGCTCGGGGTCTGAGCTTCGAACGTCCGAAACCAGCCGGCCAGGTTCGGCCGCCCGAATTCGTTGTTGAACGCCGCCCCGCCGATCGGCCCCTCGATCATGATGTCGAGCGGCGAGGCGATGCGCTCCGGCTTGCCCGGATCCTGCGCTTCCCAAGGTTGCTCGAAGCCCGGCACTCTGAGGTGCGACACCGTGAAGCCGGTCAGGCCAGCCTTGGGCTTGGCGCCGCGCCCGGTGGCGCCCTCGTCCCGGATTTCACCGCCGGATCCGGTCGCCGCGCCTGGATGCGGCGAGATCGCCGTCGGATGATTGTGCGTCTCGCACTTCATCAGGATGTGGACCGGCTCGCGCCGGGCGCCGTACGCGCCGCTGGTCGGGTCGGGAAAGAACCGCTCGGCGTCAGAGCCGACCATGACCGCCGCGTTGTCGCTGTACGCGGAGAGCACGCCGCTCGGGTGCCGCTGGTGGGTGTTGCGGATCATGTCGAACAGCGAGTGCGGCTGCCGCTCGCCGTCGATCACGAACGCGGCCTTGAAGATCTTGTGGCGGCAGTGCTCGCTGTTGGCCTGCGCGAACATCATCAGCTCGACGTCGGTCGGGTTTCGGCCGAGCTCGCCGAAGGCGGACACCAGGTAGTCGACCTCGTCGGGCGCCAACGCCAGCCCGAGCTCACGATCGGCGCTCTGCAAGGCGTCCCGTCCACCGCCGAGCACATCGACGGTCGAGAACGGCCGCGGCGTTTGGTGCCGAAACAGCGCCCGGGCGTCGTCGGTGCTCTCGACGACCGTCTCCGTCATCCGGTCGTGCAAGCGCGCCGCCGCCCGTTGGCGCTCCGCGCCCCGAAGCTCGCTGCCGTCCTCGAGCCGAACGCGGTAGAGGACCCCCCGCTCCACGCGGCGCACCGCCGTCAACCCGCAGCCGTGGACGATGTCGGTCGCCTTGGAGGACCAGGGCGAGATCGTGCCGAGGCGGGGCAAGACCAGGAGCACCGCGGTGTCCGGGCTCGGCGAGAGCGTCGCGCCGAGCAGGCGCTCGAGCGCAGCGACGTCCGCCGGAGCGAGCTTACCGCCGACGTCAGCGAAGTAGCGGTACTCCGCGTGGGCGGTCACGCCTCGGCCGAGGGTGCGCGACAGTCTCCGGTCGAGCTCGGCCTTGCGGAATGAGGAGAGGGCGTCATCGCCCTGCAGCGTCAACATCGGTGGGGGTTCTCTGGTTGGGCTTCGTGCCGCCGGGCCGGGGGACGCCCGAGCCGGCGGTCCCAAAGCGCCCAAGGCGCGGTCGGGCAGGCAGCGTTTTGGCGCACCGGCCGCTCCATCGCAACCAGCGGGGACCGCCGCCCACCCGGCCCGTCATCAAACAGCCGAACCCCTGCGTCGGCCTGTCGGCCGGCGAGCTCTCGGTTGACGTCCCCCGGACGATCGGCGAGCGCCGAGGGAGACACGCGGGGGAAGCATTCGCCAAACGGAAACTTAATGTCTTCGTCCTGACACAATTTGGAAACACGAGAACGGCCACCCTGTCTCCCACGAACCCCAAAACCGGCCGACCCCCGGGGTCAGCCTCCACAGAGGATATCACCATGAGCGGCAGCGCAGTCCGACTCAACGCAGTCTCGGCACTCACCAACTATCGACCCTCCGATATCCCGGTCTCGTCGCCGGGAACGCCCACCGCCAAGCTCTTCGGTCAGAACATCTTCGGTCTGGCCCAGATGAAGGCGCAGCTCCCCAAGGAAGTGTTCCGCTCCCTCAAGCGCACCATCCAGCGGGGAGAGAAGCTCGATCCCTCGATCGCCGACGTCGTCGCTTCGGCCATGAAGGACTGGGCGACGGGCAGGGGGGCGACGCACTACGCGCATGTGTTTTATCCGCTGACGGGGCTCACGGCCGAAAAGCACGACAGCTTCCTGGTCCCCGACGGGGAGGGCGGCGCCATCGCGGAGTTCACGGGCAAGGCGTTGATTCAGGGTGAGCCCGACGCCTCGAGCTTCCCCAACGGCGGCATCCGCGCCACCTTCGAGGCGCGCGGCTACACCGCCTGGGACGTCACCAGCCCGGCGTACCTGATGGAGAACGCCAACGGCGTGACCCTGTGCATCCCGACGGCGTTCGTCTCCTGGACGGGCGAGGCCCTCGACAAAAAGACGCCAGTGCTGCGCAGCGTGCACGCGCTCAACGTCCAGGCGCAGCGGATCTTGAAGCTCTTCGGGCACGAAGATCCGGAGATGGTGGTCTCCTACGCCGGCGCGGAGCAGGAGTACTTCCTCGTCGATCGGCACTTCTACTTCGCCCGGCCCGACCTGGTCACCGCGGGCCGCACGCTGTTCGGTGCCCGGCCGCCCAAGGGCCAGGAGTTCGAAGATCACTACTTTGGAGCGATCCCGGAGCGCGTGCTCGCGTTCATGATGGATTGCGAGCGGGAGCTCTTCAAGCTCGGCATCCCGATCAAGACGCGGCACAACGAGGTGGCGCCCGGCCAGTACGAGATCGCCCCGATCTTCGAGAACGCAAACTCGGCGACCGATCACCAGCAGCTGGTGATGGTCACGCTGCGGCGCATCGCCGAGAAGCACGGCATGGCGTGCCTGCTGCACGAGAAGCCGTTCGCCGGCGTGAACGGTTCGGGCAAGCACGTCAACTACTCCTTCGGCAACGGAAGCCAGGGCAACCTGCTCGACCCGGGCGACACGCCGCACGAGAACGCTCAGTTCTTGGTGTTCTGCGCCGCCGTGATCCGGGCCGTCCACCTGCATTCGGGGGTGCTCCGGGCCGCGATCGCGTCGGCCGCCAACGATCATCGCCTGGGTGCGAACGAGGCGCCGCCAGCGATCATCTCGATCTTCCTCGGCGATCAGCTCACGCAGGTCTTCGACGAGATCAAGAAGGGCGGCGTGACCTCGCAGTCGACGCGCAGCACGCTGACGATCGGCGTGGACACGCTGCCGACGCTGCCGAAGGACGCCGGCGATCGAAACCGCACCAGCCCCTTCGCGTTCACGGGCAACCGCTTCGAGTTCCGCGCCGTCGGCTCCAGCCAGTCGATCGCCGGGCCGCTGGTCGTGCTGAACACGATCATCGCCGAGTCGCTCGACTACATCGCGACGGAGCTCGAGCGTTCCGTCTCCGGGGGCACGCCCCTGAACAACGCCATCCAAAAGGTGCTGGCGGGGATCATCACCAAGCACGAAGCGGTGATCTTCAACGGCGATGGCTATTCGGAGGAGTGGCACCGCGAGGCGGAGCGACGCGGTCTGCCGAACTTGAAGACCACGTGCGACGCGCTGCCGACGCTGCTCAAGCCCGAGACGCTGGCGCTGTTCGAGAAGTACAAGGTGCTGTCGAACCGGGAGCTGCAGAGCCGCTACGAGATCTACCTCGAGCAGTACTGCAAGTCCGTCAAGGTCGAGGCCAAGCTGACGGTGAAGCTCGCACGCACGCACATCTTGCCCGCGGCGCTTCGCTATCAGGGCGAGCTGGCAGACGCGGCCTTGAAGGTGAAGCAGGCGGGGTGCGAGTTCTCCACCAGCCTGCTCGAGCGGGTCAGCGGCCTGGCGAGCCGGCTGCAGGCCAACATCGACGAACTGGACAAGGCGCTCGACACGCACGTCGACGGGGATCTGCTGGCCGAGGCACGGCATTTTTGCCAGCGCGTCCAGGGAGCCATGCTGGAGGTGCGCGGCGCCGCCGATGAGCTCGAGACCCTCGTGGCCGACGATCTCTGGCCGCTGCCGAGCTACCACGAGATGCTGTTCATCAAGTGACGCCCGGGCGGGGGGCGCACGAAGGGGCGCCCCCCCCCCCCCCCCCCCCCCG
>JAEZYZ010000133.1 GCA_023418705.1 Pseudomonadota bacterium | reverse complement strand
GGGGGGGGGGGGGGGGGGGGGGGGGGCGCGACCGGCTCCCGCTCGAGCTCCCGGCGTCCAGGCGCGGCCAGCCAAGAGGGAACGCGCCGCTCGGTGCCGGTGACGTTCTCGAAGTGCGCGCTGTGCGGACGCTCGTCGCTGTCAGACCGTCGCAACGTCGGCCTCCAGCGAGAGCACGCCTTCGGCGGCGAGCTTCAGGCACTGTTCGACGATCTCGCGCTGTGCCGCCTCGACGTCCGCCAGCCGCACGCTGCCCATGACCTCGATGTCCTCACGGATCCGATCGGCGGCGCGCTTGGACATGCCGCTGAAGATGTGCGCCTGAAGCTCCGCGCTGGCCGTCTTCAGCGCTACCGCGAGCCGCTCGCTCGGCACCGCCTCGAGCACCGCCCGCAAACCGCGCGCATCGAGCAGCAGCAAATCGTCGAACGAGTACATGGCGCGGCGGATTTCGGCGGCGAGCCCGTCGTTGCCGCCGCTGGCGAGCCTGCCGAGCAGGGCCTCTCCGGTCTGCCGATCCATGCGTCGGATCAGCGCCGCGCTGCGAGCGATGCCGTCGACCGAGACCACCGCCTCGACCTCCGAGGACGGCAGCTCCGCGCTGAGGGCCGCCGCCACCTCCTCGAGCAAGCCCGCGGGCACCTCGGTCATGTTGCCGAGCCGCTCGAGCGCTTCGGCGCGCCGCTCGTCGGGCAGCTGCTCGAGCAGGGCCAGCGCCTTGTCCTGCGGCAGCTGCGAGAGGATGGCCGCGACCAGCTGGGGATGTTCGTTCTCGAGCACGACCGACAGGGCCACCGGGTCGGAGCTGCCGAGCCGCTCCATCGCGGTGTGAGGACCCTCGAGGAAGATCTCCTGCGCCTTGCTCTCGCCGAGCGCCTTGGTGGCGACGCGGCGCAGGTAGCGAATCCCACCTTTCGGCACCGCGATGGCTTCACGCGACTTCTCCAGGAACTCCGCGTACACGCCCGACAGTGCGCTGGCAGGGACGGCGCGCATCATGGTCGCCACTTCGCGCAGCTTGCGAAGATCGTCCGGCTCCAGCTCCGCGATGATCGGCGTCGCCACCGCCTCATCGAGCGAGAGCAGCATCAGCACCGCCTTCTCTGGTCCAGTGAGCTCCACTGGACCGAGCCAATGCTAGGAACGTGCCGAAGGTGAGGCAGCTGACGGGGCGTTGAGCCATTTGCGCAACACGACCGCCGCCGTCGCTGGATCGTCGGAAGCTGCCTGCAGCGCCTTGGCGCGGAGATCGGCGGTGTCGGCGGCCTGACGCTCGAGCAGTCGGCCGTCTGACACCCCCTCCGGCAGCGCGGCAGCGGCCTGGGCGAGCTTGGCCGCTTCGAGGGCAGCTGCCGCGCGCGCCTGCTGCTTGGTGCGGCTGGTGCGATAGGCGAGCACCAGCAGCGACAGCAGGGCGAGCGCGCCGGCCGCCATCAAGATCTCGGTGAGCCACTGTCGATGAAAGGGCAGCGGCGCTTCCGGCGGCAGATCCTGGTGCAGGCGGGCGAACTCGGCGCTGCTCACGCTGATGCTGTCGCTGCGCTCTTCTGAGTACCCCACCGCGCGCTTGACCAGGTCCTCGACGGTCGCAAGCTCGTCGGCGGTGCGGGGCACGTACACCTGCTGGTCGCCCTTTTGCACGTACTTGCCGTTGATCAAGACGGCGGCCGACAGCTTGGCGATCGCGCCGGGCGGCGTGCTGGTCTTGCGGAGCACGCGATCCACCTCCCAGTTGCGGGTGTGGCTGCGGCGGATGATGCCCCCGGCCTTCGCCTCGGTCGTCTGCTGGGTGGCTTCGCCCTGACCCTTGGTGTCGGGCAGGTTGCTCAGCGCGCCGGGCACACCTGCGACCCCGGGGTCGCCGGCGCCGGTGAGCTCTTCGGACTGCTGCTCGCTGCGGAGCGCGGTCTTCTCGGGATTGTAGAGCTCTTCTGTCTGCTCCCGCACCGAGGCGTCCAGCTCGAGGTGGATGCGGACGTCGGCGTTGCCCGGACCGACGATGCGCTCGACCTGAGCGCGCACGTCGTTTTCCATCTGAGCGGCGAGCGCGCGGGCCCGCTCGGCCTGCAGGTCCGTGGCCGCGGCGAGATCCGGCTGACCGTCAACGTTTGGACGGTGCAGCGTCACGCCCTCGGTGCTGACCACCGAGACGCGATCCCGCGACAGCCCTGGCACGGCCGCAGCGACCAGGTGAACGATCGCGGCCACTTCTTTTCTGCCGAAGGCGCCGGCGTTGGCCAGCTTGAGCACCACCGAGGCCGACGCCAGCTCGTCGCGAGCCACGAAGAGCCGCCGCTCCGGCATGACCAGATGGACACGCGCCGCCTGCACCCCGTCCACCGTCATCATGGATCGGGAAAGCTCGCCCTCGAGCGCGCGCCTGAGGCTCACCTGCTGCTCGAACTCGGTCGCGCCGATCTGCGATTTGTCGAAGATCTCGAAGCCCACACCCGCCCCCCGCGGCAACCCGGAGGCGGCGAGCTCGAGGCGCAGCGCCGCCACTCGATCCTCGGGCACCTGCAGCGCGCTGCCGCCCGCCTCGAGCCGGTAGGGCACCTGCAGGGTCTTGAGCTTCTCGACGATGCCGGCGGCGTCCTGGGGCTCCAGACCGGTGTAGAGGTAAGCGTACCGGACTCGGCTGCCGACCACGGAAATGGCGGAGACCGCGATCAAGACGCCCGCGGTGAGCAGCACCAGCGCCCAGCGCTTGGGGGTCGGCAGATTGGCCCAGAAGGCCTTCAACTGCATCAGGACGTTGCGCACACCCTCCATCGTCGCTCCTAGATCTGCATCCGCCAGAGCTCATAAAAGGCGTCGATGATCTTGTTGCGCACGTTCCCGGCGAATTTGAGCTCGATCTCCGCCTGGCTGAGCGCAAGCATGGTCCCGTGGATGTCATCGCGGCGCCCCGCGGAGAACTCCTCCGCGGCGTGCGATGCCTCCAAGGCGCGGGTGTTCGCGCTCTGAACGATCCCTTCGAGCACCTCCGCGAAACCGACCTGACCCTCGGCGCTCGGCGGTCGGATCCCCGGCTCGAGGTCGTTTTCGACCCGGGGCAGCGCGAGCGGCAGACGTCCGTCGATCGGTCCCACGGCTTACCCTCAGCGCCCGATGCCGATGGCGGATTGGGCCATCTGTTTGACGGCCTCGATCGAGGTGACGCCCGCCTCGTAGGCGCGCGAGGCGGTGATCATGTTCACCATCTCCTCGACGGCGTGGACATTCGGGTACTCCACGTAGCCGGCGGGGTTCGCATCCGGATGCCCGGGCTCGTAGACGAGCTGCCCAGGGCGTTCGTCCTGCACGAGGCGATCGACCTTGACGAGGGAGGCGGCCCGCTCCAGACCGACAGCGCCGCGGGTCCGATCGAGCAGCACCGCCTCGAACACCGGATCCATTCGCCGGTAGGGGCCGCCTTCGGCGGTGCGCGTGGTGCGCGCATTCGCCAGGTTGGAGGCGATGGTGTTCATGCGGACCCTCTGTGCGGAGAGCCCGGAGGCGGCGACTTCCAAAGCACTGAATACTCCCAGCATGAACCTTCTCCTATCCCTTTGCGTCACTGGCGGCGAAGCTCAGGTGCTTCAGCTCCGCTGAAACGATGGCCGACACGACGTCGTACCGAAGCTGATTGGCCGCCAGCTTGGCGGCTTCGCGATCGAGCGAGACGTAGTTGCCGTCGTTGCCGGCGCCCGCCGAGAGGTCTTCGAAGACCCGCCCGTGGGCCGCGCTGCCCGCGCCCCCGGCCGCCGAGAGGTGCGTCGGGTTCGTGCGCTCCAGCGCAACCCCGAGCACCCCGGCAAAGGACCCTGCCTCCACGCGCTCGACGTCCACGGGCCGGTAGCCGGGCGTGTCGACGTGTGCGACGTTGGACGCGAGCACGTTGTGCCGCTCGAGGTGATAGTCGAGCGCTTGATGCAGGGGGGCGATGGCAGAGAACATCGACGACACGCCACGCCCCACAGCAGGAGTCGTGCCAGCGGCTCACAGGCGTCAAATCACCCCCTGGGTAAAATTTTTCCCAGCCATGGGTCACAAATTACCTACTCGCGAGCTCGGGGCGCGCTGGCGGTACTTTCTCAAAAATCTCGGAGAATTGGGGATCCAAGGCCTGTCAAACCAGGTCACTCATGACCCATGACAAACCGTAGGTGCTCGCCAGCGTCATGGAATCGACGAGCAGCGCCAGCATTCCGTCGCTTTGGCAAGACTCTTGCTTGAGCGGCCCTCCGGCTCAACTCGAAAAGCGAAGAAGGAAACCTGTCTATGAACGACCTCGATCCCAGCAGCATCCCCGACAACATAGACCTGCAGTTCGATGAGGAGGCGGGGTCGGGGGTCTGGCTGGCGACCATGCCGCCTCCTCCGCTCGACGAGATCGCGCATAGCATCGCACCGTCGGCGATGCCGCGCAGCATGACCGGCGTCGTCGGTCAATCCGACGCGCTCGTCGATGTGTATCGCACGGTCGACCGTGTCGCGGACACGACCTGTACCGTGCTCATCACCGGCGAGAGCGGTACAGGGAAAGAGCTGGTCGCGCGAGCGTTGCACGGCTCCAGCTTGCGCAGCAACGGGCCCTTCGTGGCGGTCAACTGCGGCGCCATCCCGGAGGCGCTGCTCGAGAGCGAGCTGTTCGGTCACGCCCGCGGCGCGTTCACCGGGGCCCACGCCGCCAAGGCGGGACGCATCGCGCTCGCCGAAGGCGGCACGTTGTTCCTCGACGAGGTCGGCGAGCTGCCGCTGGCGCTCCAGGTCAAGCTGCTGCGCGTGCTGCAAGCGCGCGAGTATTCACCGATCGGCGACACCCGCACCCACCGCGCCGATGTGCGCATCGTGGCCGCCACCAACGTCGATCTCGAGCAAGCCGTGGCAGCGGGCACCTTCCGGGACGACCTGTACTACCGGCTGAACGTCATCCACGTGGCGGTCCCGGCGCTCCGCGAGCGGGGCGCCGACGTCTCGCTGCTCGCGCAGCACTTCCTGCGGCAGGTGCGCGAGCGCACCGGTCGCAAGGACGTCGGGGGTATCTCGCACCAGGCGATGGAGATCCTGCAGAGCTATGGCTGGCCCGGCAACGTGCGCGAGCTCGAGAACACCATCGAGCGCGCGGTGTTGCTCTGCCGCACGCCCTTCATCGAGCGGCGCGATCTGCCCGCGCGTGTGTGCGGCTTGCCGAACGAGCGCCGCCCCGGGGCGAAGCTGCCCGACACTGGCATCGACCTCCGCGCGGCCGTCGATGCGTTCGAGAACAACCTCATCCGGCAGGCGCTCGAGCGCACCCAGTGGAACAAGAACCGCGCGGCGCAGCTGCTCGGCTTGAACCGGACCACTTTGGTGGAGATGCTCAAGCGCAAGCGCATCGACGTCGCCTGACGCGCTGCTTCGGACTCCCTCCTGAAGAAGACGAGCGCTCCCGAGTGGAGCGCTCGTCTCGTTTTGTGGGTGCTGTCTGCCGGCGCTGGCCCAAGCTTTGCCCTTGCTCGACCGCACGTCGATGTCCCCCTCGAGCCAAGCCCGAAAGTCAAAATCCACACGCTTGGCCGTCAGCTGTTTGACGCTGACGGCGCTGATGGCCGCTCCCCGCGCCGCCCTGGCGGAGGGCTGGTTGATGGACGCCGAGATCGGGCTCGGGACGGGGCTCGAAGGCGGCGATCCCGGCAGCGGCAGCATCGAGTGGCAGCGCGCCCGAACGCGCATCATCGCCGGTGTCGAGCTCCGGGATGACGAAGACGAGGTCTCGGGCCTCGGCATCCGGGGGTTCGCCGAAATCGAGGGGCGCGGGTCGGTCGGGCTCGATCTGCGCTACCAGCGCTGGATCGTGCCCGCCATCGGCGTGCATGCCGGGGCGATCGGCACGGTTGCCCCGGAGACGTTGCTCGGTGCCGGCGTGGGAGCGCGGCTCGTGATCCCGCTCGGCCGTCGCGCTGGGCTGTTCGTGGAGCCCGCGTTCTATGCGCTGCCGATCGGGAGCGATCTACCGGATGACAGCGTGCTTTTTTGGGCGCTGCTCAGCGGAGGCCTGCGTGTTTCTCTTTGATCCGCGGGTCGGGCGCGCTGCCCTCGTCATCGCCGCGTGGTTTGCGTCGGCGTGCGGAGATGTCTCCTGCCTGCGCCACACCGACTGCGGGAGAGGCATGCGTTGCGTGGCCGGATCCTGCAGCGGGCCGGATCCGGCGCCGCCCTTGGCGGACGGCGGCACCGGCTCACCCGATGCGGACGCCGACGACACGGTCGATGCTGGCGACACGATCGACGCCAGCGACGACGACGCTGCCCCGAACGACGCTGGCGTGAGCGACGCGACCGACGGCATCGACGGGGGTGACGCTGCCCCGGACGCGTCGATCGATTGACGGCGCGCGGTTGGCACCGTGCTTGCTAATCGAAACGGTTGCCATGTTTCGATCCCTGCACGTCGCCGCCACCGGGATGTCCGCTCAAGAGACGCATCTCGAAACCATCTCCAACAACATCGCCAACGCAAACACCGTCGGCTACAAGAAGCAGCGGGTCGAGTTTCAGGATTTGCTCTACCAGAACGTGCGACCCGCCGGCGCTCCGACAGGAGAGACGACGATGGCGCCGACCGGCCTTCAGATGGGCAACGGCGTGCGCGTCGCGGGCACGGCGCGCGCTTTCGAGCAGGGCGCCATCCTCAACACCAACAACCCCCTCGACGTCGCGATCGAAGGGGCCGGGTTCTTCGCGATTCAGCAAGCCGACGGCACCCTGGCTTACACGCGCTCCGGCGCGCTGCAGACCGACGGACAGGGCCGCATCGTCACGCCGGAGGGCATGCCGCTCGACCCGCCCATCGTGATCCCGCCCGAGGCGACGGCCGTCTCGATCGGCGCCGACGGCACCGTGAGCGCCGTGCTCTCGGGCGACACCACACCGATCGAGCTCGGAAAGCTCTCGCTCGCCACCTTCGTCAATCCGGCGGGCCTCAGGGCCATCGGGCACAACCTCTACCTGCCCACGCCGGCCAGCGGCGAGCCCCAGATCGGCGCGGCCGGCATGGAGGGCCGCGGCACGTTGCTCCAGGGCTCGCTGGAACGGGCCAACGTCGACGTCGTCGAGGAGATGATCGGCCTCATCGCCGCGCAGCGCGCCTACGAGATCAACTCCAAGGTCATCAGCACCGCCGACGAGATGCTGCAAGCCGCGACTCAGCTCAGGTGATCATGATCTGCCGACCTTCGCCGTCCCTGTCGCGCCGCAACCTGATGCTCGCGCTCGCGCTCGTCGCGCTGCCTGGCCCTGCCTCGGCAAAGTCGGCGCCAGAACGCGTGATCGACGCCGGCCGCGTGCGCCTCGGAGATGTCGTCCGTAAGGCCCCCGCCGAGCTCGAGGGCCTCGACGTCGCCCCCGCACCTGCTCCCGGAGGCTCGCGGGTGTTCTCGCGACGGGACGTGCTGCTCGTGCTCGACCGCGCCGACATCGACACCAGCGGCATCGAATTTTTCACCAGCGTGCGCGTGCGGCGCGCCGCGAAGGCCTTCTCGCCCGCTGAGCTCTCCCGGCTGATCGAACCCGCGCTGCGCGCCGCCATGCCCGAAGGCATTCGGCTCGTGTCCATCACCCCACCGCGCGCCATCCAGACCGCTCCTACGGCCACGGCCGGCGCCGTCAAGCTCTCGCAGTTCGCTCGGCGTGCGGGCACCGCCAGATCGACGGCGGTCGTGGAGCTCCTCGCCGACGGGGAGCCGGTCACCCGCGTCGCCGTCTCGTTCACCGCGGAGGTGACGGAGCAGGCGCTGCGCCCGGACGTCGAGCGCGGCGCGCAGCTCGAGCTCGCCATCGACTCGGGGGCGGTGCGGGTGACGGCGGCGGGCGTCGCGATGCAGGACGGCGACGTCGGGGACGTGATCTCCTGCCAGGTGGTTCGGACGCGCAAGGTGCTTCGGGCGCGCATCGAGTCTGCGCGCGTCGCCCGGGTGGAGCTCAAATGACCCGCCGTGACCTCTTGCTCGGCCTGTGTTTCGCGATCGGCGCCAGCGCGTGCGGGCCGCCGCACATCAAGCCCTTCACGCCTCGCCAGCGCAAGTACGAGACCGGTGAGTACGCCGCCAACCAGGAGTCGGCGAAGCCCGCGGTCGGCTCCATCTACTCCGAGGCGCAGGCGGGCTACCTCGAAGACACGCGCGGCCTGCGCGTCGGGGACATCGTGCTGATCCGCATCCTCGAGGAAGCCGACGCCCAGGGCGGCGCCACGACGAACCTGAGCCGCAACACCAACCGCGAGGCCGGGGTCAGCGCCCTGGTCGGCCTGGTGCCCGCCATCAAGGAAGCCTACCCGGACATCGATCCGGAGAAGCTCTTCGCTTTGGCCGCTCAGAGTGACTTCTCCGGTGAGGGGCAGACCCAGCGCGCCGGCAAGCTGCGGGGCCTGATCGGCGTGCGGGTTCGCGAAGAGATGCCGAACGGCGACCTGTTCGTGGAAGGCACCAAGGTGGTGATGATCAACCACGAGGAGTATCACCTCTACATCTCCGGGGTGATCCGCCCGGCCGACATCGAGTTCGACAACTCCATTTCGTCGGCGCTCGTGGCGGACGCCCGCGTCGAGTTCACCGGCCGCGGCGACATCGCCGACCAGGTGGAGCGCGGCTGGCTGACCAAGATCCTCGACACCATCAACCCGTTTTGAAGCGATGACGACGGCACCCCTGCGACGAGTTTTTGGCGGCTTCAAGCTGCTGGTTTGGGCAAGCTGCCTGCTCTGCACGCTGGCCGCCGCGACCCCCGCCCGGGCCGAACGGCTGCGGGATCTGGCGGACGTGCTCGGCGCGCGTGACAACCAGCTGGTCGGCTACGGGGTCGTCACCGGGCTCAACGGGACCGGCGACGACGTGTCCGCGCCGTTCGCAGCGCAGTCGCTGCGGGCGCTCTTGCGCCGGCTGGGCGTGCAGGTCGACGCGCGCCAGCTGCGCTTGCGCAACGTGGCCGCGGTGATCGTGACCGCGACCATCCCGCCGTTCGCTCGCTCCGGAGCGCGGCTCGACGTGACCGTCTCGTCGATGGGGAACGCTCGCTCGCTGCGGGGCGGCGTGCTGGTGCAAACCCCGCTGCGCGGCGCCGATCGCAAGACCTACGCCGTCGCCCAAGGACCGCTCGTGCTCGGCGGCTTCAGCGCCAACGGGAGCACCGGCAGCTCGACGCTCGAAAATGTCACCACCACCGCGCGCCTCCCGAACGGCGCGCTGGTCGAGCGCGAGATCAAGATGGAGTTCGTGCACGACCACCAGGTCACGTTGTCCCTGCGCTCGGCCGACTTCGCCACCGCGCACCGGGTCGTCGAAGCCATCGACGCGGCGCTCGGCAAGGGGACGGCACGCGCGGTCGATGCCGGCGCGATCGTCGTCAAGGCGCCACAGAAGCTGCGCAACAAGCCGGTGGAGCTGATCGCGCGGCTGGGCGACATCGAGGTGATCCCGGTGTCGGAAGCGCGGGTGGTGATCAACGAACGCACCGGCACGATCGTCGCTGGCGGCGACGTCCGGCTCGCCCCGGTAGCCATTGCTCAGGGCGGGATCACCATCCGGGTGCAGGAAGCGCCGGCCGCCTCACAGCCCGGCCCGCTCGCCGACGGGCGCACGGTCGTCGTTCCCCAAACCGACATCGACACCTTCGAGCAGCGCCCCGGGGTCGCCTACGTCGACGGCGCCGCCACCCTGGCCGACGTCGCGCAGGCCCTGTCCGGCTTCGGGGTCGCGCCGCGGGATCTGGCGAGCATCTTGTTGGCGCTCAAGGCGGCGGGCGCCCTGCACGCGGAGATCATCGTCCAATGACCCCCCCGATCGGCATGCCGACCTCGACCGGAGCACCCCAGGCGCTGAAGGCCACGGAGCCCGCAACGGCCTCTGGGCCGGACCCCAAGCTCCTCGAGGCAGCCAAAGAGTTCGAGGCGGTGTTCCTGCGCCAAATGCTCAAGTCGCTCGAGCGGAGCGCGCGCCTCTCGGGGGACACCAGCCAGGCTGGGCAATCCGCCTATGGGTCCATGATCGTGGAGGCCATGGCCGACGCGATCGCCACCGCCGGGGGCATCGGCGTCTCCGAGCTCATCGCCGACGCCGTGGCCGCCAGCCCGGCGCGCCCCGCCCCGACCGGCGACGCCGATAAGGGGGATCGATGATTTTTTCCTCAAGGGTCACCTCCGGCTGCCGTTCAGGGGATCGAGCGAGCCGTAGCTCCGAGGCTCGGTCGCGGAGGCATTCATGAAAGGTATCAGCTCCAACCCTGCGCTCGACGCCTATCAGCGCATGTCGGTGCAGAAGGTCGGCTCGACCCCGACGGTCGAGCGGCCACAGGGCGGCATCCAAGGCAAGGGAGCCGAGGCCGCGCAGGTCTCGATATCGTCCGAGGCGCGCAAGCTCGCGGCGAGCAGCCCCGAGGTCGACGTCCAGAAGGTCGAGGCGCTCAAGGCCCGGCTCGCGGCGGGCACTTTCAAGATCAACCCCGAGGAGATAGCGGCGCGGCTGGTCGCCACCAGCGGATGAATTCGTCGCGAAAGGGCCCACCATGACGCACTCGGAACAGCTGCCATCGTCGCCTGCGGAAGCGGGCGCGCTGCTCGGCAGGCTCTCCGCCCTGCTGGATGAGGAGCGCTCGGCCTTGCTCGCCCTCGACCACGAACGGGTGCAGGCGTTGGCGGACGCCAAGGCCGAGCTCAGCGACGCCCTGCGCGCGCTAGGGCCCGCCCTGCAAGCCGCCGACGCGGCGGAGCTCGAGAGGCTGCGCGGCGCGGCGCGCCGCAACCAGCTGTTGCTTGTCCATGCGCGCGACTGCGTGCGGCAGGCCTTGGGGGTCCTCACCGGGGAGGCCTCACCCACCTACGGCAGCGACTCCGTCCGGGCTCCGGCCGAAGGGGTCCGGCTGAACTTGCGAGGTTAGCGATGGCAGGGCTGACGAACCTTCTGTACACCGCGCGCGATGCGCTCGCCGCCCAATCGTACGGACTGAGCGTCACCGGCAACAACATCGCCAACGCCAACACCCCGCAGTACGTGCGGCGCGAGGCCGTGCTGCAGACCCGCTCGCTGGCGGGGGCCTCGGGCGGCGTCGAGGTTCAGGGCATCCGCCGCGCCACCGACATCGTCGCCGAGCGACGTCTGCTCGAGGCGAGCGGGCTGCATTCGTCGGCGTACGAGCACGATCGCCAGCTCTCCCAGGTCGAGGCCTTGTTCAACGACGCGGCCGGGACCGGGCTCGGATCCGCGCTCGACGCCCTCATGTCCTCGTTCTCGAGCCTCGCCTCGAATCCCGGCGACGCCACCGCGCGCAGCACGGTGCTCGAGCGGGCACAGGCCTTCGCGGGCCAGGTGAACGCGGTCGGCGACGCCCTGGCGACGCAACGCTCGGAGCTGCTCGAGCAGGCGCGTCAGACCGTCGACGCGATCAACGCTCGGGCGACCGAGGTCGCCAAGCTCAGCCGCCAGATCAGCATGGCCCAGGCGAACAACTCGGACGCCTCCGACCTGGTCGACCAGCGCAACCTGGTCTTGCTCGACATGTCGGAGCTGGTCGACCTGCGCACCTTCTACAACGGCAGCGGCGAGCTCGTCGTGCAGGCCGCGGGCACCACGCTCGTCGAGGGCGGCAGCGCGCGCTCCTTCCAGGTCGATTTGGACGGCGAGGGGTCGATGCGGCTGCTCGCCAGCCGCACCGGAGGGCCACCCACCGAGGTGACCGCGTACCTGAGCGGCGGCCGCCTGGCGGGCCTCAAGGAAGCGCGGGACGGCGACGTCTTCGAGGTGCAGCGCCGCTTCGATCAGTTCGTGTTCGACGTGGGCAGCGCCATCAACGCCCAGCACGCCGCCGGCTACGGTCAGGACGGCGTCACCGGCCGCTCGCTGTTCCAGCTCTCAGCCACGCCCGAGGGCGCCGCGCGCTCCGTCGTGCTCGATCCCGAGCTGCTCGGCCGCCCCGAGCGGGTGGCTGCGGCCGGATCGGCGGCGGAGCTGCCCGGCGGATCGTCGAACGCCGTCGCGCTCTCGCGGCTGGCTGACGCGGCGGTCGCCGGGGCGGGCACCAAGACGGCCGCGCAAAGCTACGGCGATCTGATCGGATACGTGGGCGGTCGCAAGGCGGCGGCCGCCGATCAGGTCGGGCTGCGCGACGCGATCTTCACGCAGACGCAGGCGTTCCGAGAGTCGACCAGCGGCGTCTCACTCGACGAAGAGATGGTGGCCCTGACCCGCTACCAGCGCGCGTACGAGGCGTCAGCCAAGGTGCTATCGACCGTCGATCAACTGCTCGAGGAGCTCATCGCGAGGCTCGGCCGATGAGGGTCACCGAGGGGCTCAAGTACCTGACGGTCAGCCGCCAGCTCGGCGCGCTGCAGCGCCGGCACGCCGAGGCGGCGCGACGCGCCAGCTCTGGGCAAGCGATCAGCGCGCCTTCCGACGACCCGATCACCGCCGCCGAGCAGGCCCGGCTGCGGGCCGCTCAGAGTCGCACGAACGACCAGCGCACCACCATCGGCCGCGTGCTGGGCGACGCGGAGCTCGCCGAGTCGATGCTTGGCCAAGCCGGAGACCTGCTGGCGCGCGCCAAGGAGATCGCGCTGCAAGGCGCCAACGGCACGCTCAATGATCGCGATCGGGAGCTGCTCGCCGTCGAGGTCTCGAGCCTCAGGGAAGAGATGGTGCGCATCGGCAACACGCGCGGCAGTCGCGGCTCCCTGTTCGCCGGCAGCAAGCTCGACGGTCCGGCCTTCGACGTGAACGGCGCGTTCCTCGGCGACGACATCGCCCACCAGGTGGATCTCGGTGGCTCGGCCCCCACCAGCGTCAGCAGCAGCGGCGCTCGAGCCTTCACCGCCGCCGGCGGCCAGGACGTGTTCGCCGCCCTGGCGGACCTCGAAGCCGCGCTGCAAGCCGGCGACTCGAGCGCCGTCAGCGCTTCACTCGGCGGGCTCGATGCGGCGCACCGGCAGCTGGTCGACGCCCGCGGCGGCGCTGGTCTGGTGATCGACCGGCTCCAGCTGAGCGATCGGACGCTCGAGCAGCTCGAGCTCGACCAAGAGAAGCGCCGCAGCCAGATTTCGGACGCCGACCCGTTCGAAGCCTACTCGGCGCTGGCTCAGCTCGGCAGCGCGCTCGAGCGATCGATCGCCGTCGCGCGCCGCCTGCTCGAGACGCCGCCCGCGCAGTTCTGAGCGCGCCGCAGCGCCCTCGGCCTGCCCGATGCCAGCGAGTGGCACGCGGCGTGCAGCCCTCTCGAGCGATGCTCATCGTTGCACGGCGCAAGGGACAGAGGCTGGTGATTGGCCACGACATCGAAATCGTCGTGACCGAGATCTCGAGGACGACCGTGAAGCTCGGCGTGATCGCGCCCGCGGAGCTGGGCGTCCTGCGCGGGGAGATCCGCGACAGCATCGAGGCCGCCAACCGCGAGGCGGCCGAAGCGGGCGCCGACGTGGAGCTCTTCGGAGAGCCGGCGGCGACCCGCTCCCTTCCCTAGAGCACCGATCAGTTTGCCAGAGCGGAGGTCCCGAAGAACCGGGGCCCTCGTCCGGGTGAGGGCCCGATTCTTCGGGAAACCCTCTCGTCTGCTCACGGCTCGGTGCTCTGGATGGTCTCATTTTCCGCGCGGCGGGCGTCAACGATCCGGCGGCCGCGCGTCAACCGAGCGACGGGTAGAGTGCGGGCCGGGCAGGGGGTTGGCTTGGTTGCTCGCGGTCCATCGACGGAGCGGCGCCCAGAGCTCCGATCCGTTTGCCAGCCGAGCCCCGAAACCCTCAGCTTTGCTCGCGGGATCGGTGCTCTAGATCGTCTCAATTTCCGCGACAAACGGTCTGCGCTGCAAACCGTTCGTTGCTCTAGCCCGTCCCTTGGCGTTGGCACGGCTCGTGAAAAGGACGTTTCGCCCGATCTGCTCTCGATCGGCGAACAGAAAGGACCGAAACCCAAATGCCGATTGTCGTCCAAACCAACGTCGCTTCGCTCGAAGCGCAAAAGAACCTACACCGTGCGCAGAGCGCGTTGAGCAAGAGCTTCAACCGGCTGTCGAGCGGGTATCGCATCAACAGCGCGGCGGACGACGCCGCGGGCCTGGCCCTCAGCGAGAGCATGAAGACCCAGATCCGCTCCTTCGTCGTGGCCGAGCGCAACGCCAACGACGCCATCAGCATGGCGCAGACGGCCGAAGGCGCCCTGGGCGAGATGCACGACATCCTGGGCCGCATGCGCGAGCTGGCGATGCAGAGCGCGAACGGGAGCATGACGGCCGACGCTCGCGGCATGATCGACACGGAGTACTCGGCGCTCAAGGAGGAGCTCGCCAGGATCCAGAACTCGGCGACCTTCAACGGCCAGCCGCTGCTCAACACGACGACCAACTCGATCACCTTCCAGGTCGGCCTGAACGACGACGCCAACGATCAGCTCACCATCAACTTCACCGGGCCGGATCTCACCGACCTTCAGGCGAGCTCGGTCACCGGCAGCGACCCCACCAACCCGCTGGCGGCCCTGTCCGACATCGACACCGCGCTGAGCGCCATCTCCACCCGGCGGGCCGAGATGGGCGCGTCGATGAACCGGCTCGAGATCGTCACCACCAACATCCAGACGGCGCGCTTGAACCTGGCCGCAGCAAACTCCCGCATCCGCGACGTCGATGTGGCCGAGGAGATGTCTCACATGACCAAGAACCAGATCCTCAGTCAGGCGGGCGTGTCGGTGCTGGCCCAGGCCGGGCAGCTGCCGCAGTTGGCGCTGAGCCTGCTACAAGGGTGACCGAGGGCCGACCGCGGCCAACCTGACGAGCGGCCGCGTGCATTTTTCCGTTTCAGGAACCCAAGAGGACTCCGTTCAGGGTGAGTGACGGGCAGGAAGCCCGGTACCGGTCGCCCCCGCGGCCACTCTCCAAGAAGGAGTCCTCTCATGGCCCTAACCATTCAAACCAACGTCTCGTCTCTCGAAGCCCACCGCAACGTCAGCCGCAACCAGCGCGCCCTGCAGAGCAGCTTCAACAAGCTCTCCAGCGGCTTCCGCATCAACACCGCCGCCGACGACGCCGCAGGCCTCGCCATCAGCGAGAGCATGCAGTCGCAGATCCGGTCGTACAGCGTCGCCGAGCGCAACGCCGCCGACGGCGTCAGCATGGTCCAGACCGCCGAAGGCGCGCTGGGCGAGGTGCACGGCATCCTCGGCCGCATGCGCGAGCTGGCGGTGCAAGCCTCGAACGGCAGCTTGACCGACACCGACCGCGGCTACTTGAACACGGAGTTCGCGCAGCTCCAGGAGGAGATCGGCCGCATCCAGGACGGCACCAAGTTCAACGGCACGTCGCTGATCGACTACAACGGCGGCACCACCAGCTCGGTGACCTTCCAGATCGGTCTGAACGACGACGCCAACGACCAGATCTCGGTCAACTTCCGGGGTGTCGACCTGCAAGACATTCGCAGCTCCGGCACGGTCTCGATCGGATCGCTCGATGACGCCCAGGGTGCCCTGTCGGAGATCGACTCCGCCATCGGAGCGGTCTCGACCGCTCGCGCCGGCTTCGGCGCCGCGATGAACCGGCTCGACACCGCCACCAACAGCATCCAGACCGTCCGCCTGAACCTTTCGGCCGCCAACTCGCGCATTCGCGACGTGGACGTGGCCGAAGAGACCTCGCGCATGGCGCGCAACCAGGTCCTCACCCAGGCCGGCATCTCGATCATGGCGCAGGCCAACCAACTGCCGCAGCTCGCCTTCGGCTTGCTCGGCTGATCGATTCGGGGGCGGGGGCCCCCGCGGGCGGCCCCCCCC
>JAEZYZ010000098.1 GCA_023418705.1 Pseudomonadota bacterium | reverse complement strand
GCCCCAGCCGGCGCGGCGGACGGCGGCGGGATCGCGACGGGCGGCGAGACCGCGATCGGGATGATCGGAGGCGACGACGCCTGGAGCGGGCTCTGCCAGCGATCCGTCGCAGCGTTCGAGGCTCTCTTCGGGATGGCGTGGGCAAGCAGCGATTGCTGATGAAGCTGCGGTATCTCAGGATCAGATACCGCATCCGAGTCCTCAGGCTGCTCCCGGACGGTACGATTGAGGCGCGCAACAGCCCTCCTCGAATCGTCGTGCGCGCCCGCAGGTTGCGGCCGTACGACCTTGGAAGGTTGATCCGGCCCGTCCTTGAAGCGGCCGAAGCGCGCTTTCGCCGGCAACTGGCGGGTGACTCTGCGGTTGCCGAGGCGCGCGAGCGCGTTAGCAGTGGGGGAACCCTCGATCCCGATGGAGTCCAGCTTACTAGAAGCCAGCGGGCGGAAGTCATGCGCCAGACTCCACTTGCGACTGGGCAGCGTGGTGACTTCGGCGGGGTTACGGGCTATCAGTCCACGTCGTACGCAAACCCTCAGAGTCCCAGCTTTACAGTCCTGGACGTTCCGGGCGCATCGGCCGATACATATCCGTCGATTTCTGCTGCGTTGGTGCAGTTGCGTCGCGAGAGCGGACTGACCTCGCGACAGATATCGCGCATCCTGGCGTCAAGACGGTCTGAACAGGCCGCCCTGATGCAGCATCTGGGCCTGAACGCCGCTCAACAGCGATTGCTTACTGCGGTCGCGGCGCTTGACGATCTCGAGCGAGCCAGGCAAGGATCGGTCGGAACCGCGAACGCCGTCGCCCGGCGCTTGGGAGCGGCGGGTGAAGCGACGCTTCCCGAACAGTTCGGCGACCCTCGTACAGTCGCTGGAGGAAGATCAGTGACGTTGCGAGGAATCGTCGACCCGAGCGATCCTCGCGCCGGAGGTGCCATGCGTCAGGGCGCCCTCGCTCCCGCAACCATGGTAGGAGCGTTGGGGGGAGAGCGTAGAGAGCAGCAGCGTCGAATCGGCAATATCTTCCGTCGCTTACTTCAGGCGGCGCAGAGGGGTAGCTTGTATCGGGAGGGGGCAGGTAATCTTGCCGATTTGGCCCGAGCGGTGGAGAGGTGGCTTCATTCGAAGGAGCCGCGTGACGTTTCCTCCGCTGAGGCGGACGAACTAATTCGTGAGCTTATCGCCTTGCTTGCGAGCTATGACTAAGGAATCGTGTCAGAGGAGGCCTTCGATGCATGTTTCCTATCTGGTGCCTGATCTCCCGTTCGACAGCGAAGACGACTTCAAGAAAGGATTCTTTGGCTCCTTGGACGAGTTGTCGGAGGCGGGTTTCGAGTTCGTTCAGAGTGCAAGCTCGCAATCCGCGACCCAGATCATCAAGCGTTTTTCCGATGACCCTGAGACAACGCACATCTCCGTGGTGGAGGACCATGTACCTCACCTGCGCTACTTGGAGCTCGCGTCCGAGCACGACGACGCACTACAGACCGTCCGCGCCGTGCTTCGCCGGCACCTGCCGATCGTCGATCACGACGAGATCGTAAGCAGGACGAGGACGGAAGGACCGGCGAGTCCGCTCGTGTTCTACACAATTGCATACTCCGCGCCGCCCAGCTACCGCCAGCAAACCTTCGAGGTGGTTGCCGAAGGGCTCGGGTCCGACAAGGCGGAAGCCAGACAGCATGCTGCTGCGGCGGCGGGTCTGCTCGGCTGGGGCGAGTTTATCGATGTCTTGAGCGCAGCCGAGCGAAAAGAACCACCCGGGTTGGCCAAGAAGGCAATGCAGGACGCTCTGCGAGCGCTCGGCGTTCAGGTCTAGCTCAGGCTGGACCGACACAAAGAACAGGTGCTCAAAGCCTTCCCCCGCCGCCCGGGCCCGTGTTAGGGTCCACCCCAATGAGTGGGGTAGCTCGATGACCACCTATCCCGGCTCGCCGCGGGTGCTGCGGGGGGCGCTGGTCTCCGTCGATCCGGTGACGCTGCGGCCGAGCGTGATCCCATTTCAGTACAATCCCGCGACCTTAACGAGCTCGTTCCAGGTCTCGGCGGCGACGGCGGGGGCGGAAGCGGGGCAGCGGGGCGGGCCGCCGAGCGAGACGGTGCAGGTGGAGATCGAGCTCGACGCGACGGACGATCTGGAAGCAGGCCGAGGGCCCGACACCGTCGCCGCGCGGATCGCGGCGATCCTTGGCCTGGTCAGCCCGTTGGCCGCGGACGTCGAGAAGAATCTGGGGCTGGTCGCGCAGGGCGCGATCGAAATTTTACCACCCGATGCGCCAATTTTACTGTTCGTGTTCGGGCCGCGCCGGGTGCTGCCGGTGCAGCTGACGGAGCTCTCGGTGACGGAGGAGGCGCACGACGCCGAGTTGAACCCGATCCGCGCGCGGGTTTCGTTGGGGCTTTCGGTGCTTCGGTACGCGGACCTGTCTCAGTCGCACCCGGCCCACGCGCTCTCGCTGGCCAACCAGGTCGCGCGGGAGGCGAGCGCGCGCTCGCTGTCGTCCGAGAGTTTCGAGGCCGCCATTGGGACCCGCATCGTGCTCTAGCCGCCGAGGAGAATCCGCCATGTTCGATCCCGAGAGCCGCTACGCCAACCTGCCCACGGCGACGCACGTCACCGCCAGCGGGCGGGAGGTCGTCTACGTCACGCGGCGTTTTCTGCCGCGGACGACCAGCTTGCTCGCGACGGGGCGCGTGCTGGTGGCGGAGGCGGATCGGCTCGATCTCATCGCGGCGCGCGCCATCGGCGACAGCCTCGCGTGGTGGCGCCTTCCAGACGCGAACCTCGCCGAGCACCCTGACGAGCTGGAGGCCCCCGGGCGCGAGCTGGTCGTCGCGATGGAGAACCCTTGAGGTGTTTCAAGGTGGGCAGCTCGCGCTCCACACCGGCATCGGGGTCACCCGTCCCGCGCCGGTCGAGGTGCTGGAGCAGCTGCAGCAGGTGACGGTCACGCTCGACGACGCCGGGCGGAGCGGGTTTCAGCTCACGTTCAACCCGGGGCGCGATCGGCAACGTGGCGCCGACGACTACCCCATCCTCCGCCGGCTGCAGCTCAAGATCGGGTCGCGGGTCCAGATCACCGGCGTCCTCAACGGTCGCACGCACCCGCTGATGGACGGCATCGTGACCAATCACCAGCTGGCTCCGTCGGCGGAACGCGGCCAGAGCACGCTCACCGTCACGGGTGAGGACGTGACGGTGATGCTGGATCAGCAGGAGTTTCAGCTGCAACTGCCGGCGATGCCCGCGTTTGCCCGCGTCAACCTCATGCTGGCGCCGCTGGCCGCGTTCGGCGTGGCCCCCGTCGTGGTGCCATCGCCGAGCGACATCGCGCCGTTGCCGACCGACTCACCCCCGACGATCGACGGCACGTTTCTGTCTGCCATCAACGCGCTGGCAGGCGAGTGGAACTACATCTTCGCCTGGCGGCCTGGCCTCGTCCGCGGGCAGAGCTTCGCGTACTGGGGCCCGAAGGTGTACGTGGGGATGCCGCAGCGCGCGTTGACCTACGGCATGGGGGGCGACGACAACGTGCGCAGCCTGTCGTTCACCGACGACGGTACCAAGCCCAAGCTCGTCTACGGCTTCGTGAAGGAGGAGCGCTCGGGTGCGCCCGTGGTGCCCGTGTTTTCGCTGCCTTATCCCTTCCCGCTGGAGGCAGTGCCGGCGACGGTGGGCAACCTGCCCCTCGTCGGTCTGCAGCGCCTGGCGGACGACGAGAAGGGCGACGTCGTCAAGGCGTACGCGCGGGCCACCGCTCAGCATTGGCAAAGCATGCAAGGGGCGGCGACGGCGCAGGGGGAGCTCGACACCGTGCGCTACGGCGGCGTGCTCAAGGCGCACGAGCTCGTGGAGGTGCGAGGGGCGGGCTACACCCATGACGGCGCCTGGTACGTCAAAGGCGTCACCCACACCATCGCGCGGGGCTCCTGGACGCAGGCGTTCAACCTGGAACGCAGCGGCACGGGCTCCAAGCTGGACCGAGTCCTGTTGCCATGAGCACCTACTACGGAAAGTACCGCGGAACGGTCGTCAACAACCTCGACCCCATGCGGATGGGACGCCTGCAGGTCAGCTGTCCGCACGTGTTCGGCCCGAACGTGCTCGCGTGGGCGATGCCGTGTGTGCCGTTCGCCGGCAACCTGGAAGGATTTTACATGCTGCCGCTGCCGGGCAGCAACGTCTGGGTGGAGTTCGAGGCCGGGGATCCGGACAGGCCCATCTGGACCGGGTGCTTCTGGACGACCCAAACCATTCCGCCGACCGCGCTGACGCCGCTAGTGCGCACGATCAAGACGCTGTCGTGCTCCATCACGCTCGACGAGACGCCCGGAGCGGGCGGCGTCTCGCTGCAGGTGCTGCCGCCGTTGGTCACCACGCCCTGCACGCTGCGGCTCGACGCGACCGGGATCCTCATCAACGTCGGCGGCGCGACGGTCAAGCTGAGCCCGCCCAACATCGTGGACATCAACGCCGGGGCGCTGACGGTGATCTGATGCCTTCGATGCTCGATGTCGGCAGCGTGATCACGTGCACCCACGGCGCGCCCTGCACCCACGTGCCGTCGCAGCAGCGCGTGTTGATCAACGGCGTGCCCGCGCTCACGGCCATGGACACCAACGCCGTCGCAGGCTGTCCGTTCACGCTGCCGAACGGGACCCCCTCGCCGTGCGTCACGGTGCAGTGGGTGGTCCCCGCCGCGCGCGTCCAGCTGATGGGGCAGCCGGCGCTCGTTCAAACCTCGGGGGCCCTGTGCAAGGCGGCCACGCAGGCGCCGCAAGGGCCGCCGGTGGTCTCCACGGTGCAACCGCGGGTGCAGGGGCTCTGATGCCGATCTCATTTCCCTTTCGGATGGACAGGAACGGGTGCACCGCCGCGCCGCCCGATTTCGCGGCCTGGGTGCGCGAAGTCCTGGAGATGGTGCTCTTTACGGCGCCGGGGGAGCGGGTGATGCGCCCGAGCTTCGGGACCGGCGTTCACCAGCTCGTGTTCGCGCCCGCGAGCGACGAGATGGCGAGCGCCACCCAGCACCTGGTGCGGAGCGCGCTCCAGCAGTGGCTCTCGGAGTGGGTGGAGGTGCAGGACGTGGCTGTCGCCGCCGACGGCCACCGCCTCACCGTCACGGTGACGTACTTGTTGCGGAGCACGCGCGAGCAGCAGCGCGCGTCGCTCACGAGGGAGCTCTGATCGATGGCCTTGTCGTTCCTGTGCGGCAGCGAGCGCCGGCGCGCGCTCTTGCGGGCTCAAACCGGCGGCCCCGGAGACCGCCTGGACGGGATCGATCTGCTGCTGGTCCTCGACGAGCACGAGGACCCAGGGGGTGAGGAGCTGCGCCAGCAGGTGCTGCTGGTCCGCCTGCTCTACGGCGATCAGCTCGCCAGCCTGTCGGCGGCCAACGTCGAGGTCACCGGCGGCGTGCGCGTCCCGAACCCGCGCGTGTCGTGGGCGATCGGGATGCCCTCCCTCGACCCCACGACCGTGACGCCGCCCCTGTCGCCGGCGGCTCAGACCTGGCTCTCGGGGGTGATGGCGGCGACGGAGCCGGAGGTGCAGGCGCGCACGCTGGTCGTGTTCCTCGAGCAACCGGGTGATTTCAGCACGTATCGGCTCCGGCTGAAGGGCGACGATCTCGGCTTTCACGACGGCTTCGACGTGCGCAGCGTCGAGCTCGACTTCTCGTTCAAGGTCGAGTGCCCGACGGCGTTCGACTGCAAGCCGCGAGAAGAGTGCCCCCCGGTCGCGGAGCCCGAGCCCGATCTCGACTACCTGGCGCGCGACTTTCCGTCGTTTCGCCAGCTGATGCTGGATCGGCTGGCGCTGCTCCAGCCCCAGGAGAGCTCGCGCGCACCGGCGACCCTGCGCACCACCCTGGTGGAGGTGCTGGCGTACGCCGCCGATCGCGCCGCGTATCACCAGGACGCGGTGGGCACCGAGGCCTACCTTGGCACGGCTCGCCTGCGCCAGAGCGTGCGCCGGCACGCTCGCCTGCTCGACTACCACATGCACGACGGCTGCAACGCCAGGACGTTCGTGCACCTCGAGCTCGACGACGGCGTCCGAGCGGAAGCCGGAAGCCTCCGCGCCGGTACGATCTTCTTCACGGTGAGCCCCGATGTGCCGACGGTCGCCGCGCCCCACCAGCTCGAGAAACTACCGCGCGGCGTGCTCGGCTTTCAGGCCCTGATGAACGGTCCCGTGCTGTCGGCCGCGCACAACCAGATCGCCCTGTACACCTGGGGTGACGAGGACTGTTGCCTGCAGGCCGGGGCGACCTCGGTCGATCTGCTCGACGACGGCTCGCTCGAGCTCGCTCGCGGCGATCTGCTCCTGTTCGAGCAGGTCCGATCCCCGACGACCGGCATGGCCGAGGACGCCGATCCCGATACCCGCTGGGTCGTGCGGCTCACCGAGGTCTCCGACCCCATCGCCGACCGGCTGGTGCCCGGCGTGCAGGTGCGGCGGGTGAGCTGGGCCGAGGACGATGCGCCCGATCGGGACGTCCCGATCGTCGGAGATCCAGCGGTCTACCTGGTCGCGCGGGGCAACCTCGTCCTGGTCGATCACGGCATCCCCGTGCAGGAAGAGCCGGTGCTCGAGACCCGGGGGCGCAACGCACGGGTGTTCGCGCGGCTCCAAGGGGCGCCGCTGACCTTCAGCCAGCCGCTCGAGCTCGAGGGCGCATCGGCCCGCGCGCTCCTGCGGCAGGATGCTCGCGCGGCCACGGCTCGGATCACGCTCCAAGGGGAGGGCGAGACCTGGACGCCTGCGCGGGATCTGCTCGCGTCGGCGGCCTCCGCTACCGAGTTCGTCGTCGAGATGGGCGACGATCGAACGGCCTGGCTGCGCTTCGGGGACGACGACATGGCGCGCCGCCCTTCGGACCTGTCGATCGCTCGCAGCCAGAGCCGCCCGGTGGGGACGGAGGCCCCCTTCGTCGCCGCCTACCGCCTCGGCACCGGCGCGGCTGGCAACGTGGGATCCGGGGCCATTCGCCACGTGGTCGCCGATCCGGCGGTGATCGACACGGCGCTCACCGCGGCCATCACCAACATCTATAACCCCGTCCCAGCCGTCGGGGGCACCGAGCCGGAGCGGTCGGAGGAGGTCAAGCTCTACGCGCCCTTCCATTTCCGGCGGCAGGAGCGCGCGGTGACCGCGGAGGATTGGGCCGAGGTCGCGGGCAGGCACCCGCTGGTCACGCGCGCCAAAGCGCGCTTTCGTTGGGTCGGCAGCTTCACGACCGTGTTCGTCCATCTGGACCTGGTCGGGGGAGCGTCGCTGACCGAAGCGCTCGAGGCCGAGCTGACGGCCTTCCTCGACCGCTTTCGGATGGCGGGGATGGATCTGGCGGTGCGCGGTCCGGTGTATGTGCCGCTCGACATCGCGCTGTCCGTCTGCGTCGAGGACGGCTTCTTTCCGGAGGAGGTCGAGGCGGCGCTGCTGCGCACCTTTGGCAGCGGGCTCCTGTCCGATGGCACGCCGGCGTTCTTCCATCCCGATCGGTTCACGTTTGGACAATCGGTGTACCTGTCCGCCCTGCTCGCGCGCGCCATGCAAGTGCCCGGCGTGCGCTGGCTCGATGCCACGCCGACCGATCCGGCCGCTTCCGTCGAGCACCGGTTCAAGCGCCTCTGGGCGCCGGACGACGGCTCCCTCGCCAACGGCCGCGTCGACGTCGGCGATTTCGAGATCGCCCGCTGTGACTCCGATCCGAACGCACCGGAGCATGGGCAGGTGCGTTTCTACGTGCGCCACCGCACGCGGGGGGCCGCATGACCGTGAAAGAGCGCGGCCACTGCTGCACCTCGAACTCGACGCCGAGCAGGGAGAACCCGCCGGGACAGCCCCTGCTCCAGACGCGCGTGGGCACCTGGTCGGGGTTCCGGCGGCGCATGATCGGCGCGCTGAGCACGCAGATCGTGCCGCCGGACGGCGCGCCCACCGATCCTCGTCCGCTGCGGGCGCTCACCACGCGCGAGCAGGGCGACGCGACGATCGCGCTGATCGACGCCTGGGCGGCCAGCCTCGACGTGCTCGCCTTCTACGGCGAGCGCATCCTCAACGAGGGGTACATCGGCACGGCCGAGGAGCGGCGCAGCATCGTGGAGATCGCGCGGATGCTCGGCTACGAGCCGAGCCCTGGCGTCGCCGCGAGCACGCGCCTGGCGTTCACGTTGCAGGCGTCCGCGCTGGCGCCCGGCGAGATCGAGCTCGCTCCCGGCATCGCCGTGATGAGCGTGCCGCCGGAAGGGAAGCTGCCGCAGGTCTTCGAGACGATCGAGGCCGTCTCGGCGCGGGCCGAGTACAACGAGCTGTATCCCGAGCTCACCGAGCCGCACCTGATCGGCAACGGCGACGACGTGCTCTGGCTCGAGGGCATCGCCACCCGCCTCGAGCCGGGCCACACGATCGTGATCGCCCATTCGGATCGGCTCGACGGCGTGGGCGGGGCCTGGCACGCCGCGCGCGTGGTGAAGATGGAGCCCAATGCGGTGGCGCAGCGCACGCGCGTCACCTTCGCCCCGGCGCTCAGCGGCTTCCCCGGCGGCAAGCACGCGCCGACCGTGATCGCGTTCCGGCAGCGGGCGGGCATCTTCGGCTGGAACGCCCCCGACTTCGACGCGATGAACAGCGAGCTGAAGGGCTCGTACCTGCAAACGTCGGTCTTCACGAGCGCCTTCTCGCTCTTCACGTTTTCCTCCGATGACGGCGGCTTCTTCATGGTTCCGCTCGTGAACGCCGACTGGCCCAACTTCAATGTCGGGTCCGGCCCAAATGAGCCAAGCTCCGGCGCCGTGCAGCTCGATCGCGAGACCGACCTGGTCGCGCCTCGCGGCTGGGTCTATCTCGCGGACGAAGACGACGATCTTCTGGGCCGCGTCGAGGGCGTGAAGACGGTGAGCCGGGTCGATTGGACCCTGACCGGCAAGGTGACCGAGGTCGCCTTCGACGACACGTCGACGCCAATGATCGGCTTTCAGCGCCGGGGCACGGTGGTCCACATCGGCTCGGAGGAGCTCTCGCTGGCGAAGGCGCCCATCACCGACCCGCTGCCGCGGCGGCGCATCCGCCTGACGGGCCTGGTCCCGGAGATGAAGCCAGGGCGGACCGTGTTGATCGCCGGCACCCCGGCTTCGGGGGGCGAGCCGGTGGTGCTGGAAGCAGTGGTCGGCAGCTGGGAGGTCGAGGCCGGCGCGTCGGTCCTGGTGCTCGAAGAGGATCTTCCCGTCGATCTGGCGCGCGACAGCGTGAAGATCTGGGGCAACACGGCGCTCGCCTCTCACGGCAGCACCGTCGCCGGCGAGGTGCTCGGCACCGGGGACGCCACCCAGAAAAATCAGCGCTTCCCACTGCGACAGGCTCCGCTCACGTGGATCAGCGCTGCCACGCCGTCGGGCGCCACGGCGAGCATCGAGCTGCGGGTCAACGGGGTCGAGTGGCAGCGGGTGGACAACCTCTACGGCGCCGGACCCAACGACCGCGTGTTCGTGTGCGCGGTCGCCGAGGACGGCAGCGCCGAGGTGGTGACGGGCGACGGCGTCCACGGCGCTCGGGTGCCCACCGGTCAAGACGTCGTCGCGACCTATCGCAAGGGCATCGGGCTCGACGGAGAGGTCGGGGCCAACCTGTTGACGCTGCTCCAGACGCGTCCGGTGGGCTTGTTCGGCGTGAACAATCCCGCCAAGGCCAGCGGCGCCGCGGATCCGGAGAGCCTCGAGGACGCTCGCCGCAACGCGCCGCTCAAGGTGCTCACGCTCGATCGCCTGGTCTCGTTGTCCGACTACGCCGACTTCGCGCGCGCGTTCGCCGGGATTGGCAAGGCGCGCGCCACGAAGCTCTGGGATGGACGGCGAGGCTTCGTGCAGCTCACGGTGGGCAGCGCGTCGGGCGCGCCCTTCGCTGCTGGCGACGAGCTGCTCGATGCGCTGGAAGGCGCGATCGAGGCCGCCGGCGATCCGACGCACGTCGTCCGGATCGCCAGCTACGAAGAGGTCCGCTTTCGCGTCACGCTCAAGCTTGCCGTCGACCCGGCCTACCTGCGGTCGGACGTCGAGGACGCCGTGCGCCAGGCGTTGATCGCGGCGTACGGCTTCTCGACGCGCGATTTTGGGCAAGCGGTCTCGGTTTCCGAGCTGGCGGCCACCGTGCACACGGTCGAGGGGGTCATCGCCGCGGACATCGACGCGCTCTTCTTGTCCGGTGAGGCCGAGAGCTTGTCCGCGGTGCTCAGGGCCGCCCTGCCGAGCTGGACCGGCGGCGACGTCACGCCGGCCGAGCTGTTGCTCGTGGATCCCGAAGGCATCGAAATTTCGGAGATGGAAGCGTGAGACGCAACGAACGGCTCTATCAGCTCTTGCCGGCGGTCTTGCGCCACCGCGACGTTGAACACGGTGAACCGCTGCGCGCGCTGATGGCGATCTTCGAGTCGGAGCTCGTGCGCATCGAGCAAGAGACGGAGACGACCTGGGACGACTGGTTCATCGAGACCTGCGAGGAGTGGCTCGTCCCGTACATCGGGGAGGCCCTGGGCGTGCGCGGGCTGCGATCGCTGTCGGCCACCGGGTTCTCGCAGCGCGCCTTCGTGGCGAACAGCTTGGCCTACCGCCGGCGCAAGGGGACGGCGGCCGTGCTGGAGCAGCTCGCGCGGGACGTCACGGGCCATGGCAGCCGGGTCGTCGAGTACTTCCAACGCCTGGTGACGACCCCGCATTTGCTGCACGTGCGCGAGAAGGGCAAGCTGCCGAGCTCGCTGGGCACCGTCGAGCTGCGCGACAGCCTGGCCCTCGAGCGGCTGAGCAGCCCTTTCGGACGCCACGCGCGGACGCCGGAGGTGCGCCACATCGATCGCAGCGCCTCGGCCACCCCTGTCGACGGCGCGGGCGAGGGGCTCTGGAACCTGCCCAACATCGGGCTGCACCTGTGGAGGCTCCGGAGCGTCGCGATCACCCGCAGCGAGGCGCGGGCCGTCGCGGGGGAGAGCGAGTGGTTTCGATTCGAGCCTCACGGGCGCGACATCCCGCTCTTCAACCTGGCGGTGTCGGAGACGGAGATCGGCTCGATCGCCGGGCCGGAGCACGTGCCCCGCGCGCTCTCGCGCGTCGAGCTGTCGCGGGAGGAGCGCGGCGAGCTGCCCCCGCGCTGGCTGTCGCCCGACAGCCTCCTGCGCGTCCGTCTGCTGAGGGACGACGGTACCGAGGCCTTGTTCACCCCCGCGGGGGATCTGGTGTTGGACACGGACGCCGACGGCATCCCCGACGCGGCGCAGGATCTGGTCGCGGTGGGCACCGAGGAGCTGCCGAGGCTGCAGATCGCGCACCTGGGAGATTCGTCCTCCGGGGGACTGCCAGCCCGGCGCCCGCCGGACGAACGCATCGTCTACGTCGATCCGCAGAACGGGCGGCTCGTGTTCCATCCCAACGCGGTAAGCACGCCACCGGTGGCGGTCCTCGTCGACTACGCCGTGGGCTTCGCGGGCGACATCGGCGCGGGGGTGTGGGACCGAACGCGCGGGCTGACCGAGCAGCTCGCCGCCGACGGCGTCTCGCTCGCGGAGCTGACGGCCCAATGGGGCGTCAGCCGCTCCGAGGCGGATGGGGTTCAGGTGTTCGGGACCCTGGGGGAGGCGCTGGCGGCGTGGAACGCCCACGTCGCCGCCAGCTCCGACCCGGCGGCGGAGACCGGTCTGATCGCGCTCATGGACAATCGCGCGTACACGCGCGCCGACGACGGCGGGACGCCCGTCGGCATCGATCTGCCGGCTGGCGCCCGCTTGATCGTCCTCGCCGCCACCTGGCCGGTGGAGGTGGTCGACGGGCTGCCGCAACGCCAGCTGGGCAGCGTGTCTCCCAGCCGGTTGCGCCCGATCATCACCGGGGAGCTTCGCGTCACGGCGGAGGCCCCCGCGGCAGCCGCGGACACCCGGGCCGGCGGGTTGTGGTTGAACGGCCTGTCCATCGAGGGCGGCGTGCGCGTGACCCCAGGAGGTCTCGAGCGGCTGTCGTTGATGCACTGCACGACGGTGGCGCCGGGCAGCGGGATCGAGATTGAATCCGCGGGGGCCGGCTCGAGCAACGCCCCGCTCGAGCTGAGGATCGTGCGTTGTGTCGTGGGACCGGTGGTGGCGGCGGGGCCGACGGCTCGAGCCACCTTCGATGCCTGCACGGTGCACGGCGCGGACGCCGCCGTCGACCTGCCCGACGCGACCTTGACGTTCGATGCTTCGACCGCGATCGGCACGGTTCGGTGCCGGGTGTTGTGGAGCAGCAACGCGATCTTTGCCGGCCTGGTCGACGCGGAGCACACCCAGCAAGGGTGCGTGCGGTTCGGGTACCTGCCTCTGGGGAGCCACGTCCCGCGTCGCTTTCGCTGCCAACCCGATCAAGCCCTGGAAGGGGTGAACGACCCGGCGCTGCGAGAGCGCGTCGTGGCGCGCGTGCGGCCGGCGTGGACCTCGCTCGACCCGGCGCATCCCGCTTATGCCGCGCTCGCGGCGCGCTGCCCGCACGAGATCGCGAGGGGGGCCGAGGATGGTCGTGAAATGGGCGTCTACTTTCATCTGCAGCACCCGTGGCGGGAGGACAACCTCCGCGCGGCGCTGCGCCAATTTCTGCGGCACGGCCTAGAGGCGGGCCTGAGGTACGAGAGCTGAATCATGAACGGCGATATCACCCGCTCCACCTTCCACCCAGGGCACGATTTCACCAGCGTCCGGCATCAACAGGGACGGGTGGTGCCCGACGCCGACCTGAACGAGCAGACGGACATCGAGCTGTTCGACGCTCGCCAGGCCCGGATCGACATCATCGGCCGGACCGGCGCGCCCGAAGGCAACGCCGGCTTCGAGATCGGCACCGACGGCAGCACGATCACCATCGGCGCCGGCCGATACTACGTCGACGGTATTCGGGTCGACTTGCCCGCGGGCGTCGCCTTCGAAGACCAGCCGCACGCGCCAACGCTGCCGTCGAGCGATGGGCTGTACCTGGCCGTCTTGCACGTCTGGGAGCGGCCGATCGACGCCATCTCCGCGCCGCACATTCGGGAGGTCGCCCTCGGCGGACCCGACACGGCGACACGCACGCAGCTGGTGGCGCAGGTCGAGCTGCTGGCGGTGACCACCGAGGTCGCCGACCCCGACTGTTCGACGGCGTTCTCCGAATGGGACCGGCTGCTCGAGGGCAGCACCACGCAAATGCGCGTGCGCCTCTCGGAAGGAACGTCCGAGGACCCCTGCAGCATCCCCGAGGAAGCCGGCTTCAGGGGGCTCGAGAACCAGCTCTATCGGATCGAGGTGCACGACGGGAACTTCGACCCGACGGTCGCCGGGGCGACGGATCCCGCCGCCACCCCCACCTTCAAGTGGAGCCGGGACAACGGGGCCGTCGTGGCTGCCTGGACCGCGCACACCTCCACGCTCGAGCTCACCATCGATCGGCTCGGCCCCGGCGGCACGTCGGGCTTCGCGCCGGGACAGTGGGTGGAGATCAGCGACGACGCGAGCGAGCTCGCTCGATCGCCGGGGCTGCTGGCGGTGATCGACGAGGTGGGGGAGACGACGATCACGCTCCTGGACCCGGACGGCACGCTCGCCGCTTCGCTGGCGGGCACCTTCGACGCCTCGGCGCACCCGCGCGTGCGGCGCTGGGACAGCGCTGGCGCGCGCGCGCTCGAGGTCAGCGCGGGGGAGCTCGGTAGCGGTGATGTGACCGCCGACGGTTGGATCCGGCTGGAGGGTGGGATCGAGGTCCAGTTCGACGCCGGCGCTGCGCGCCCCGGAGACTTCTGGCTGCTTCCGGCGCGGACGGCCGCGCTGCCGGGAACGGAGAACCGCCAGCTCGATTGGCCGCTGGACACCGCCACCGGTGACTTCGCGGCGCGCCGGCCCGACGGGCTCGCTCACCACTACGCGCGGCTCGCCTTGCTGCGCCGCAGCGGCGGTGCTTGGGGCGACCCGCTCGACTGTCGCCCGCAGTTCCCGCCGCTCACCGATTTGCCCGAGCCGATCGTCGGCACCGGCTGCGGAGAGATCGTCGTCGACCCCGGAGCGGACGTGGCCGAGGCCTTGATCGAAGCCGGCATCGCCCGCCGGAGCACCGAGAACGAGCTCGTCCCGGACTCCGTGGACGTGCTGCGCCTGTGCTTCCGCCCGGGTGAGCACACGATCGGCAACCTGGCGTTCGCTGGCTGGCGGATGCTCGCGCTCGGCGGCATCGGCTCCGGCGGCGCCATGCTGCGGGGGCGCGTCCGGGTGCTCGGCTCCGTGCAGGTGGCGCTGCGAGATTTGCAGCTCGAGGACCTGGGCGCCGACGGGGGCCGCATCCCCGCGCCCGATGACACGGTCTTGGGGCGCCAGTTCCGCTGGCGCACGCGCGTCGTCGAGGTGCGCGCCTGCCAGGACGTCGCGATCGAGCGCGTGCGCGTGTCGTACCGCGATCCGCGCTGGCGGCTCAAGGACGGACAGGCCATTCACGTCGCCAACGCCCGCGACCTGCGCGTGCGCGACTGCGTCGTGCGAGTGCCCAGGGGGCAGAACGGTATTCGCACGCAGGATGTCCAGCGCGTGTCGATCGAGCACAATCGGATCGAGCAGGACTGGTCGCTGCGCATCGACCTCTCGGACTTCAGCGACCTCGAGCGACGGGAGCTTGCATCTTGGATCGGGCGTCTGCTGGTCGACCTTGGTGGCGTCGGCAACCTCGGCGTCCCCTTCCTGGCCGTCACCCAGGGCGCGCGTCCGACCGGACAGGACCGGGCGGCGTTCCGCTACGGCTTCGGGCCGGCGCGCGAGCGGTACTGGAACGGCGAGGTCACGACGCTGCTGTTCGCTCCAGCCAGCAACCCGACCAACACCGTCCTCACGGCGATGGCGCGGCGCTTTGCGGAGAGCTTGCACCAGGGGCTCGAGCTGTCGGCGCTGCTGCCGCCCGACACCTCCAGCTCGCCGAACGATCTCGTTCAGGTGCGGCTGCGGATCGAGCGGGAGTTTCAGACCCGCCGCGCCGCCATCGGGGGACGCATCCTCTCTGGAGAGCTGTCGTCAGGGGTCGTCGGTGCCCTGCGGGAGCGCCTGATCGGACCCAATGGCGCGTGGCTGGCCGGCCTCGGAGGGACGGGGGTCCGCTGCGCGGTCAGCGCCACCAGCAACAATCCCGAGACCGCGGTGCGAGTGGCGGGCAACTGGATCGAGGACTTCGCCGTCGGTGTCGCGGCGACCTGCCGCCAGGAAAGCGTCGGGCAGGGGCGCATCCAGCGCCTCGACGTGTGTGACAACGTGCTTCGGCTGCGGTCGCCGCTCTTGCCGGTCCAGCGCGGCGGCGTGATCGTCGGTGGGGCGCGGCGCTTGCGCGTGGACGCGAACGACATCGACGTGCTCGAGGGCAGCTCGATGCAGCGCCCGCGCGGCTTCTTCGTGGGAGTGGACGGCATCCGGGTCCGCGGTGCCCAGGGCGCCTGGCTGGGCGTGCGCGACAATCACATCCGCGGGTGTGCCGTCGGGATCCGCCGCACCGGGGGCACATCCGTCGACCCCCAGGAGGCGCCCGAGACGGTGCGCGCCCGAGCCGACAACGCTTTCGTGGCCTGCGATCAAGCCGTCGTGTGGTTTAGCTCGTGACAAGCCGGCTTTAGGCGTGGTAGTCGTACGGGTACCAGAGTTTTTCAGCGCGTGAGTGCTACGGTACTTGCTCTATGGGAAACGCTCCGTGCACGACGGAGACAGGTGGCCAGACCCACGCGGTCTGGCCAGCTTCTTTTGTGGCGCGGACACAGCGCCGCGCTCACAGCCCCACCTCACCGGCGCACTCGAACAAGCTGCTCGCCCAGTTCGCTCCCGCGTCCGGGCTGCCGCCGTCGACCAACGGCTCACCGGCGTAGCAAGCGTCGGCGCGCCGGACCATGCACTCGAAGAGCGCGATGAAGCGCGGGTCGAGAACGCCCGCGTCGAGGCTCGGGCCGCCGTCGACGGGGCCTGCGTCGGCGCCCGCGTCGGGCTCGCCCGTGTCCGGGAGATCTGCGTCCGATGGTGAGCCAGCATCGGGCACGGGCGGCGGGGTGTAGCCGCGGACGATCCAGCAAAGGGAGTCGCAGGGCACGTCCCGAACGGGGCAAACCCGGCGCTCGGGCGCGCTGGCGTCGGGCTCGACGCCGGCGGCGTAGCTCGCGGCGAACACCCGGCACAGGTCGAGGCAAGCCTTGACCTCCGGGTGAGCGCATTCGATGAGCGCGTCGCGCTCCTTTTGGCACACCCAGACCTCGGGGCGCGCGATCGTCAGAAAGCCCTGTTCCGAACAGGCGAAGTCGCTTGGGGCCGCTCGCTCATAGCAGCCGAGCAGCTCGCCTTCGGGCGCCGTGCAGCCAGCCGGGGCCCGGCTCCGCTCGCAGTTGCGCACGCAGTTCTCCGGCTCCTCGTCGCAACCCGCGCGCAGCTGCACGCGGCACCAGCGATCGCAGAGCGAGGGGTCCAAAGGGTACGTCTCATCCGCGCAGCGCAGCAGGCACATGGCCAAAACGCCAGCCGGCAGAAAAAGGGCACGGCGCGTCCTGCGGGACCCTTTATGGTTGCTGCGCATGGGACCGAGGCCCAGCCTACAACAAAGGCCGTTTGGGTCGATCTCCGATCCTCGCCGAGGTCCCTCCCGTCGCGCGCGAGCGGCGCTGGTCGCGGTCGCGACCGGCATCGCCCGGATGCTCGTCTCGGTGGCAGCGCTCGGCGAGTCCCCCAACGATGACACGCAGCAACCGCGGGCCGCGCCGGACAACGACACCCAGCGGCTCACGCCCCCCAAGGTTTTGGGTGACGCGCCCGTCGACTATCCGACCGGGGCTAGCGGCGATGCGCAGGTGGTGATCGAGCTGCTGATCGGAACGCGGGGGCGGGCCGAGGAAGCCAAGGTCGTGACCGGTGACGAGCCGTTTGCGAGCGCCGCCGTCGAGGCCGCCAAGACCTGGCGTTTTCAACCGGCGCGCCGGGGCGATACGCCGGTTCGCGCCCGCATTCGCATGCTGGTGGTGTTCGAGGAGCCGGAGCCGGCGCCGGACCCGGACGTCGAGATCCCCGACCTCGAGCCGCCCGCTCCGGGCGCCCCGGGTGAGGCCGCCGAAGCCGGACCCGCGCCGCCCGAGCCAGAGGAGCCCATCGACGTGGTGGTCACCGCGGTGCGCGAGCGCTCGGCGCCGCGGCTGTCGCGTGCGGAGGTTCGACAGCTGCCGGGGGCCTTCGGCGATCCGTTTCGCGCGGTGGAGATCCTGCCTGGCGTGACGCCGATCGCCTCGGGCCTGCCCTACTACTTCGTGCGCGGGGCGCCCCCCGGCAACGTGGGCTATTTCTTCGACGACATCGCCGTGCCCGCGCTGTTCCATGTCGCCGCGGGCCCTGCGCTGATCCACCCCGCGTTCATCTCGGACGTGCAGCTGCACGCCGGAAGTTATCCCGCCCGCTACGGCAGGTACTCGGGCGGCATCGTGACCGGAGCGGCCGCGCCGCCCCGCTATGAGCTCCACGGAGAGGCCAGCGTGCGCCTGATCGACGCCGGGGGCCTGGTGGAGGCGCCGTTCGCCGGCGGGCGCGGCAGCATCACCTTGGCGGGACGTTACTCCTACACCGCGGCGGTGGTCTCGCTGCTCGCGCCGGAGGTGGACGTCGCGTACTGGGACTACCAGGGCCGCGTCCAATACCGGCTGAGCCCCCGCGACACGGTCACGCTGTTCGGCTTCGGCTCGTACGACTTCTTGAACGCGGCCCTCGACCCCGGGGAGCCGCGCGAGGACATCTACGACGTCACCTTCCACCGGCTCGATCTGCGCTACGAACGCGCGATCGACACCTCGAGCCGCTTGATGCTCGGGACCACCCTCGGCATCGACGATGCCCGCGCTGGACAAGGGATCGAGATCGCGGCCAGGCGGGTCCGCAATCGGTTCTCGTTCGAGACCCGCCTGAGCCCGCGTGCCACGTTGCGCCTGGGCGGCGACCTGGACACGGCCCTGTACGACACGCGCATCGAGCCCGAGCCGCTCGAGCCGTCGCCCGGCGGGCCCGGTGGGCTGCCCGCGGAGTTCAATCCGCGGCCGCTCCCGGGGCTGCCACCCCGCTTCGTGCCGTTCCGGCTCGCCAGGGACGCCGCGCAGGAGGTGTTCACGAGCCGCAACGAGGTCCTCACGGGCGCCTGGATCGACGCCAGCTTCGATCTGGGCTCGGGGGTCACGCTGATCCCGGGCTTTCGCCTCGACGCCTACGTTGGAGACGGCGTCACCACGCTCGCGCCCGAGCCGCGGCTGTCCGCGCGTTTCCGCGTCTCCGACCGCGTCGCCCTGCTGCATGACATCGGGCTGGCCCATCAGGCGCCCAGCTTCGCGGTCCCGGTTCCCGGCCTGCAAGGCGCTGCCAGTCAAGGCCTGCAGCGCGGCCTGCAGAGCAGCGCGGGCGCGGAGGTCGACCTCGGGCACGCCATCACCGGCTCTTTCAAGCTGTTTCAGAACGTCCTGTTCGACGCCACCGACGTCGTCGGTCTGTATCAGCTGCAGCGCGCCGACACCAGCGTCGAGCCCGTCGCCGATCGCGTCACGGCTCACAGCTATGGCTTCGAGCTGTTCCTGCGCCGATCGCTCACCAAGCGGCTCGGCGGCTTCATCTCGTACACCCTCTCGCGCAGCACGCGATCCCTCGGCAGCCTCGAGGGACCGGCGGCCTTCGATCGCACCCATGTGCTCAACCTCGCCGCCGCGTACGACTTCGGCGGTGGCTGGCGTGCCGGCGTCCGAACCGCCTTTTATACGGGCATCCCCGCCGAGCTCGCGTATCCCATCGCTGCCAAGAGCCCTCCCCGCGCGCCTGCCTATTTTCGCGTCGACTGGCGCGCGGAAAAACGCTGGCGCCTGGGTGACACGGGCTTTTGGGCGCTGGTCGTCGAGGTCTTGAACACGACCTTGAATCGGGAAACCCTCGAATACAGCTGCTATGCCTACGGCTGCCGGCAGAAGAGCATCGGACCCGTCACGGTGCCGAGCATCGGCGTGGAAGCGGCGTTTTGAGCCCGTGCCGACTGGACCGCGGGTGACTTCGGCTACACTCTGGTCCACCCGCATGGATCCGCTGAATGCATCCGCCCCTTCTTTGGTGGATCAGCTCTTCGAGGATCCGATGGTTGGGCGCTGTCTGATCGGACCCGATGGCCGCGTGCTTCGGGTCAACGCCGAGTGGCTGCGCCTGGTCGGGCTCTCGGGCGAGCAAGCTCTAGGCAAATGCCTGGCGGAGCTGCTCCCCGAGGAGCGGGAGCCGCTGCGGCAAGCGACGACGGTGCGGATCGAGCTCGCCCGGCGCGAGCAGCGAGTCGCCGGACGGACCACCTGCTGGGAAGGTTTTCTGTCGCCGGTCGCGATCGACGGCGGCGTGGGGGTCCTGATGATCACGAGGCAGGCCCCACCTGCGATCGAGCCACCGGTGTCCCGGGCGGAGCCGGCGCTGCACGTGTCGTTCGCCCGAGCCGTGAGCGGTTTGCCAGACGGTGCGCCGGCCAACCGCGGCGAAGCGGAGCTGCGCGAGGCGGAGCAGGCCCGCGACAGCGAGCTCTGCCTGCGCCGGCTGTTCGAGGTCAACCCGATGGGCGTCGTGTGCGGCAACCCCCAGGGCGCGATCGTCGAAGCCAACCAGGCGTTCTTGGGTCTCGTGGGCCGCTCGCGCGAGGAGCTGAAGGCCGGAGCGCTGCACTGGGAGGCGCTCACGCCGCCCGAGCACCTCTCGAGCGACCTCAGGGCGCTCACCGAAGTGCGTGAGCGCGGGGTCTCGTCCGTCTACGAGAAGGAGTTTTTGCGCCGCGACGGCCAGCGCGTTCCGACACTGGTGGCCCGCGCGTCGTTCGGCGGCGCCGGGGACCTCGTGGCCTTCGTGGTCGACATCACCGAGCGCCGGCGCGCCGAAGAGACGCTGCGCCAGTCCGACCGGCGCAAGAGCGAGTTCCTCGCCATCCTCTCGCACGAGCTGCGTAACCCGCTGGCTCCGATCCGCAACAGCCTCCAGCTGCTCGAGCACTCGCCACCTGGCAGCCCGCACGCGCTGCGTGCCATCGAGGTGGTCCGCCGCCAGGCCGACCACCTGACGCGGCTGGTGGACGACCTGCTCGACCTGACCCGCTTGTCCCACGACAAGATCGAGCTGCAGCGCTCGCGCATCGACCTCTGCGAGGTGGTGCGCAAGACCACGGATGACCTGGCGTCCGTCTTCACCCGCGCCGAGCTGGATCTGCGGGTCGAGCAGGGAGCGTCCCCCGTCTGGGTGAACGCCGACGGCAGCCGCATGACCCAGGTGCTCGGCAACCTGCTCCACAACGCGGTGAAGTTCACGCCTGCGGGGGGCGCCGTCGTGGTCACCGTGACCGCCCAGGGCGCAGAAGCTCGGCTGAGCGTTCGGGACACTGGCGATGGCATGGAGCCGGCGGCCCTTCGTCAGATGTTCGAGCCCTTCGCCCAGGCCGAACAATCGCTGGGGCGTTCCAAGGGCGGCCTGGGGCTCGGCCTCGCGCTGGTCCGAGGTCTGGTGGAAATGCACGAGGGCACGGTCGAGGCGCGCAGCGACGGCGCCGGGCATGGCACCGAGTTCGTGGTGACCCTGCCGCTCGTCGCCGCCCGCGAGGAGCTGCCGGTGGAGCGCCCGCGCGCGCCGCAAGGCCGCGCCAAGACCATCCTGATCATCGAAGACAACGACGACGCCGCAGAGACGCTCGCCGCGCTGCTCGATCTGGCGGGCCACCGCGCGCACATCGCCCGCGACGGGCGCACCGGCATTGCGCGCGCTCGCGAGCTCGGGCCGGACGTCATCCTGTGCGACCTCGGCTTGCCCGACATCGACGGCTACGAAGTCGCCTGTACCCTCCGGGCCGACCGGCGCCTGAACGGAACTCGCCTGGTCGCCCTCAGCGGCTACGCGCAGCCCGAGGACCGCGAGCGGTCGCATGCCGCGGGTTTCCAGGAGCATCTGGCCAAACCCCCGGAGTTTCAGCAGTTGATTCGGGTCATCGTCGCGGGCGACGGCTGAGCGGCGCGGGTCCTGGCACGGTCGGGGATCGCTGACGGAGGTCAGCTGCCCGGGCGTGCTGCCTGGGGGCGGGGGAGGTCCGGTGGCGTTGGGGATCTGTCAGCCTGGCGGCGACGCACGCTTCACCGCAGGCGTCAGGCGGCCGTTGATGGCGAAGGCGCCGCAGTGGCGCACCATCGGGTGCGTCAGCACCGTCAGGCGGGCGCCCTCGCAGAGCTCGTCGGGGTGGCCTCCGATGGAGAGCTCGGCCCAGCACGGTCCCGAGGGGGTGCGAAGCTCGATGGTTGCGATGGTGAAGGGCCACCCCTGGATACGGCGCCGGCGGCAGCGAACGACCGCGGCTTCTCCGAGCGTCCCCTCGCGGCCCAGTATGCGGCCGTCTGCTCGACGATGCTTCACCCAGCTGAGGTACGGCCACCAGCTCAGCGCGAACGGGGCGCCCGCCGCGACGGCGGAGACCGCGAGCGCCCAGGACGGGATGGGCACTTGATCGAGGAGGTGTGCGAAGCCGAGCACGGCCAGGAACAAGGCGAACACGTAGATGCTGCCGGCGCCGATGAGGAAGTACACGACCCCGTACAGCACGAACCCGGAAGCGGGTGAGATCCGTGCAGCGACGCGTCGCGCTGTGGCGTCGTCTCGGGGGACCGCCTGAGAGCGGACCAGGTGTAGGTCGCTCGAAGCCGGGTCCGAGAACATTCGACCTCGATTTACGCGCGGCCTCCGGCCAGAAGTCAAGCTGGCATCGAGTCGCCCTCATCGGTTGGGCCCACGCCTCGTGAACGGGTCGACGCGCGGGAGCCGTCGCCGGATCTACTGACAAACACCGTCCGCGCAGCGTTGATCGGGGCCGCAAGCCTGGCCGCAGCTGCCGCAGTGATCGGCGTCGGTCAGGCGATGAACTTCGCAACCATTGCTGAGCTCCCCATCGCAATCGAGGTAGCCGATCTCGCACGCGGCCACGGTGCACCGCCCGGAGGCGCAGCCCGCCACCGCGTTGGGTGGCAGCGCCGGGCAAGCGCGCCCGCAGGCGCCGCAGTGATCGACGTCGAACTCCAGATCTCGCTCGCAGCCGTTGCTCGCGTCGCCGTCGCAGTCTTCATGAGAGCCGGTGCAGCTCCCGATGACGCAGTCGTACGTGGCGCGATCGCAAATCGCGCGCGCGTTCGGGAGCGCGCACGGGACGCAGCCCGGCAGACCGCACCCATACTCCGGGCGAAGCGCGCTCACGCAGCTGCCGTCGCACGCCTTCTCCTCGCCCTCGCAGCCAGCGCTGATCGCGTCCGGATCGTAGGCGAAGCTGCAGCTCGCAGCGACGAGCACCACGAAGAGCCCAGCGGTCGTGGTCGGGCCTCGCCGCGAAATCATCAAAAACGGCCTCGCGCCGAAATGGAGAGCGGGGTCACGGAGAGCTCCACCTTCTTGACCGACTCGCTCGGTGCGGACAGAACGCGGATCGTGGCCCAGGTCGCGGTCAAGCCCGCCAGCACGAACAGGCCGTCGGCGATCAGGAACTTCTCCCGGATGTCATCGGAACGCCGATCGTCGCACAGGGGCGAGCACGCCGCCTCCCCATCCTGCAGGTCACGGTACCCGTCGATGGCGAAGATCGTGCCGGCGATCGCGGCCAGGCCCGCGGCGCCGTACAGAGAATAGGTCAGCAGATCGGGAGGCGAGCTCGCGCCTGGATCGCCGAGAGGGCTTGGGGCCGGGGGAGTCGGGGCAGGCGGCGACGGGGCCGCTCGCTCGGGATGGCTCGCGTCCCTCCCCTCTGGACTGGGGAGGCGGACTTTGATCAGGCGGTTCCGATCGCCCATGCGCACCACGACACGACGCTCGGCGAGCGTCGCGCCCGCCCGCACGAACCGCAGGACGTAGACGCCGGGATCGATCTCGACGGGGGTTCCGTCCAGGCGATCGACGAGCCGCTCGTCGCCGTGGTAGACGGAGACGTCGACCAGGTCCCCTTCGGTGGTCTCGACGCCGAAGACGATCGTCGGCAGCGCGCGCGTCACCTGCTCGAGCCACTGGCCGCAGTCGGACCGGAGCAGCGGCGCGCACGCGGGATGCAGGCAGCGCCGGAGCTCGTGCGCTGCGTCGATGAGCTCGCCGGCACGCTGCAGCCGTTGGCCTTCCTCGTGGTGGCGTTCGCAAGCTTCGGCGGCCGGCGGCGCCGGCTCAGGCTCTGCCTCGGTCGCCGCTGGTGGGGGAGGCGCGTGTTCGGGCGACGGAGGTGAGGCCGCGGGGCGCTGCACCGGCTCCGACGTGTGCGGATCGGGCGGGCTCGCCGCGGCCGAGCCGGTGACCGCCAGGGCTGCCAGCCCGAGCGCGCGGCCGAACGATGGATCGCGACGCCAACGGGTCGCCCGTGCGTCAGGCCTGGAACGCGCTGCCGGAAGCAATTTCGTGCGAAGATTAGTGGTTTGGGGCAGCTTGGCGCAAGCTGCTCGGCAGCGCGCCCCTTGCTACGATACGGATACCGTAGCATGGCTCGACGCTCGAGATGCTCCGCCCCCTGCACCGATTGGCTTTCGCTGCCGCTGTAGCGACCGCGGCGGCCTGTGGCCAGCCCGAGGATGCTGCGAACGCGCCGCCCCCGGTGCTCTTCGAGGTCTTCTCCTTCTGGGAAACCAAAGGGGAGAAAGAAGCCTTCGAGTACATCAAGCGTGAGTTCGAGGCGCTGCATCCGAACACGGACGTCCGCAACGCGGCGCTCGGCGGGGGCCAGCAGTCGCAGCAGATCGACCTGCAGGAGAGGGTCTACCTGCGGAGACCCCCGCACGTCTTTCTGGCGAACGGCGGGCAAGGCATCCTCGAGTGGGTGGTCTTCGATCGGGCCAACACGGAAGAGGCGCGGCTCGTGCAGCTCGAGTTCGCCGGCGACCTGTTGCAGGGCTTCTTCCATCCCGCTGCGGCTCGAGCCGTCCGATACCGGGGCGCGCCCTTCGGCGTGCCGTTGAGCATCCATCGAGACAACCTGCTCTTTTACAATCCCGAGCTCTTCCGGGAGCTCGAGGTCGAGCCTCCGCGCACGCTGGACGACCTGCTCGCGCTCTGCCCCGTGTTCGCCGAGCGCGGGCTGATTCCGTTGGCGCTCGGGACGAAGGAGGATTGGACCCTGCATCTCTTGCTGGAGGCGGTCATGATCGAGGTGGCCGGCGCCGAGTTCTACTCGGCCTTCTGGCGCGGACAGCGGACCTCCCCGCAGGCGCTGGCGACGCTCGATCGAGTCCTCGAGCGGCTGCTCGAGGTGCGCGGCTGCCTGGATCCGAGCGCGGATCGATGGGCCTGGCACGCCGCGGTGGAGCAGGTCGTGGGCGACACTTCGGGATCGGGCAATGTCGCTCGCGCCGCCATGGCCGTCATGGGCGACTGGGCCAAGGGCTTCCTCAAAGCGGAGGGGTTTCGCCTCGGCAAGGATTTCGATATCGCGCCGTTTCCCGGGACGGAGCGGCGCTTCGTGATGACGGTGGATGCTTTCGCGATGCTCAAGGGCGCGCCGCACCCGCGGCTGGGCACGGCGTTCCTGAAGTTCATCGCGGACCCGCGCATTCAGCTCGGGTTCAGCCGCTTGAAGGGCTCCGTCCCGGCTCGCCAGGACGTCGATGACGCGGGCCTGGACGAGCACGGCCGGCGCACCTATCGCGCGCTCGCGGCCGAGGGCACCGAGGTCGTCTATTCGATCGCCATGTTGCTGCCGCAGCAGGTCGTCGTCGCCCTGGACACGGCCTTGCGCTCGATGTTCGAGACGGGCGAAGGCGAGAACGTGCGGCTGATGATCCGCAACCACCTGCCGCGCATCCGCGAGCACGCGGCCTTGACGGATCTTTGAGCTTGGGCCAAGCGCGAGGGTCAGGGGTGGTTGCGCGCCGCCTCGGTCAGGCACTCCGTCCGGTACACCCGGATACCGTCGTCCGTGTAGTGGTACGGCGGCGAGCAGGGCCCCGGCCGTTGCTGCTCGGCAGCCTCGACGTCGGACGGGCGTCTGGTGGCAGCAGGACGGCTCGCACGCGTCGCACCCGTGGCGATCAGGTTCACGACCGGTTGCGCCGCGGGGGAGGGGAGCGGGATGGGGGCTTGGTCGTGCTCAGGGACGGCGAGCGCGGCGGCCGGGCGAGGGGTGCGCAACGAGGGCGCGAGGAAGGGATCCGTTGACCCCGGCGGATCTCCGAATTTCGCCTCGAGCTCCTCAAACCCCTCCGCAGCATGCCCGGCCGCGCTGCGTGTGCTCTTGAAGAGAGGTGCTGCTGCCGCCGTGGCCGCGAGCAGCGCGGAGCACACCGCGGCGATCGGCTTCCAGCGCGGCCGCGCCTTTCCCGCAGGCGAGACGGGCGCGGTCGGATTTCGGCGCGCCGAGGCTCCTTCGAGCAGCTCGGCCATGCGTTGAGCCAGCCAGGCCGCGCTCTCGGGCCGCTGGGCAGGGCTTGCGGCCAGGCACCGGAGCACGAGCTCATCCATCGCCGGGGAGATCCCCGGCTTCAGCGAGCTGGGCGCCGGGGGCGGGGTGTGGAGCCGTTCCTGCGCTTGCTCGAGCCCGCGCGCGGGCGGGAAGGGGAGGCGTCCGGTGAGGCATTCGAAGAGGATCAACCCGAGGGCGTAGACGTCCGTTTCCCGGCTGGCCTGCCCGCCGCACAGTTGTTCGGGCGCCATGTAGTCGGGCGTGCCCACCAGCACACCGCGCCGCGTCGACTCCAGAGCTCGATCGTCGAACGCCCGCGCGACCCCGAAATCGAGGAGCATCGGCTGGAAGTCCCCGTCGGGCTTCGGGCGCAGGTGGACGTTCTCCGTCTTGATGTCCCGGTGAACGACGCCCTGATCGTGGATGGCCTGCAGACCCGCAGCGAGGCGATGACCGAGCAGCGCGACCTCCCTCTCGGAGAGCGTGCCCTCGCGGAGGAGCCGGCGGCGCAACGACTGTCCGCGCACGTACTCCATCGTGAAGAAGTATTGGCAGGCCCCCTCGGGGTGCTCATGACGCCCGAGCTCGAGCACCCGGCAAACGTTCGGGTGCGTGATGCGGCGAGCGAGGCGAATTTCGCGCTTGAAGCGCTCGACGGCGTCGGGTTTGCGCGCCAAGTCCGTCTTGATCGTCTTCAGCGCCACGCGCTCGCCCAGCTCGCCGTCGAGCGCCACGTAGACCTCACCCATTCCCCCGCGGCCCACGCTGCCTTCGATCCGATACCGCCCGCCGACCAGCTCGCCTGCGCGAAACGCGGCCCCCATCAGCAATGGCAGCGGGGGGCCATCGACGTCGCCGGCAGCCTTCGAATGGACGCGCCCGGCGCAGGCGATCACCAGGCCGCAGTCGGCGCACTCCTCGGCGTGCGCGAGGACGTGCTCGAGGTCTTGCAGGCCAAGCTGCCCGGTGACCAAGCGCAGGATATGCTCTTCACTCGGGCAACTCGTCGGGGCGTTCGCTGCAAAGGTTGCCATGGCGCCTCCGGAGCGGCTAGCTGGCGGCGGTGGCGATCGGATCCGCCGTCTGAAAGAGCTGCGACATGCGCAAGTCGAAGCGGCTGCGCATCCCCCCGATCAGGGACTCGACCTCGTCCTCGGCGACGCCGCCGCGCGCGCTGAGCTCCAAGCGAATTTCACGCTCCAGCCGCTCTCGAGCGGTGACCAACCAGCGCGCCGCGGTGGCGCGGTGCGCACCGAAGGTTCTGCCGATCTGGCTGATGTTCCAGCCAGCCACCAAATGCATGCGCAGCGCGTGGCGCTCGCGCGGCGGCAGCTTGAGCAGCGCGCTTCGGAGCGCCGCGTGCAGCAGCGTGTTCAGCTCCTGCCGGGCCAGCTGGACCTCCGGACCGGTCGCCATGGCGACGAGCTCTTCGCTGAGCTCGGCCTCACGGCGCGCGCGCTGGCCGTGCTTCCGAACGGCGTCGAGCGCGCTCCGGCTGGCGACCACGGCCAGCCAAGTGGCGAGCCGCCCGCGGTTGTCATAGCTTGCCAGCCTGGGGTGCGGCGGCAAGAGCAGCTTCTCCCGCAGCGCCTGAAGCACCTCGTCGGTGAGCTCGGCGTCCCGGCAGATCTGGGTGATGGCCGACCGGAGCGGGTGAATGTAGCGCCGGTCGAGCGCTTCTACGGCACCAGGACGCCGCTCGAGCGCGGCACGGATCAGGTACTCCTCCGCGAACCCTTCACCCAGCGCGAGGCGCTCGGCGAGATCCGAACGCGGCTGATCTTGCCAGGCACCGCTGATCGCCGCGATCGCGCCGGCGTGATCCCACTCGATGCCAGGAAAAATCGAGCTGCCGCGCGCCCAGCACTGGTGCGCCAACACCAGTTTCTTCGCATCCAACACCATCGCCGGGCGCGACCTTAGCCCCGATCGCGGCCCCCAGCCAGGCGAAAGGCGCCCGCTATCGTCAGGGTTCACCACCCGTTCCCTGCGTCAGGCGATCGAGCACGAGAGCGACGGGCTCTTCACCGCGCGCGGAGACGGACAAGGGCTCGGTCCTTGCCGTTCGGCCATCCTTGAACGCGAGCAGGAAGCCTGGACCGGGGCCGACGGGTCCGATCTTGAACTTGCCGTCGGTCGAGCTCACTTGCGACAGGCTTCCAGCGGTTCGTGACGCGAAGGCGACCGTCGCGCCGGCGACCGGCACACCGGCAGCGTCGGTGACCCGGCCTTCCACGAAGTCTTCGGCCAGAAATTGCACGGACAACGGTTCCTGTGCCCGAGAGAGCGCCAGGGTGCGGGTGATCGATCCGTAGCGAGGATGAAACACCTCGAGGGAGACCTGATCCCCCGGAAAGTCGTCCAGCGCGAAGCCGCCGCCTTCGCCGGTCATCACCGCGCGACTCCACGAGGCAGCGTCCGCTGGCTTGTTGATCACGGTCACGATGGCCCCGCCCAAAGGAGCGCCGCTCGGGTCCGCGACGCTGCCGCGGAGCGACCCTGCGGCTCCCCAAGCGTGCTCCGAAGCCATCGAACCCTCTGCTCCGAAGGCGAGACGGGCGCGCTCGCCGGCGCAGCTCAAGAGCACGCGGGAGTTCACGGGTGGGAGGGTGAACAGGACCTCCCGTCCTGCGGCCGATGACGCGACCTTCGTCGCGATCTCCCGGTGCAAGCTGCGGCCATCCTGAGTCGGCGCGGCCGCCGTGACCTGCGGAGCGCAGGCGCGTTCCTGGAGCTTCAGGCGAATGGGCGCCGAGGGTTTCAACCGAAGCTCGGTCTTCACCGGCGCCTCCGAGCTAGGCAGCACGATCGTCTGCCGCGCGTCGGCGTCGGGATGTCCCGCCCAGATTTGGTAGCTTCCAGGGAGCAAGCCGTCGAACCGCGCCGACCCGTCGGACGCGGCCTGCGCGTCGGCGGCGATGCGCCCGAGCTCGTCGACCAGGGTGACGCGGACAGGCCTGCCGGCGCCACCGCTGACGTTGGCTTCCAAGCTCACGGCGCGATGCAGCGTGATGACGCGCCGTTCGTCCGAGAGAACCCAAACGCTGCGGGCATGGGGCGCGAAGCCAGCGCTGCTGAACACGAAGCGGTACAGGCCGCCGGGGAGCTTCGTCACGAAGCGTCCTCGGCCGTCGGTGCGCTGGCGATCGAGCAAGACACCGTCGTGCGAGTAGACCGACACGAGCGCCCCGCCGAGCGCGTCTTGGTTGGGCTGTCGGAGCTCGAGCTCCCACGAGAAGCCGGACGGCTCGAGCCGCAGATCGCGCGTCGAAGGCGCTGTGGCGGCCAGCGTGATCCAGCTCGCCCCGAACCCGGGCGCCGAAGCGCTCACCGCATACTCGCCGGGCCCCGGGAGCTCGACGCGATAGCGGTCTCCCTCGACCGCGACCTCGAGCACCTCTTCCGGCGCCAGATCGAGCCTCGAGTCGAAAGCATGGGCGAAGTCGCTCTGCGCTCTGGGGTGCACGCGAACGCGCGTCTCGGGCGGGGGCAGACCGTCCGAGCCTACGAGGATCCTGCCCGTGAGCAGGACCCGGGTGTCAGGTGACCGAGCACCGGAGAAATGGCCGCCCCGGTGGATGAACGCGGCCGCAGCCAGCGCGACGAGCGTCAAGACGCCCAGGACCGTCCACGACGTTCGCTTCATCGCGCTCTCCGTGCGGCGCGGAGCGCCGCCACTTCCTCCAGAGACAGTCCGGCTCGTTCGGTGGGCTGCTCGTGGTGCTGCGACGCGCACCGGATGGCCGCCTGGAGGTCTTCGCTCACGACCTCGTCCTGGGTCGTGTCGGTGAGCGGTGGCGCTCGCGAGGCGAAGTCGTCCTGAAGCGCGGTGACGCACTCGAGCGTCGAGCAGGCGCAGAGGTCGTCGCGATAAGCTCTTGCCCACTGGCCGAAGGTGGCGGTCTCCTGAAGAAAGAAGCGGACCACGCTCTCTGGCTTCTCCGACAAGCGGCGCTCCCAATCGAGGTCGACGGGGTCGCCGGGCTCGCCCCCGATGAGCTCGAGCGCCGCCTCGACCCCGTCTACCTTCCGAGCGGCCACCGCGGGCTCCGAGGGGAGCTCCGGCGCTTGGACAGCAGGTGCTGGCGGGTCCACGCCAGCGGCCGCGACGGGTGGCCTGGCGTCTCGTTCGGGGTTGGGCACCGCATGCGGGCGGTTCAGGAGGCAAGCGCCCAGGACCGACAAAAGGCCCAGCAGTGCTCCGGAGAGGTACCAATGAGAACGACGCATGACGACGAATCTTCCGTGCTTCCGTTGGAGGGACGAGCTGGTCGGGCCGCTCGCCCCTCCACCGATCGGAGATCACTGCGGGTTGCAGATGGCCTGTTTGATGCCGAGGTGATGGAAAAAGCTCTGACGGACCGTGCCTTCCCAGGCTAAATCTTGGGTGCGCTCCGCCAGCGGCATGACCCGGTTGTCGCAGAGCTGGACCTTCATCAGCGCTCCCAACGTCTGCCACTGCTCCCAGGTGGAAAACTGGAGGTTCGGGGATGTGATGTGGCACCCGCGGCAAGCCTTGCCGTAGACACTGTAGTAGGCGGAAGAAGCGGGGCCGGCGTCGAAGCCGAGACCCGATGGCACCCGAGCACCGACGAAGGAGCCGCTCGTGAAGTTGCCGTCGTACCACGCCTGGATCATCTTCCGGGCGTTGCCAACCGTCGCCAGATGGCTCTCCGCGACGTGTTCGTTCATCTCCCGCATGATGGGCTCGAGCTTCTTGCGCGACAGCGGGCTTTGGGAATTGGTGCTCAGGTAGTCGAAGGCGTCCATGTCGAAAGGCAGGAAGTAGCCGCCGATCGTCGCGTGCTGGTTGGCGTCGTAGCGCCCGCCCGTGCCGTGGCAGGCCATGCAGTTGCCGGGGTTGAACGTGTTGGACCCCTGGCCCGCGATCCCATGGTTGTCGAGCGCCACCGGCCCATCGTAAAGTCGATGGTTGCTGAGCGTGTTGCAGTTGCCGGAGTCGCAGACGTATACGGCGAAAAAGACAGAGTTTGGTTGGTTTGGAGCGATGGCGTCCCGCTCCACCATGGCGACGGTCGCGAACGGGACACCTCCGTTGAGCTGCTCCGCAAACGACCCGGCTGGGTCGTTGAAGATGGGCTTTTGGCAGAGCCCGTTCGCCTGTTTTGCTTCGGCGCAGGGCGCGTAGTTGGAGACGTAGCAGGCGCGCTCCCCCGGGAGTTCGAAGTTGCAGTGCATCTCACGACCGATGCCGAGGTCTCCCTTGTTGTAGTACGAGGAGACGAGCTCCTTGCCGCTCGAGAAGTAGCGGGTGCGAAACTGCTGGAGATTCGCGAGCGCCGTGGCGATCGATGGGCCGCTGCCGTTGGCGTTCGTGCCGACGCTCTGGTAGTAGGTGCGCGTCTCGTTGCTCGGCACCGCGGGGGCGAATTCGGACCGCCCGAGGCCGAGGTATTGACGCTGCGGGCTCGCGGAAGGCTTGGGGTCCGCGTCGGCCAGGATGCCGGAGTGAATCTCGAGACCGGTCGCATTCGACCCGATGCTCTGGCTGCCAATCAAGGTTTTGAGGGTGACGAGTTTGTATATCTGGTCGCAGGGATCGTAGGTGGCGACCACGAGCCGATATCGGCCCAGGCCGCCGGCAGGGACCTGCTGTTGGTTGAAGTCGACGTCCGGGAAGTCGAACAGGCTCGCCCCGCCCAAGTCTGCGGTATCGAAGCGAACGTTGGCCCAGCTCTGGTCCAGCAGCGGATCAGCGCTGCCGTTGGTCATCAATTGAAGGACCACGAGGGGGGTGTTCGCCGCGTCCGGGTTCGACGATTGGACGGTGCCGCGGAAATTCATCGACGCCTGGGCTGCGGGTCCGCTGAAGGTATCGGGCACGAGGCCAGAAGGTGGCGCGACGTACGAGAAGACCATCCCGGAGATGTCGTCCTCGTCCTGACAGACTTGGGCCTCGGCGGCCCCGGCGTGCAGCAAGGCGGAGAGCGCGAAGCCGGCAGCAAGAAGCCCTTCGAAGAGCCTTTGGGGGCCGCGGGGTTTCGGGTGGGCGGGTGAGCAGAATCGCGGGGGCGGAGTTTGCACGATGGTCCCTCTCATGGCTGGAAACGCCGAACGTTCGGCGGCTGCTCCGGCAGGTCCTGCTCGGAGCAAAGCGCCGTTCACGATCGATGAACGAGGGTCGGGACCCCGGAGTCGCGCGGCCCGCGCAAATTTTTCTTCTTTGGCTAGAGCGACCAACGGTTTGCCCCCGATCCGCGGGCAAAGCTGAGGGTTTCCCGAGGAATCGGGGCCCTCACCCCAAGTGGGGCCCCGATTCCTAGGGGCTCTCGGCTGGCAAACGGATCGGTGCTCTAGAGGGGGCGCGTTCCCCCAAAGTGTCCGGAGCCCACCCGTTGCGCGAAGGTTTCGGGGACGCCGGGGCTCAAAGGTGCAGAAACGAGGCGGCGTTCGCCGCGTCGCTGGCGGGCCGTGCCGCCCGAGGAAGGGAGCCGTATCATGCTGTCGTCAAACATCCTTCGCCCCTTCGGGGTGCCTGTTCCGGCGCTCTGCGCCCTCGCGACGCTCGGCTGCGGCAGCGGAGCGGAGCCGAGCGAATCCGGCAGGACGGCATCGGTCGCCCAAGGGGTCGTCGGTCAGGACGAGTTTCTCTACTTTCGCTGCAACGCCACCTCCTGGGGGGTCGACGCCAGCAGCCGCCTGCAGGCGACCAGCAGTCCGGACACGTTCACCCTCACCTACGAGGTGACCGAGCCCTGGATGGTGACCGGCGGTGACAACTGCACCCTGACCCGCACGAACGCGCTCGACGGCTGGGGCAGCCAGCAGTCGCACTTCGGCCTGCGCGAGGGCTTCTCGCCCCTCGTCGTTCCCGACGCCGCTCCGCTCAGCGGCAACACGCAGTCGATGACGGTCATCTACCCCGAGCTCGGCGACTACACCGTGTCGGTGAATTTCGCCTCCGGCACGATCACGATCGCCCCGGCGGGCCCCACGCCGGAAGCGGCCGCGTCGGCCAACGCCGACCGGTTCTACGCCTATCTGATGGACCGCTTCGGGTGGGACGGCATCGACGGCATGGGTGCCGCAGCGCCCATCGTGTTCACCCCTAGCCCCGCGAACAACGCTCAATGGACCGGGGCCACGCTGGTGATCGGCGACGCCGACGGCATCCGCAGCGACTCCTTCGCGTTCAGCGCCGACATGATCGCCCACGAGCTGGTGCACGCGGTCGCGACCCACACCGCCGGCCTCTACCCCTTCGGCGAGCCCGGCGCCGTCAACGAGTCCTTCGCCGACGTGATCGCGGTGTTCGCCGGTGCGACCGACGGCGTCGCCGACTGGCAGCTCGGAGAGGAGGTGTGGACGCCGGCGATCCCAGGCGACGCCCTGCGGAACATCGGCGATCCGCACCTCGGCTACCATCGTGAGACGCTCGGGGCCTGCCAGTTCGACCCGGAGGAGCCGCTCGTGTGTGGCCAGGCGCGCCACCTGCGCGAATACGTCAACGTGCCAGGCTCCGGCAGCGAGCACGTCAACCAAGGCATCCTCAATCGCGCCGCCTACCTGCTGGTCGAAGGCGGCACTGAGGAGGGCATCACCGTCAGCGGCATCGGTGTGGCCAAGGCCGAGCAGATCTACTTTCGCGCGCTCACCCAGCACCTGCCCGATCGCCCGACCTTCCCCGACGTGCGCCACCTGACCGGCGCCGCCTGCGCCGCCCTGATCGGCCAGCACGGCATCACCGCGAGCGACTGCGACGCGGTCGACGCCGCGTTCGCCGCCGTCGGCATTCCCGCCCCGGATCTGAACGCTCCGGCCGGCATCAGCGGCCGCGTCACCCAGAATGGCCTCCCGGTGGTCGCCCCCGTCTCGCTGATCGCGCAGGGCGAGGGCAGCCCTGCCATCAGCACGCTCGAGATCCTGCAGACGACCACCGACGCCCAAGGCAACTACCACTTCTCCGCGCCAGACATCGCCGCCGCGTTGGCACCTCCGGTCCCTCAGGTCGACGTCATCTTCCAGGTCCGCTACCGCAATCCCGACCCGACGGACCCGCTGCGCGTCGCTGAATGGAACACCGCCTTCTTCGACGAGCGCACCTACGCCCCCGGCACGGAGGTCCCCTCGTTCGACATCGCAGGTCTCGCGCCCCTGGCCCTCGACGGCGACGTCGCCAGCCTGCCGGTCACCTTCACGTGGACCCACCGCATCGCCGAGCGCGAATACTATCGCTGGTCGACGTCCATCGGCAGAGAGTCACCCGCCAACATCCACCCGACCCCCTCGCTCGTCGTCACCGAGGACAACGTCGGCACCCTCGGCGGAGCCAGCGCATTCGCCAGCCTGAGCGAGTGGTCCGTCGGCATCCGGTCCTATGCCGGCGACGGGATCACCAACGCTGTTCCCATCGACTGAACGGTCCTCGGTGCTCTGGACGGTCTCAGGTCCCGCGACGAACGCTTGGTTCGCAAACCGTCCGCCGCGGAAAATGAGACGATCTAGGCGCTCGATCCGCGAGCAAAGCTGAGGGTTTCCCGAGGAATCGGGGCCCTCACCAGAGTGGGGCCTCGTTTCCCCGGGCTCTCGGCTGGCAAACGGATTGGTGCTCTAGGGCCTGCTGCCACCGCGGGCTTCAGTCCTCCGAATGCCAGCGCTGCATGTGTCGCGCGTGCGACTCGAGGTAGGCGCCGGGGGCGTAGAACTCGTCGTAAAAGTCGAGGTCGAGGTGGAAGGCCTGCAGGTATTGCATCGCGAAGATGCTGGGCACGGTGCCCGGGAATTTGCCGAAGGTGTCGAAGACATACTGCGCCTGAAGCGCGACGCAGTCTTTGAAGCGCTGGTCATGGGGTCGGGCGGCGCCCCGCACTCGGGCGCTGTCCTTCCACGGCCCGGGCGTGTTTGGGTGATAGGGACCGCCCGTCCCGAACTTTCGCTGCGCCACGGCCTCCACCGCCTCGCGCATGGACGAGAAGTTCGGTGGACAGTATGCCGCCATCACGCCTGGACGGCCCGTCACGTTCGGGTACGGCCACCGCTCGTCCGTCTCGAACGCGAACCCGAGCCCCGGCACCTTGGGATCCCCGCTGGCTCCCAGGACGCTGAAAGGGTCCATCCCGTTGAACATCCAGCCGCCGAGGCCCATCGCCTGCAGCATCAGGCATCCGGCGTAGCAGCTCGCGCCGATCTCGATCATCACCTCACTCAGCGTCAGCTGGTCGAAGAAGGTGATGGGCCAGACGCTGCCCGGATCGACCAGGTCGGAGAAGGCTTCGATGCCCGGGATCGGGCGGCCATGGATATCGTCATGGAGAACCTGCCCGTTCTGAAGGAGGTAGCAAAGCCCCAGCAAGGCGTGTTGAGCGAGGTCCGCGACCGGGATCACGAGCAGGCTGCCCGGGTGATTGGCCACCCATGTGTTGTGCGCTTCGACGTGCGGAACCTCGGGCGGCAGCTTCAGGCGTCCGTCGTCGATCTTTCTCACGCACGACTCGAGCGATTTGAGGAGCTCCGACAGGTCGAGCTGGCCCTTGGCGCTCCGCTCGGCGAACGGTCGAGCGTCCCGCGCGTCGAGCAAGTAGACGCCGGTATCGTCCGTGAAGAAGGTCTGAGACGTATGAAACCCCGCCGCCGACGGAAACGTTCGACCGCCGGCGGACCCCGAGTAGTTGGATAGGTCGGGGGCGTACCGAGCCGCGCGATGGATCATGTGGTGCCAGGACGTGTTTCCCCCGCACGCGGCCACGACCAGCAGTTTCTCCAGCTGTGAGAGCGGGGCAGGCTCGTGCTTGGAGCGGTACTTGAACACGCCGTCTGGAATCTCGGCCCCCATGAAGAAGCGCCGCGATCTCCGCCCGAGCAACGCCTCCAGCAAGGGAAACTTCCGCATCTCATCGAAGCCCTCGACTGGCCCCCGCATCGCACACTCCTTCCCGTTTGAACCGACGTCGACCCATACCGGTGGGTGCTCCCACGTCCGAACGCAAGGCGGGGGCGCACGAATGCCACTTCGGTTCTGACCCGCCTTTCTGAAGGTCCTGTCGGGGGTCCCGACACCGGCGACTTCACACCCCCCATCCGAGGCCGGCTCGGTGCTTCGCCGAACGGCGCGCCCGTGTCAGCGCGCCCGGCACCGATCAGACCGTCCGTGCAGCATCTCCGCCATCCCGCGCTCCGCAACGGCGAGGGGATCCCGACGTGTTGGGTCGGGGGCACTGGGCCGACGCGCCAAGGACACCCCTCCGTGGGTTCTTTGCCGACGGCGTCGCGCTGGTCGCAATGCCTTGGTGTGGACTGGGTTGATGTGAGCGGTGAAGCTCGAGTGCGTCACCGTAGGTGCTCCGCGCGCAGGTCATCCATCAGCTGGGTCCACAGCGGCGGGCCCCCCTCTTGGATTTCGCGCAAGTGCTTGCGCGTGGTCTTGTCGAGCTTCTTCGCATCTGGGGCCCAACGCGATCCCCAGGCGCCGATCTGCACGATGACGGGCAGCAGCGCGATGCTCTTCTCGGTCAGCGAGTAGATGGCCTTCTGTTTGTGCGTCGGATCGTCGGACCGCGTGAGCAGGCCGTGTTCGACCAGGCGCGCGAGCCGGTCCGCGAGGATGTTCGTGGAGATGCGCTCATCGGATTGCAGCAGCTCACGAAAATGCCGTTTGCCGGCGAACATCAGGTCGCGCAGCACGAGCAAGGTCCACGTGTCTCCGAAAATCTCCAGCGACAGGTTGATCGGACAGTAGGAGCGCGGTTCGGTCGACGCCATGACTTAGTGCTTGCATTTTACAATCACCGGCGTAGGTTGCCAACCAGTTGCGAAACACAACCATTCGAAACCAGGAGCCAACCATGTCCGTGAAGACCTACAAGGGAAGCTGTCATTGTGGTGCGATCCGCTTCGAGGCGGACCTCGACCTCGCGGAAGGATCGAATCGCTGCAACTGTTCCTACTGCGCGAAGGTGCGCGTGTGGTTCGCCTTCGCCAAAGGTCGAGCGCGGTTTCGTCTCATCGACGGTGCTGGAGTGTCGGAGTACCGCTGGACGCCCCCAGGTGAGCCCGAACCCCACCTGACCTTCACCTTCTGCCGCAACTGCGGCGTTCGGACGTATGCGCGCGGCAACCTCGAGCAGCTAGGCGGCGAATTCCACGCCATTTCCGTCCCGGCTCTCGAGCTCTCGCCCGAACAATTCGCCGCGATCCCCGTCCGTTACATCAATGGTCGCGAGGGCCGCTACGATGAACGCCCCGACCATCCCGAGGCGATTTGAATTCGAGTCGTCGATGTCTCGAGTTGCACCAGAGGTTGCCGTGACCGCGGCCTCCGGCCGGTGATCTCGGCCGGGATTGGTGACCTCGGTCTGGGACGGTGACCGCGGGCAGACCGTTCCGCGGGTCCACGGCGGACGGGACGCCACCACCTTGGCCGACGCGAGCCGCTGTTTTCCCCGCGCTCCCGCCTATGACGAAGACAAGCTCCCGCTCGCCACTCCGGGCCTCGACACCCTCGAAGAAGAGATGAGCTACGAGTGACGGGATCACGGCGGGCTTCGAGCTCAGCTTGCTTCGAGCACTTTCGTGGTCGCCCATGCGGCGAACTGCTGCTGCGCGTCGGCCTCGCCGTGGTGTAGGCCGACGGTCCTCACGTTGGGAATGGCCGAGAGCCAACGCCAGAGCTCGCTGCGGTCGGCGTGTGCGGACAGGCCGCTCAATGTTTCGATGCTGGCGCGGACGGGGACGTCCTCGCCGTCGAGCCACACGGTCTCCCCGTTGCGGGCGCGCTGGATGGCCGCGCCGGGCGTGCCTTTTGCCTGGAACCCGACGAAGAGGACACAGGTTTCCTCGAGGGGCAGCAGCTCTCGCAGGTGGGCCACGATGCGCCCGCCGGTGCACATGCCGCTGCCTGCGATGATCAGCATCGGCTCCTGAACGTCGCGCAGCCGCGCCGAGTCGCGGCCCCGATGAACCGCGAACAAGTTGTCGAAGTCGAGCGGGTCATCGCCGCGAGAGATCTGATCCAGCGCGGTGCGGTCGAAGAGCTGGCGCGAATGCTGATAGAGCTCGGTCACCTTCAGCCCCATCGGCGTGTCCACCGCCACCGGTAGCGACGGGATGCGTCCCGCCTCCACCAGGGTATTCAGGTGGTACAGCAGGGTCTGGGTCCGCCCGATCGCGAACGCCGGGATCAGGATGTGCCCGCCGTCCTGCAGGGCGCGCTGGATGATGCGTTCGAGCTCCCGCTCGACGTCGGCGTGCGTGTGGCCGTGCTCGCGGTCGCCGTAGGTGGTCTCCAGGACGACGAGATCGACCGGTCTGTCGGCGGTCCAGCGGGTGTTGTAGTCCCGGAGCAGCGGGCTATTGGGACGGCCCAGATCTCCGGAGCAGATCACCCGGCTGGCTTGCGTCTCGATCTCGACGCTCGTCGAGCCCAGGATGTGCCCCGCCTCGTGGAACGTGATGCTGCCTGCGAAACCAGCGGGCACGTGCGGAGCATCATAGGCGACCGGTACCGATTGCGCCTTCAAGCGCCGCCGGAAGCCTGCGATCTCATCTTCGGGGCGACCGCCGATCCGCAGTGAATCCGAAAGCACGAGCTCTGCGATGGCCAACGTCGCCCGCGTGGCGACGATCGGACCCTCGAAGCCCGTGTCCAGCAAGGCGGGCAGCGAGCCCACGTGATCCAGGTGCCCGTGGGTGAGCACGACCGCGTCCGCGCTCCGTGCCGCATCTGGAAACCGCCAATCCCGCGCCGCCTGGCCTTGTGCGATGCCGCAGTCGACGAGCAGCCCCTTGCCGCCCGTCTCGACCAGCGTCATCGCTCCCGTCACCGTGTCGATCGCGCCGAGCAGGGTCACCCGCCCGTCAGGCAGCAGATGGCGCGCGGTGCCAGGCAGTATCTTCAAGGCGCCGGATCCTACGACGTGCGCCGACGGAAGGGAACCATCCTCCTCAGGGCTCGCTGCGGAGCTTGGGGCGGTCGAAGGGGGGGAGCTCGTTCGCGGCGCGTGGCTCCGTCAGACCGTCTCGCAGAAAGTCGAGGATGTCCGCGACATCTGCTCCCGTGAGCCCGAGCGGGTGCATCGTGGGGGAGATGGGGACGGCGGCGATGACGGGGTCGTCGACCTGTTGTCATTGCCGTGTCCGCTCGAAACGGTCTTGTTTTTCGCTCTTGCGCCAAAGCTCCACGCTGAGCGGCGCGGGATGGCACACCCATTCGGCGCGGGCTCGAGGTCGGTGAACCAGCGGCGCTGCCGGTCGACGGCCAAGCGCCAGCTCGTCGAGGCCGCCGCTACGTTCAAGCGAGCCATCGGATCGCTCCCTAGGCTCCCCAGCATGAAACATCCCCTCCCGACCTCTTCGGACGACGACACCCTCATCCCCTGCGGAGACCCGCGAACGTGGGGAGGATCGGTGACCACCGAACCCCTTCAGACGCTGGTCCTGCACACCGCCTGGGCGAATCAGCAGTTGTTCGGCGCGCTGCGCGACGCCCAACCCTTCGAGGCGCAGCAGAGCGCCCATCTCATCGTGCGGCTCCTAGACCACATTCACGTGGTACGCCGGATCTTCCAGGCTCACCTCCAGGGCGTGCCGCACGGTCTCCAATCCACGCAGAGCGCAACACTGCCGTCGCTAGAGAGCCTCGCGCGAGAATCAGCGACGCTCGACCGCTGGTATGTGGACGCCGCCGCGACGCTCGGCCGGGCGGAGCTCGGACGATCGCGCGACGTGCGCTTCACCGACGGGAACGTCGTCCAAATGACGGCCGCCGAAATGATCCTGCATGTGGTGACACACACCATCCATCATCGCGGAAATATCGACGCGGTCATGTTCCAGTCGGGGATGCCGCGCCGGCGGGACGGAATTCCGGAGTTCCTCGTCAGTCGAGGGTCCGCCACCTGACGGAGGTCAACCCCTGCGTCGGCGTCAGGCCAAACTGCTCCCGGAACACGCGGCTCAGGTGGGCGCTGTCTGCGAACCCGGCGGACACCGCTGCGGTGCTCAGGCTCTCGCCGGCAGCGACGGCGTCGATCGCTCGCCGCAGGCGCTTCCACCGCAGGTACGCTCGGAGCGGCAGCCCCACATCGCGCGCGAAGGCGTGACGCATCTGTCGCGGCGAGAGCCCAGCCTCGCGTGACAGGCTCGCGAGATCGGCGTGGTCCGACCGGTCCAGAGACGCGCGCATCCGCCGTGCTGCCGGGTGCTGGGCCTTCGGTCGGTGACCGGGTTCGACCGCGGCGAGGATCGCGGCGATCAGCGTCCGTGCCGAGGCGGGCGTCGAATCGCGGTCGACGCTGACGTCGAGCGAATCCGAGCTCCACGTCTCGCAGCGAGCCTCGGCCTCGCAAGCGAGCGCTTGGCTCACGGGGTCGTCGCCGTCGAGAAACAGCACCGCAGCGAACGCACAGGCTCCATGCGCATGTACCCGGCGTGGCGGAATGACCGCGGCGCGGGTCTGAACGCGACCGCCAGCGCCGTCCTGGACCGCCAGCCCCTCCGGCGCGACGACGATCTGAGCGCTGTGGTGTGCGTGGTGCGCCGTGGCGACGAGAGGGCCCACGTACAGCGCGCACGTCTCCGCCAAGAAGAGCGTGCCGTCCAATCGTGCTCGCGTCCCCTTTGCGGCACTCGGACGCGCCGGTGGTGTCGTCGAAGCCGTCGAGCCGCGCCCTGTTTTCGGTGCCCCGGTCATGAGTCTACGGGTTGAAGGGCGAAGCCCTCATCGTAGCTGCCCCGCGCGCAGGTCGTCCATCAGCTCGTTCCACACGCGCGGGGCCACCTTCCTGACCAGGCTGGGTCAGGCGAAGATCTCTTCGAGCGAAGCGGCCGTCACCAAGCGCTGCGCGAGGCGCCGGAGGGTCTCTTCGCCGGCCGCTTCGATGTCGCGGCGCCTGTTCTCGGGAAGAGCGCCGAACTTCGTCTCGAGTTGCTCGAGAACGATTGCTCGGAGTGCTTCTTGGCGGCCTTCTTGGCGGCCTTCTTGGCGCCCTTGTTTGAGCCATTGTTCAGCCAAAGTCATGAGGGTCTCCTCGGCTTGTGGGATGGCCGTGCGGACGGCGTTGCGCAAGGCCTCGGCGTCCAGATCGTTGCTGACGATGGAAAGATAGCCAAAAAGCAGGGACAGCGCACGCTTGCCGTCAGGGGTCGAGTGGAGCTGCTGGAACAGGTCTCTCCAGGTCGGCATGGCTTTGAGCAGGCGCTGGTGAGCCCGCCCATGGCGTAAGAACAAGAAGGCCAAGCTGCCGAAGGCGTTCAGACGGCGGCTGCGCAGCTCCGCGTCGGAGGCGTTGCTGATGTCGTCGAGCAAGAAGCCGAAGGAGGGGTTGCAGGCGGCGAGCGCGGGGATCTGCCGGACGATCGGGTCCAGCAAGTGCTCGAACCGAGCCGAGTAACGGAAGCCGCCTTCGCTGTGATGGAAGACCACGGGGACGATGGGTGGCAGGGAGTCCGGGGAAGGGGTTTCTCCCTCGCGACCAGGATCACCAGTTCGACAGTAGCAACATGGGGACGCAGCCGGCTTTCACCTCATGAACGATCACTTCCTCGCCGACGAGGGGAAGCTCGTTCAGCCAATAGCCGCAGCTGCCGTCTGGCAGTCGGCAGCCGGGAAGCGGAGCACAGACCCCGCCGACATCGCAGAGTGGTTCGCGCGCCACGCACTCCGTGGTTTGGGTGCCGGGTTGATTTTGGGCGATGCAGGCAGTCGGCAGCCGGGCTCCGAACATGGAAACGTCGTAGCCACACGTGTCTCCGGCGCAGCACGGCTTTGCCGATCGGCAGGCGCTGAGGTCGCAGCCAGGAGCGACTCCTATCGAGCCGCCGCCACTCGCACCCCCTCCTGCCCCAGCGTTCGTACCGCCAGCATTCGAGCTGCCGGCGTTCGAGCTGCCGGCGTTCGAGCTGCCGCCAGAGCTCGGAGCAGCGTGGTCAGACTTGGTCTGTCCGCAGCCGCAAGTGAGCGTCAGAAGCACAAGGGCGGGAGCGGCAAAGAGACGTCTCATCGTGATCGCTGTGCCGCCCTTGCTGGCGTCCTTGTTCGAGCCATGGTTCAGCCAAAGTCATGAGGGCCGGACAACGGCGGCGTCGCGCCCACGCGCGCCAGCTTCTCTGGATTGCGCACGAGGTAGAGCGCCGACACCTTGCCGTCGACGACCTCGGTCAGGACGAGGAGCGAGCGTTCGCCGTCCTCGGTGACCAGCACGCTGGGCAGCCCGTTGCAGCTGGTGACCTCGAGCTCGATCTTGTTGCGGCGGCTGCCCTTGGCGAACAAGCCGGCGAGGAAGCGGGCGACTCGATCGGCGCCGTGGACGGGGCGGCGTGCCGCCGAGACCAGGCCGCCGCTGTCGGAGATGGCGACCACCTCGGGCGCGAGGAGGCGGACCACCCCGGCGAGATCGCCGGCTTGGACGGCGGCGAGGAAGTCCAAGGCGACGGCGGTCGCCCGCTGCGGATCGGCTTCGAAGCGGGGCCGCCTCGCGTCGACGTGCGATCGCGCGCGGCGCGCGATCTGCCGGACGTTGTCGCTGGACTTGCCGACGATGTCGGCGATCTCCTCGTGCGGGAAGCCGAACACCTCGCGCAGCACGAACACGGCGCGTTCGATGGGACCGAGGGTCTGCAGCACGATCAGCATCGCCATCGACACCGGGCCGGCGAGGTCGCCGTCCACGCCCGTCGGGGTCGCGACGGGCTCGGGCAACCACGGACCGACGTACTCCTCTCGGCGGCGGGTCTGCTTGCGCAAAAGGTCGAGCGCGCGCCGGGTCGTGATCCGCGCGAGGTACGCCCGATGGTCGCGCACCTGCTGGAGATCCGCGGTCGACCACGAGAGGTAGGCGTCCTGCACGGCGTCCTGAGCGTCCGCTGCCGTCCCGACGATCTCGTAGGCGATCGTGAACAGCAGCGATCGATGGCGCTCGAACACTTCGGTGTGGGTCATGGGATAGCTGCCGGCTTCTCCAGGGGCCGAGGACCGGCCGGCCATTTATAGCTGCCCGGCCTGCGCCCCTCGCGCGCCAGCCACTTCACGGTACCCTTGCAGATCGCCTCCTTGATGGCCTTGCCGCCCCAGCCGGTGATCGCCACGGCGCGGGGACGGTCGTCCGGCGTGACCGGTTGCAGGACTCCGCCGCGGCGGCCGATGCTGACGCACTGGGCGAAAAAGCCCAGTGACAGGGGCTCGGGCTCGCGGCCTTGGATGAGGGCGTCCACCGTGCGAGCGGCCGTCGCGCCGAGCGGGAAGGCGGAGGCACAGGCCATGCGGACATGCGCCGCCACCGACGCGGGGGGAGCGGCGGCGTCGCCGGCCGCCACGATCCGGTCGGAGTCGACGCTCCGGAGCGCGGCGTCGGTCACGAGCCGCCCGCCGTCGTCGACGGTCAGCCCGCTGTCGCGGGCCAGGCTCGCCGCCGACAGGCCCGCGGCGAGGATGGTGAGATCGCTGGCCAACGTCTCCCCGCCGGCCAGGACCGAGCGCGGCGTGATGGCCTCCACGCGGCGGTGTTCGATGACCTCCACGCCCAGGCGCTGTAGGCGTCGGAGGACCGACGCTCGTGCGCGGCGCGACAGGCCTTGGGCGACGGCTCCGGCAGCGATCAGGCGCACGCGCATGCCGGGTCGTTGCTCGGCAATCTCACTGGCGGCCTCGATACCGGTCAGGCCGCCGCCCACCACGGTCACCGTGGTGGCGCCGCCGTCCAGCGCCGCTCGCAGCGCCTGCGCCGATTCCCAGTCAGCGACCATGAAAGCGTGCTCCGTTCCGGGGATCGCCGGCACCGCAGCCCGGCTGCCAGCGGCGACCACGAGGTAGTCGTAGGGCAGCGCGGCGCCGCCCGCCAGGACGACCTGCCGATCGGCGGCCGCGATCCGCGTCGCCGATCCGATTTCCAGCCGGACGCCGGGGTGCAGGACGCGGGTGAGCGGGACGCGGGCTGGGTGGGTGTCGACGACGAACTGGTGCAGCCGAATCCGCTCGACGAAGAACGGGCGGGGATTGACCAGGGTGACGCCGTAGCGGCCCGCGAGGTTGTTGGCTGCCATGACCCCCGCGTAGCCCGCGCCGACGATGACGATCTGAAGGTTGTTCATACCCATACGTCGGCGGCGACCGGGCCGGATGTGACACCCGGCAGATTTTCTTCCTCGCGAGCCGGATCACCAGCTCGACAGCAGCGAGGCCGGGACGCGAGCCGGCGTCCACCTCATGGTAGCGACATCGCCGCCGCTGAGGAGAGCTCCGGGGAAGGGGACTCCATTGGTTCGCCGCTCAGAACGTGATCTGAACCGACGGCACGCTGCGGTGCGCCTCCCCATGGTAGACCACCTCGATGTTGTTGCCGTCCGGGTCGAGCACGAAGGCCGCGTAGTAGCCGGGGTGGTACGCCCGCTTGCCCGGCGCCCCGTTGTCGGTGCCGCCGTTCTCCAGGGCCACGCGATAGCATTTGTCGACCACCGCTGGAGTCTGGGCCTGAAACGCGATGTGCTGCCGCCCGGTCAGCTTGCCCAGGGCGGCGGGGCTGTCGGGCGTCGAGACGACCAGCTCGTCCGCCCAGAAGAAGCCATCGCCCGTGCCGCCGATCGGGATCCCCAGCACGTCGAGGACTGCCGTGTAAAAGGTCCGGGAAGCTTCCAGGTCGCGGACGACCAGCTGGAGGTGGTCGATCAACCTGCCGCGGTGCAATTCCATCGTCTCCATGCCTGCTCTCCTGTTCCGTCGCTCGGCCGGGGGAGGTCCTGGCGTCGGCCGCCTTCGGAAGTCCGTCTTCTTCCGGCTCGAGTCGAGCACGGCGAAGGTTGGGGCAGGCAAGCACGAGAACAAGGGGCCTCGGGTCGTCGGTCCCTTGGCCCGCCAATCGACTGGGGAACGTAAGCTCCGGGCGCTTAGCTACCCGTCACTGAAATGCTGAAGAGGAAGTGGGTGGTGAGGTAGCCGTCGTTGGCGCCGATCCAGACGCGATAGACGTTGTCGCCGTCGAAGTCCGCCGGCGCGTCGACAGGGGGCGCTTCGAAACCCAGGGTGCCCGCCGCAGCGTCGATGGAGAAGTGGACCGCATCGGGGCCGCCGAGGATCGAGTAGGTCAGCACGTTGTCGTCGGTGTCGGTGATGTGGTCGGCGAGCGGTTCGGCGCTCGAGCTGCCTTCGGCGACCTCGTAGGCGACGTCCGTCAAGTCGTACCAGCCCAAGGGGGGATAGAAGGGACCGTCTAAAGTGTCATCTCCTCGATTGGTGAGCAGCTCAGGGACGCCGTCGCCGTCGAGGTCCGCCGCAACCACGTCGAACCAGCCGTAGTCTTCGCTGCGCCGGTTGGTTTGCAGCACGATGCTCCTGTCGCCGAACGAACCCGTGTTCTGGTACCACTCCAATCGGTCGAGCTGCCCCGCCGCGCGGACGTTGAGGAAGTTGTCCGTGAGCACGTCGAGGTCACCGTCGCCATCCACGTCGACGAGCGCCAGACGGCTGACTTGAGGCGCGGCAGAGGTCGCGGTCGCTGCGAACGCCGGCTCCGGCGCGCCGTCGTTCTCGAAGAAGAGCAGCCGATTCGCGTCGTAGTCCGAGACCACCAGGTCGTTGTCGCCGTCTTGGTCCCAGTCGCCCACCGCCGCCGCCCGGTAGTCGATCGCGTCGGGGAACAGGTCGCGCTGCGAGAACGTCGGGTCGGCCGCGCCATCGTTGGTCAGCAGCGTCATCCCGTCGTCCAGATCCTGCATGACGAAGTCTGGCCGTCCGTCACCCGTCACGTCTCCCGGGGCGACGCCTCGAACCATCGATGGCGTCTCGTACAGGTCCACGAGCGCGAAGCTCGGGTCGGCCGCACCGTCGTTTTCGAGCCAGTAGAGCCGGCGCGGTTCACCTGCGAGGCTGTTTTGCTCGACGAATTGGAGGTCGAGGTCGAGATCGCCGTCGATGTCCAGCAGGTGCAGGAACTGCCGCGTCAGGCGGGTGTTGATGCTGCCCGTCGATGGCGTGGGAGCGAGCACCGGGTGCTCGGTGAAGGACGGATCGGCGCCGCCGCCGTTTTCGAGCCAGACCACGCCCAGTGACGCGCGTTCGACGACCAGATCGAGGTCGCCGTCGCCGTCGAGATCGCCGAGCGCTACCTCGTCGCCCGAAGATGACGGCGGCGCGACGACCTCGTGGACGGCGAAGGTCGGCGCCGGTGCGCCATCGTTCTCGAGCCAGACGATGCCGAGGGTATCGAACGCAGCGATGACGTCCACATGGCCGTCTCCGTTCAGATCCGCGGCGCAAAGGACGTGGAGCTGCATGCCATTCGTGATGGCCGCTTCGGGCAAGAGTCCGTTGAACGGTTCGTCCGGAGCGAAGAGCACGCGCGCGGGCGGCGAGTTGCTCAGCGTCGCGCGGGTCGTCGTCTCGAACGTCTCGGTGGCGGACCCGACCGTGAGGGACGTCGTCATCGTGGTGGACGCCTCGAGGGCGGTCACTTGACGCACTTCGATGCTCTGCCCGCTCGCGATCGTGCCATCGGCATCCGTGAACGGCCCCGCATCGATGCTGTACTCCCCACCTTCGACCGAAACGGCGACCGCGCCGTCCACCCCATTGATGATCACCGGACCAGAGAACGCGTACACGTTCGTCCCCACGTCCGCCTGAGGCTCGAAGCCGAACGGGTCTGGCTCAATGTCCAGCGGCGGCTCCGAGCCCCCATCTGGCGAGCCGTCCATCGAGGCATCGCCGATCGAGCCATCGCCAGTCGAGCCATCGCCCGTTGACGCATCTTCCTCGGTCGAGGCGTCGCCGGTCGAGGCGTCGCCGGTCGAGGCATCTTCCTCGGCCGAGCCGTCACCGGTCGAGGCGTCGCCGGTCGAGGCATCTTCCTCGGTCGAGGCGTCGCCGGTCGAGGCATCTTCCTCGGTCGAGGCGTCGCCGGTCGAGGCATCTTCCTCGGTCGAGGCGTCGTCCGTCAGGGTCGCATCCGCGCCGGCATCCGCCGAAGCGTCGTCGTCCGCTGACGAGTCCCTGGCCGTCGCCGAGTCCGAGTTTCCGGCATCGAGGCTATCCTCGGGTTGCTCGGCCCCCCCGCCGCAGGCGGCGGGCAACAGAAGACCAGCAAGGAAGAGCGGGGCTGCCCAATGGCGGAAACAACGGTTCATCGATCTCCTGACGTCTGAGCCTCTCGAGGCGGAGCAGGCTGCGGCGGGCGGACGGCGAAGGACGGCGAAGGACGGCGGCCATGCTGGCTTCGCCTGCCCGCACCTTAGAGCCGGTTCCCACCCGAAATCTTCACGAGACCTGGCGATTTTTTCGGATTTCTTCGCGAAAGTCGGGGAAGGGGCGGAGAGCGGAGGATGTCCGTCATCCCGTCTGGTAGAGCTTGTAGAGGAACTCGTCCGGCGAGCGTCGCCCCAGGACGGTTGACGCTAGGGCCCCTGGCGCTCAGTCCCCGGTCGGCGACATCCGAAACGTGCGCACGCGGGGCAGCGTTCGCAGCTTCTCGGCGAGTCGGCTCGCGTTGTTCGAATCCGAGGTGCGCAGGATCATCCGGTACTCGAACTCCGAGCCGTCGCCCGTCACGCGGTAGCTCATGTGCGCGATCGTGAACTGGTAGCTGGCGATCAGGGCGCGGACCTCGTCCTCCGGCATCGCATCCTCGCGAGCGAAGCTGATGTGATGGTGCACGTAGGTGTGTTGCGGCATCCAGTTCTCGACGCTGCGGAACACGGACAGGACGCCGAGCGTGATCGCCGTGGCCAGCACCGCGGGGATCCAGAAGCCGACGCCGAACAGGATCCCGATCGCGGCCGTCATCCAGATCGAGGCCGCGGTCGTCAGCCCGCGCACGCTGAGACCCTCCTTGAAGATCACCCCCGCCCCCAGGAAGCCGATGCCCGTCATGATGCCTTGGGCCATCCGGGTCGGATCGGTGCGCACCGTCTCCATCGGCACCCCCGGCAGCCACTGCCACTGATACAGCGTCACCAGCATCAACAGGCTGGAGGCGACGCAGACCAGGGTGTGGGTCCGGAACCCCGCCGGCCGCGCGTGGTACGTCCGCTCCAAACCGATCACGCCGCCGGCGAGCATCGCGCTGCCCAGGTGGCTACCGATGATCAGCAAATCCTGATTCATCCCGAGACCATATCCCATTTCGCGTGGGAAATTCGACGGGTGTCACGTGCTGAGCGCCCTGAGCCCTGCAAGCTGCCGGGCCGTCGGACCCGTTCATCGTGCACGGAACCGCGCACTCAGGACACCCGTCGCAACCCGGTCGCCAGAACGGCTACCGGATGAACGTCGATAGCCTACTGTTCAATCGTGCCATGGACGTCCAGGCCATGCGCAGCAATCCAGTTGTAGAACCCCACCAAGGTTGGCACCTTGAATTCGCAAGGGGCGGTGCTTCAAGCCACGTTGGCACGGGGCAGTCGTCATGTTCGAGGAAACGACCTGCCTCAATAGCGACCAAGATGGGAGCGAAAGCAGAGGGGTGTTGCTGTCCATCTGCGGTGGAGACTGCACGCCGCCGCCGATGAATGCTCCTGGTAGCGGCGTGGATCGCGCACGGATCACGTCGCTTCCGGACCTGGCTACGTTGCAGGGTCAGATCTGGCTCCGCCGCCCGCGAGGTCGGATCCTTCTCGCGCAGCGAGGCTGGGCGGCGCCTTGCCGCGCCTGCGGTCCATGTGGCTTCGGCCGAAGTCCTGCTCGGCAGCCAGCAAATTGTGGGGAGGACACCGAAGCTCCAGGTTGTCCACGGTGTCGGTGCCGCCCAGCGCGTGCGCTTCGCGGTGGTGCAGCTCCAAGCCGCCAGTCTCCGGGCAGCGTCGTCCGCGATGGTCGGTGTAAGCACATCGCCCCGCGTCGCGCGCCCACACCTCACGGCGGATTGCAGCGCTCACGTGGCGCCGCGCTGGCGCGGCGGGTGGTCGCGAGGTCACCGCTTCCCGCGCCGGCGCGGCGGGCGGTCGCGACGTCACAGGTTCCCGCGCCGACGTGGCGGGCGGTCTCGAGGTCGCAGTCTCCCGCGCGGGCGCGGCGGGCGGTCGCGAGGTCACCGTCTCCGGCGCTGGCGCGGCGGGCGGTCGCGGGGGTACGGTCTCCCGTGCAGCCTCTTGCGCAGGTCGTTTCGTGCCGGTTTTG
>JAEZYZ010000069.1 GCA_023418705.1 Pseudomonadota bacterium | reverse complement strand
GGTCGGTGCAGGTGCGGGGGCATGCTCGAGGCGCCTGATAGGCTGAAGGGGCGCCCCGCGGGTTGCAAGGCGAGCGGGAGCTCGGCGGCCGCCCCCCGCCCGAAAGCGAGGGAATTTTTCTTGGCGGGCCCTGAGCCCCCGGCGCAACCTATGAGCTGAAATGGTTCACTCGTCGCGCTCTGCTTCGGCTCCGGTGCCCGCCGTGGTGCCGTTTCCGGCAGAAAAGCGATCGGATGCCAGCTTGGTCGCGGGAGCGGCCGCCGGCGAGCGGGACGCGCTCGCCGCTATCTGGGATCGATACTCGGCGCTGGTCCGCGGTGTGCTCTACGGTGCGCTCGGCTCCGATCCCGAGCTCGAAGACCTGGTCCAGGATGTCTTTATGGCGCTGCTCAAAGGTGCGGCGCGGATCCAGGACGGGGCGGCCCTGCGCGGGTACCTGGCGTCGATGGCGGTCCGGGTCGCCGCGCAAGAGATCCGCAGACGGCGCGTGCGCCGCCTGGTCGGCCTGTCGCCCACCGGCGAGGTGCCGGACCGGGGGATCGATCGCGTCGACGTCGAGCACCGTGAGGTACTGCGTGCGCTGCATCGAGTTCTCCAGCGGCTCAGCGCACGCCGGCGGATGGCCTTCGTCCTGCGGCACGTGCAAGGGCTCGAGATGCTGGAGGTGGCCGCAGCGCTGAACGTCTCGGAGTCGACGGTGCGGCGGGAGCTCGAGAGCGCGCGAGCGCTGTTGCTCAAGTCGCGCGAGCCGGCGCTGCGCGAGTTTCTGTCCAAAACCGAGGGAGCCTGGTCATGACCGAATCCGAACGAGGGGTGGATGCGGCGGCGGAGCTTCTGCGACGCGCCGGGGAGCTGGACGCGACCGAACGTCTCCGGGCGCGCGCCGCGTTCTTGGGACGCCTCGACCGCGAGCGCGCGCGGCCGGTCTCGGCGAGCTTTGGGCATTGGCGGTATGGCGGACCGCTGGCGCTGGCGGCGGGCGTGGCGTTGGTCTGGCTCTTGGTGCTCTGGAACCCCGAGCAGGGGCTCGGTTACACCGTGGAGGGCGCCACCAGCGAGGGGGGGTACGTGCGCGCCGCGCAGCACCGCCCCGCTCGGATCACCTTCTCCGATCGCAGCGAGATCCGCGTGTCCGAGGGCGCGCGCCTGCGGATCGAACCGCATGCGGCGCAAGGCGGCGCGCACGTCGCCGTCGAAGGCGGGCGTCTGGACGTCGTCGTCGCTCACACCGAGCGGAGCAACTGGCGCTTCAGCGCGGGACCGTTCCAGGTACGCGTCACGGGCACACGCTTCATGCTGGCCTGGGACGGCAACCAGTCGAAGATAGAAGTGACGTTGAAGGAAGGCTCCGTCGAGATCGAGGGGTACGCGGGGTCGGGCGCGGTGAGCGTGCGGGCGGGACAGCGTTTCATTGGCGATGCGAAGCGGCGGACGATGCTGGTCACGGATGTCGAGCCGCCGCCCGAGGCAGGCGAGCCTCGCCCGTCTCCCGAGGCGGAAGCTCGGCCCTCCTCGGCAGACGAGGCATCGAGCGAGGCGCCGCCCGAGCTGCCCGATCGGCCGGCGCTCGTTCCCTCACCGAGCGCGATCCCTCCGGCGGCTGGGTCGCGTCCGAAGCTCGGTTGGTCGAAGCTCGTTTCCAAGGGGGAGTTTCAACGGGTCGTGGATCAGGCCGCCGCTCGTGGGCTACCGGCTTGTCTCGCAGGCTGCGCCGCCGAGGATTTGAGCGCCCTCGCGGACGCCGCCCGCTACGTGGGGCGGGGTGATCTCGCCGAGAAAGCGCTGCTCGCGTTGCGCGCCCGGCACGCTGGCACGCACGGTAGTCGGGCGGCGTTCCTGCTCGGACGGGTCCACGAGAACCGAGGGGATGCGGACGGCGCGAAGCGTTGGTACGAAACCTCGCTGCGAGAGGGGCCGAGCGGCGCCTTTGCGGCCGAGGCCCTGGCCGGTAAGATGCGCGCCGTGAAGCTCGTCGACGGTCCCGCCGCCGCGCGCGCGACCGCGCGGGAGTATCTCCGCCTTTATCCAAAGGGAGTGCACGCGACGATGGCCCGGCAGCTTTCGGGCGATCCGTGAGGGCGTGGCGCGCGCTGCGAGCGGTCATCGTTGCTGCCCTGCTCGTGGTGGTCCCGCGCGTCGCCGTCGCTCAGCGGGTCCTGCTCGCCCGGCCTCCCAGAACGGATCCGACGCTGTTCGAGGCGTTCGGGCGGCTGCGCGCCGAGCTCGAGCTGCACGCGTTCGAGGTGGTGGTGCTGGAGGATCGACCAAGACCGCGAGCCGCCGACGAGCTCGAACGTGAGGCGCAGGCGCGGGGCGCGTTCGCCGCCATCGCGCTGCAACGCAGCCAGAGCGGTACCACCGCCGAGATCTGGATCGTCGACCGGGTCACGGGCAAGACCACCGCGCGCAAGCTCCGCATCGAGCCGTCGGCGCACGGTCCCACGTTGCTCGCGGTGCGGGCGGCGGATCTGTTGCGAGCGAGCTTGCTCGAGCTTGCCCCCGGCGAGCGGCCCTCCGAGGATGTCGTGGGCGTGGTGCCTGGCCCGCCGCCGATGGAAGTCGTGCGCTTCTCGCAGCAAGTCCCGCGCTTTCAGGTCCAAATCGGAGGGATGGTGCTGCACACCCCGGCGCTCGGGTCCAGCGTCGGGCTATCGCTTGGCACAAGCTTTCGCCCGATCGAGCGGCTGGCGATCGGGATCGATCTGGGCGGGCCGCTCTTCGGTGGTGCGTTCGACGCTCGCATCGGCAGCGCCAGCGTGCGGCAGGAGCTGGCGCTCCTGCGCCTGGGCTGGATCTTCTCCAGCGGCACGCCGGGGTCCCGCCTCGAATGGGGACCTTTCATCGGTGCCGGCGCTTATCATCTCGAAGCCACGGGGGTGGTCGAGCCGCCGCTCGTGGCGCAGACGGACGCGTTTTGGAGTGTGATCGCCAACGCCGGCGCCGGCCTTCGATACTTCTTCGACCAGACCGTGAGCGCCGGCCTCGATGTGAGCGCGATCGCGCTCTTCCCGCGTGCGGTGATCGCCATCGACGATCAACACTCGGCGCCCGTGGCGGTACAGGGGCTCGCGTCGCTGAGTCTCGGGGTGGCGTTCTGAACCCCCGCTCTGCTTGGCGTGCGGCGCGCGAGGCAGAGCGCTCCCCGTCGCTGGAGTCCGGCCGCAAAGCGGCGATTGAAAGCTTCGAGAATGCGATGAGTCGGTCGGGACGTACTGGACGCGGTGGAGGGGAAGGCGTATTGAAGGGAGCGCGGCGTCCGCGAACCGAGCGCGCTCGGCAAGGTGACGACGCAGTTAGGAACCAAGTGGCAGAAGGCAACATCAAGCGCCTGACCGATAAGGGTTTTGGCTTTATTTCGACGGATTCCGGCAGGGATTTGTTCTTCCATTCTTCGGCGCTCCAGGGCGTCTCGTTCGACGAGCTCCAGACCGGACAGCGCGTCGAGTACGTGGAGAGCGAGGGCCCGAAGGGCCCGCGGGCCGAGTCGGTTCGGCTCGTCTGATCGCTAGAGGGGTCGCGGGGGGGCGCGGGCGCCCCCCCCCCAAAAACACCCCCCCCCCCCCCCCCCCCCC